>CAXYUC010000057.1:0-24888 GCA_964292075.1 uncultured Mycolicibacter sp.
CAGCCCGCCCGCGCAACATCGCGAAGTATCCGGTCCCGCCGGCGGCACCGGTGTAGACCCAGGCGGTGCGCACCACCAGGGCGCCCGGCAAGGCCGCCAGCACCGCGTTCTCGCCGGCCAGTTTGGTGCTGCCGTAGACGGACAGCGGCCGGGTGGCATCTCCCGGTTCGTACGGGCGCGGCGCGGCACCACCGAAGTCGCCGTCGAAGACGTAGTCGGTGGAGAGGTGGATCAGGCGCGCCCCGGCTCGCGCGCAGGCGGCCGCCAGGTGGCCGGGTCCGGCCGCGTTGACGGCGTGGGCACGCTCGGCGTCGGTCTCGGCGGCGTCGACCTGGGTGTAGGCCGCACAGTTGATCAGCACGTCACCGGGCCGTAGGTCCACGGCGTCCACCGCGGCGGCATCGGTGATGTCGCACTGCGCCGAAGTCAGTGCCAGCACGTCACGACCGGCCTCGGCGGCGCGTTTCGCCAGGAAAGTGCCGACTTGGCCGCCGGCACCGGTGATCACCATCCGCGGCCGAGTAGTCATGACCGCCAAGTCTGGCACGCCGCACTCGGCTACCGCCGATACAGCAGTTACGCAAGTAATCTGAAGTGATGCCTGCGCAACGTGTGGTTCGTGTGATCGCCACGGTGGCAGCCGTCGCCGTCGTCCTGGGTACCGGCGTCGCCTGGAGCCAAGTCCGGTCGTTCGAGGACGGCATCTTCCACGTCTCATCGCTGGCGCTGGGCAACGGCGGATCCGACGGCGCGGTCGACATCCTGCTGGTCGGGATGGACAGCCGCACCGACGCCCACGGCAATCCGCTGACCCCCGAAGAGCTGTCCGCACTGCGGGTCGGCGACGACGAAGCCACCAATACCGACACGATCATCCTGGTCCGGATCCCCAACAACGGGAAGTCGGCCACTGCGATCTCGATCCCCCGCGACTCCTACGTGGCCGCGCCCGGCCTGGACAAGACCAAGATCAACGGCGTCTACGGGGCCACCCGGCTGGAGACCGCCGACGCGCTCGTCGCATCCGGGATGGACCCGATCCAGGCACAGGCACGCGGTACCGAAGCGGGCCGCGAGGCCCTGATCAAGACGGTGGCCGATCTGACCGGAGTCACCGTCGACCATTACGCCGAGATCGGACTGCTCGGATTCGCGCTGATCACCGATGCCCTCGGCGGCGTCGACGTCTGCCTCAAGGAGCCGGTGTACGAAGAGCTCTCCGGCGCGGACTTCCCGGCGGGCTGGCAGCGGCTCGGCGGCGCCCAGGCGCTCAGCTTCGTGCGGCAGCGCCACGACCTCCCGCACGGCGACCTGGACCGGGTCCGGCGCCAGCAGACGGTGATGGCGTCGCTGGCGCACCAGGTCATCTCCGGCAAGACGCTGTCCAGTCCGGGCACCCTGTCGCGGCTGCAGGCCGCGGTACAGCGGTCGGTGGTGCTGTCGGCCGGCTGGGACGTGATCGACTTCGTCACCAAGGCCCAAGACCTAGCCGCGGGCAAGGTGGCGTTCGCCACCATCCCGGTGCTCGAGGAGTCGGGCTGGAGCGACGACGGAATGCAGAGCGTGGTGCGCGTCGACCCCGGCCAGGTGGCCGACTGGGTGGCCGGGCTGCTGCACGACCAGGACGAGGGCAAGACCGAGCTGCTGGCCTACAACCCGGAACAGACCACCGCCAGCGTGCTCAACGACACCGACATCAACGGACTGGCCGCCGCGGTCTCCGGGGTGCTCAACGCCAAGGGATTCGGCACCGGATCGGTCGGAAACAACGAGTCCGGGCACGTACCCACCAGTCAGGTGCAGGCCGCCTCGGCCGACGACCCCGGCGCACGGGCGGTGGCCAGGGACCTGGGCGGATTGCCGGTGGTGTCCAACGAATCCGTCCCGACCGGCGCGGTGCGCGTCGTGCTGGCCAACGACTACACCGGGCCCGGGTCGGGCCTGGGCTCCGGCGGCAGCAGCGCGCAGGCGGCCGGCATCTCCAGCTACGACGACGGCGAGGCGCCCCAAATCCCCGTTGCGTCACCGATTCTGACCGCGGGTTCCAACGACCCGCAGTGCGTGAACTGATCGGGAATCAGCTTTGCCTGGGCGACGACGGTAGCTGAATCCGGATCGATCAGCATTAATATCACCGCATGGCGTTAGCTCAGGGAACGTTTTTTGCCGGGTACCGCATTGTTCGGATATTGGGTACCGGCGGAATGGGCGAAGTGTATCTGGCCGAGCATCCGCGCCTGCCACGCCGCGATGCGCTCAAAATTCTGCGGCCCGAGTTTTCTACCGACGAAGAATTCCGAATGCGGTTTATCCGAGAGGCCGACCTTGCCGCTACCTTGTGGCATCCCGGCGTGGTTCGGGTGAATGACCGCGGCGAGTCCGACGGCCAACTCTGGATTTCCATGGATTACGTCGAGGGGACCGACGCCGCCACGTTGCTGGCGCAACATTACCCCGGCGGAATACCGGCCGGCGTCGTCGAATCGATCGTTTCGGCCGTAGCCGACGCACTCGATTACGCCCATCAGCGCGGCCTATTGCACCGTGACGTCAAACCCGCCAACATCCTGCTCAGCGACCCGCAAGGCGGTGAACGACGAGTCTTGCTGGGAGACTTCGGGATCGCACGACCCATGGGTGATGTGGGTGGCCTGACGGCCACCAACGTGGCCCTCGGCACCCTCCCCTACGCAGCGCCCGAGCAGCTGATGGGCGAACCGATCGACGGCCGCGCCGACCAGTACGCATTGGCCGCTACCGCCTACCACTTACTTTGCGGGACTCCACTGTTCCCGCTTTCCAATCCCGCAGCGGTCATCAGCCGACACCTGGCCTCACCACCACCGTCGATTGCCGCCGCACGGCCGGACCTCGCCGCGCTGGACCCAGTGCTCGCACGTGCCCTGGCGAAGAGTCCAACCGATCGGTTCGCTTCATGCGCAGAGTTCGCCCGCTCACTGTCAGCAATCACAGCGCCACAAGGTCTTTCCGCGACCGCGCACACCATGGTCACCCCCGTCGAACAGGTGCAGACCGCCAGTCCATCCGACACCAACTCCTCTGGCGGCCACCCCACCGCTAAGCGCCGATGGACCCGTTGGGCAATCCCCATCGTGATTCTCGTACTCGCCGCCGCCGGGGTCGTCGTTGCCACGCAAACGCATCAGCGATTCGGCGCCCCCACACCCCCTGCTGCGGCACTGGACGGCACCTACCGGCTGACGTACCACCTCGAGCAACAAACGCAGAACGGCGTGCCCTCCCCTCCGGTCTCCCCTTCGGCAAGCCCGGTCACCGAAGACGGACCTCCCCCGAGTGCACCGTCGCCAGGCCCGTCGAACGAAACACCGGCCCCGGAGGAAGACAACGCGACCTGGTGGGCATTTCGTTCCCAATGCACATCCGCCGGATGTGTCGCTGCGGGAACCAAACTGGACCCCGCTAACCATGCGGTGGCGAACAATTCCCGTGAGACGGCCACCTTGCGTTTCATAGACGACCAGTGGCAAGCAGAGATGGCCAACAGATCGAACCAGCGCTCAAAGTGCCGCATCGAGGGCGGCACGTGGGTACCTGGGAACGACACCGAAGCACACTCCTTGGCATTGCAACCGCAACCCGACGGCACGCTACGAGGCGTCCTCACCAATACGGTGGTTACGAGTGAGTGCGGTCTTCAAGGCACGGTCCTCCAGGTCCCGTTTACGGCAACCCGGACAGGGGATGCGCCTACCGGTGTTGGCATAGCCGACCCCGCGACCTTCAATACATCGCTGCCGAACTCCGCGACCTCGCCAGCGCCGAGTTCTGACGGACCGGTTCTCGACGGCGCCTACCGTTTGGATTTCGACTATGACAAGGCCACCCGGAAGCTCAATGGTGTGACGACGCCTGTGCCTGCGGACTCCAGACATGCCTGGTGGGCATTTCGTTCGTGGTGCGGTTCGACGGGGTGTGCCGCCACCGGTGTCGAGCTAGACGCCAACAACCATCAAATGCCAATTACGCTTTCAGATGTCCTTCATTTTATCGATGGGCAGTGGGAATCGAATGCGATCGACCGGCTCATCCCCACGTGTACGGTGACTCGAAATGGACAGACCGGCCCCGAGCTATCTCCTACAGTCCGTACCACAAAGACGTGGACCCCGCAGGCCGACGGTTCGCTGGCAGGAGTGGCTACGGTAACGACCATGACCAATGAGTGCGGAACCGAGGGAGCCACAGAGGAATACCCCTTCGTGGCAAGACGAGTGGGAGACGTGCCTCCCGCCGCAGTCTTGGCCGATCCACGATTGTTTACTTCCTGACTCCGATGCTCGTCGCCCCTGGCCGACGAGCACACGTCAGCGCGAACCCAGACGTCGACTAACGTCGCTGCGGTGATCAACCTCAGCTCGGCGATCCTTGATCCGATCATGCGCGCCGACCCGGTGGGGCCACGAATCACCTACTACGACGACGCCACCGCCGAGCGCATCGAACTGTCCGCGGCGACGCTGACGAACTGGGCCGCCAAGACCGGCAACCTGCTGCGCGACGAGCTCGGCGCCGGAGCGGGCAGTCGCATCGCGGTGTTGTTGCCCGCGCACTGGCAGACGGCGGCGGTGCTGTTCGGCGCCTGGTGGATCGGGGCCGAAGTGCTGCTGGACGCGCCGGACGGCGATGCCGACATCGCACTGTGCACCGCCGACCGGCTCGGCGAGGCCGACGCGGCAGTGGCCGCCACCGCCGGCGAGGTGGTGGTGCTGTCCCTGGACCCGTTTGGCCGCCCTGTCCCGGACCTGCCGGTGGGCGTCACCGACTATGCGACCGCGGTGCGGGTGCACGGCGACCAGATCGTCGCCGAACGCGCCCCCGGCCCAGCGCTGGCCGGATCGTCGGCCGACGACGTGCTGGCGTCGTGCGACAAGTGCGCGGCAACACTGGGTTTGAGGTCGTCGGATCGGGTGTGGTCGACCAAGGACTGGAACAACCCGACCGCGCTGATCGAGAACCTGCTGACGGTGTTCGCCGTGGGCGCGTCACTGGTGCAGGTCACCAACCCCGATCCCGACCTGCAAGAGCGCCGCCGGGCCAGCGAGAAGGTCACCCGAAACCTCGCCTGAACCGCCCGCCACGGCCGCGAGTGGGAATTTCACGACACGACACGCCCATGTCGTCGCCAGGGTCCCACTGGGCACCCACTTCCGTCCCCCATCGGGGCGAAGCACGCGCCAAGCCGAGACCCACGACACATGCATAAATGCTTATATGCTGATACTCTCACTCACAACAACCCGCCGTACGAAAAAGGAGATGACTCATGGCAGTGCAGGGATTGCTGGTGAAAGCCGCATCGACGGTGTTCACCGGACTGGTCGGCGTGAGCGCCTACGAGGTGGCGCGCCGGGCACTGGCGAAGGCTCCGCTGCACGAAGCGGCGGTGGCGGCCACCGAGTGGAGTCTGCGCGGAACCCGGCGAGCCGAAGAGGTCGCCGAGTCGGCGCGACTGAAGGTGGCCGACGTGGTTGCCGAGGCTCGTGAGCGCATCGGCGAGGAGGCCGCCCCGCCGGCAGCGGCCGTCGAGCACGACCACGACCACTGATCGCCCGGCGCCGACGATGGGGAGCGCAGCGATGAACAGCAGCGGCGTCATTGCAATCGTGCCCGCCGACCACGATGAGCTGACCGTCGTGTCCGACGCGGCCGGCCGGATGCGGGTGCAGGTGCCGTGGGTCCGGGGCGACTCACGACGTGCGGTGGCCGCCGAAGAGGCCGCCGGCCGCGTCAACGGGGTACGTACCGTGCACGCCTATCCGCGTACCGGCTCGGTCGTGGTCTGGTACTCCCCCAAGCGGAGTGACACCGGGGAGATCCTCGCGGCCATCGCGTCCGCGGCCACCGTTGCCGCCGAGCTGATTCCGGCCCGCACGCCGCGTTCGGCCGACGTCAGCAACACCGACGTGCTGCGCATGGTGATCGGCGGCGCGGCGCTGGCACTGCTGGGGATGCGCCGCTACGTCTTCGCCCGGCCGCCGCTGTTGGGGCCCAGCGGCCAGCTCGTCGCGACCGGCGCCACGGTCTTCATGGGCTATCCCTTCCTGCGGGGCGCGCTGCGCTCGATCCGGTCCGGCAAGGCCGGCACCGACGCACTGGTGACCGCCGCGACCGTGGCCAGCCTGATACTTCGCGAGAACGTGGTCGCGCTGACGGTGCTGTGGTTGCTCAACATCGGTGAGTACCTGCAGGATCTGACGCTGCGGCGGACTCGCCGTGCCATCTCGGATCTGCTGCGCGGCAACCAGGACACCGCCTGGGTCCGTTTGGCCGACGGTACCGAGATTCAGGTGCCGATCGACACGGTGCAGATCGGCGACGAGGTGATCGTCCACGACCACGTGGCGATCCCGGTCGACGGCGAGATCGTCGACGGGGACGCCATCGTCGACCAATCGGCCATTACCGGCGAGACCCTGCCGGTCAGCGTGATCGCCGGGGCGCGAGTGCATGCCGGTTCGGTGGTGGTGCGCGGCCGAGTGGTGGTCCGGGCCACCGCGGTGGGAAACCAGACCGTGATCGGCCGCATCATCAGTCGCGTCGAGGAGGCGCAGCACGACCGCGCACCGATCCAGACCGTCGGCGAGAACTTCTCCCGCCGCTTCGTGCCGGCCTCGTTCATCCTGTCGGCGATCACCTTGGTGCTCACCGGCGACGTCCGTCGCGCGATGACAATGCTGTTGATCGCCTGCCCCTGTGCGGTGGGGCTGGCCACGCCGACCGCGATCAGCGCGGCGATCGGCAATGGCGCCCGGCGCGGCATCCTGATCAAGGGCGGCTCGCATCTGGAGCAGGCCGGCCGGGTGGATGCGATCGTGTTCGACAAGACCGGCACGCTGACGTTGGGCCGGCCGGTGGTGACCAATATCGTTGCCATCCATAAGGATTGGCAGCCAGAACAGGTGCTCGCCTACGCTGCCAGCTCGGAGTTGCATTCCCGTCATCCGCTGGCCGAAGCGGTGATCCGGTCTACCGAGGAACGCCACATCAGCATCCCGCCGCACGAGGAGTGTGAAGTCCTGGTGGGGCTGGGCATTCGCACCTGGGCCGATGGCCGCACCCTGCTGCTGGGCAGCCCGAACCTGCTGCGCTCGGAGAAGGTCCGCATCTCCAAGAAGGCGGCGGACTGGGTCAGCAAGCTACGCGCGCAGGCTGAGACCCCGCTGCTGCTGGCGGTCGACGGCACCCTGGTCGGCTTGATCAGTCTGCGCGACGAGGTACGCCCAGAGTCACGTGAGGTACTTGAGGCGTTGCGCGCCAAAGGCATTCGCCGCATAGTTATGCTCACCGGCGATCACCCGGAGACGGCGGCAGCGGTGGCGACCGAACTCGGCATCGACGAATGGCGAGCCGAGGTGCTGCCGGAGGACAAGCTGCAGGTGGTCCGCGCGCTTCAGGACGAAGGCTACGTGGTGGGCATGGTCGGTGACGGCGTCAACGACGCCCCGGCATTGGCCGCCGCGGACATCGGGATCGCCATGGGTCTGGCCGGTACCGACGTTGCGGTGGAGACCGCCGATGTCGCCCTGGCCAACGACGACCTGCGTCGGCTGCTCGACGTCCGGGACTTGGGCGGACGTGCGGTCGAGGTGATCCGGCAGAACTACGGCATGTCGATCGCGGTCAACGCCGCAGGACTGTTGATCGGCGCCGGCGGTGCGCTGTCACCGGTGCTCGCGGCAATCCTGCACAACGCGTCGTCGGTGGCCGTCGTCGCCAACAGCTCGCGGTTGATTCGCTACCGGCTGGGCGCCGAGGCGGCGACGCCGATGGCGTCCGTGCCGTCCGTGCCGTAATCTGTCTCCCGTCCCGACTGTTCCTGTCGAGCACCACCACCAGCTCCAGGGCAGTCGGGACTTAGCGCCGATAGGCGCAACATCTCAGCGGCGCTTAGCAGCCACAGCCCTCGCCGCGCCAGGAGCGGAAGCCCTGCCACACCGAAACGGCGGCCACCCCCAGACCGATCAGCGGGTCCAGCCACCAACCGCCGGACCACTGCGTGGTGAGAGTCAGCCCGACCAGTACCGCGGCGGCCTGGATCGCACACAGATAGTTCTGCACGCCCTCACCGACGGTCGCCGCCGAGCCGAGGCGTGTGCCGAGCCGTCGCTGGGCGCGGCCCAGAACCGGCATCACCAGCACGGCCGCGGCGGTGACCGCGATGCCGATGGCGCTGCCTTCGCTGCGCTGGTCCCCGAACAGGTGACGTAAGGATTCCGCGGCGATATAGGGGGCGTTGATCCAGAATGAGATCGCTACGCCGATCTGAGCGCGCCGCTCAGCCGTCTCGGACAGTGTGCGGGCACCGGTGAACCGCCAGATCACCACGGCCCCGGCCAGCGCCTCGGGAATGGCGCCCAGCGCCCAGCCGGTCAGGGCGATCGAACCGGCGGCCAGGCCCTGCCACAGGCCCACGACGCCTTCGATTCCCACTAGGACCAGGCTGATCCAGGCAAGCCGGCGAGCCCAGGTCGCTGCGCGATGCCAGCCCCCATCACGCAGGACGGGACCGCCATGGGCGTGCCCGGCGTGATGGTCGTGGTCGTGGTCGTGGTCGTGGCGCCCGATGGTCGTGCCCGAGGCCTCGGTCACCGGATCGGTGATGCCTGCTGCCGGGCCCGCGACGCTACTGTCCACCCAAAAAATGTTACCTGGCGTTTCGGTGAGGCAGCCGTCACAGCGCCTCCGGCTCAGGCAGCCCTCAGCTGTTCGCGTCCACCTTGACGACGCGATCGTTGCCGCGGTCGGCGACATAGACATTGCCGCGTTTGTCGACGGCGACATCCAACGGGGCATTGAGTCCGGTGAACGGCAGCACCACCGGGATCGCGGCACCGGCGGCCAGTTTCACGACCTTGTTGCGGTTGTGCTCGGTGACGTAGACGTCGCCGGCTTCGTCCACCGCGATACCCCACGGCGCGACGATCCCGGCGAAGGGCAACACCACCTGTTCGCCTGAGGCGGCCACCAGCTTGAGCACCCGGTTGTTGCCGGTGTCGGTGACGTAGACATTGCCGGCGGTGTCGACTGCCACCCCATCGGGCTTGTTGAGACCGACGAATGGCACCGTGGTCTGGGCATTGGTGGCGGTGTCCAAGCGCAGCACCATATCGTTGCCGCGGTCGGCGACATAGACGTTGCCGCCGTCGGAGTCCACCGCCACCCCGTCGGGGTCGTCCAGGCCGGCGAACGGCAGCACCGTGTGAGTCTCGGCGTCCGCGCCGAGCTTGACCACCCGATTGTTGACATCGGAGAAGTACACGTTGCCCAAGCTGTCGACCACCACGCCACGCGGCTGGTACTGGTCACTGAAGGGCACCACGGTCGAGGCGGTCGAGTCGGCGGCCAGGCGCACCACCCGCCCGTGCATGCCCTCACTGGTGACGTAGACGTTGCCGTCGCCGTCCAGCGCCACCCCACCCGGTGAGAGCCGGTAGTCCAGGTCGGTGAACGGCAACACCTCCTGCGGAGGTGACGCCACCGGCATCGCCGACGAGGGCTGCGACACCACGTGCCCGATTCCGGCGGCGACGGCCACCGCGGCAACCACCGCGGCCGCCACCAGCACCGGCTTGCGGGGTAGCCGCCATCGCCGGGACGGGGTGGGGATGGCCGGGGTGCCGGTGTGCAGATCACCGCGCAGCAGGGGTGACATCGGGAACGGCGCCGGCGGCGGGCCGCCCAGACCGGTGCCCAAAACCGCACCGAATCCGATGCCCGTCGGCGCCCATCCGGCACGGCTCACGCCGGCCGACAGTGCGCCGCCACCCCGGCCCTCGGATCGTGGCTCGGGTTCCAGGCCGCCGGGCAGGTGCAGTGCCGGCTCGCCGCGCCGCAGAATCCGGGACACCTGGTGGCGTTCGGGCTCGGTCAGCGCCTGGTAGGCGGCGGCAGCGAGCTCACCGGCGCTGCTGTAGCGCTCCTCGGGTTTGCGGGCCAACCCGCGGGCCAGCACCGCGTCGATGGCCGCCGGAACGCGCCCCGGTCGCAGCTTGCTCGGTTGCGGAGGCTCGGCGGTGCGGCGTTCTTCGATCGCCTCGTCGACGGTGTCGGCGGAGAACGGACACACCCCACTGAGCGCCTCGGCCAACACAGCGGCCAGCGAGTAGATGTCGGCGAGGTGCGTGACCTGCTCACCGGTCAGACGCTCGGGCGCCATGTAGGTGACGGTGCCGACAGCCGGCTTGGCCCGCACGCCCGGTTCGGCGATGGCCGCGGCCACCCCGAAGTCCATCAAATAAGCCAGGTCGTCGCCGGTGAGCAGGATGTTGTCGGGTTTGACGTCGCGGTGGACGACGTAGGCGTTGTGTGCCGCGTCCAGGGCCGCGGCGACCTGCCGCACCACGGCCACCGCCCGCGGCGGGCTCAGCGGACCTCCGTCGGCCAAGACGGTGGCCAGGTCGGTGCCGTCGATCAGGCCCGCCTCCAGGTAGAGCACCTCATCGATCTCGCCGTAGGCGCGGATCGGCACCACATGGGGCTCGGTCAACTGCCCGGCGGCTTCGGCTTCGTCCTCGAGCCGGCTGCGGAACGCCTCATCGGCGGAGAGCGATTCGGAGATCAGCTTCAGCGCCACCGTCTCGTCGTTGCGGGTGTCCTCGGCCCGGTAGACATCACCCACAACGCCGTGGCCGAGCAACCGCCCCAAGTGATAGGGGCCGAATCGCGATCCGGTCCGCGAACCCGGCACGGGGTTGTTCACCGACGACGCTCCCTTCGACCACAGTGCCGCGCACTGCGGCGAAAGATTGGCTACCAGACTAACCGGCGCCGACGCCGCGAACGGTCACGAGATCGCGTTGACCGCGGTCAGGAGCCTGGATTTGAAGGACGGCGGCAAGGGAATGAAGCCGTACTGGTCCAGCCCATCCTGGCCTGGACCGATCGCAGCCTGCAGGAACGCCTTCACCGCGGTGCCGGTGGCGGCGTCGGGGTATTTCGAGCAGACCAGCTGGTAGGTCGCCGACACAATGGGATAGGCGCCGTGTTCGGTGGGCCGGTAGAGGGACGCCGTATCGAGCACCAGGTCGTTGTTCGGGTTCGCGTCGGACACGAATTTCGCCCCAGCGATCGTCTTGCCGACCGATTCGGCGGAGATCGCCACCGGGGCCCAGCCGGCCGCGGCGATGATCTGCACCATGGGCAGCTGCTTGCCGACCGCGAACGACCATTCGTTGTAGGTGATGGATCCGTCGGTGGTCTGCATGGCCGCCGCGGCGCCGTTGTTGCCGGTAGCGGCTTCGCCGATGCCGCCGTTGAACATGTCGGCGCCGCCGGCGTACCACGCGCCGTCAGAGGCGACCTCGAGGTACTTCTGGAAACTGGCGGTGTTCGGCGACCGGTCGCTGCGGTACACCACATGGATGGGCAGCGCGGGCAATGTGACACCGGCGTTGAGCGCCTTGATCGCGGGATTGTCCCAGCTGCCGATGGTGCCGTTGAAGATTTTCGCCAGGGTGGGCCCGTCCAGGCTGAGGCTGTTCACCCCGTTGACGTGATAGGTGACGGCAATCGGACCGAACACCACCGGCAGGTCCCAGGCCGGCGAACCGCACCGCTCGGCGGCCCGTTCCGGCTGCGTCTTGGCGGGGTCCATGGCGACCTCGGAGCCGGCCAGGTCGATCTCGTTGGCGATGAAGTCGTCCACTCCGGTGGAGGAGCCGTTGGCGTTGTAGACCAGCGCCTGCCCGGGGCAGGCCCCGGAGTAGGCGTACGCGAATTGCTCGATCGCGTTGGTTTGGGCCGTCGAGCCGCCGGCATGCAGTTCCTCCTTGCCCCCGCAGTCCACGCCCGCCGCCGGGTCCTCGCCAGACACCAATTGAGCAGAGCCGCCGCCACAGGCCGAAACCGTCAGTGCGCCAACAACCAGCAGCGCTGGCAGCACGGTCGATCGGCCGAATTTCACAGGACGAGACTGTACCGCTACTGCGCGCTCGCGGGCCGAGTACCGCCGGTTTTACCCCGGGCCGGGTGACGCGATCGCGGGCGGCGCTCACACGAACTGCCAGGCGGCCCGCGCGATCGCCAGCTCTTCATTGGTGGGAACCACCAAGACGGTGGTGCGCGATCCGTCGGCCGAGATGATCCGGGCGCCCCTGCCGGTGCGGTTGCGGTCGGGGTCCACGACGATGCCCAGCCCGTCCAGGCCGGCCAGTGCGTCCTCGCGCACGCTGGGCGCGTTCTCCCCCACCCGGGCCGTGAGGGCGATGGGGACGCCTCGCCCCAGCCCCGCCAGGTAGGCCCCCCGTTATTTGCCGAGTCGGAGAATGTAGACGTCGTAGGCCAGTCCGGCGGCCTCGCCCAGCGCGCCGCCGGCCTCCCGCTTCTCCAGCAACTCGCGGAAATCGTTGACCCCGCTGAGCCCCTTGAGCCCGGAGCGGCGGTTCAGCAGCTCGTCGAGCTCATCGACACCCATCCCGGCGGTGCGGTTGAGGTGGAACAACACCCCGGGGTCGATGTCACCGCTGCGGGTCCCCATCACCAGGCCCTCCAGCGGGGTCAACCCCATCGATGTCTCGACGGCCACCCCGCCTTGCACGGCCGAAGCCGAAGCCCCGTTGCCCAGGTGCAGCACGATGATGTTCAACTCGCCGGGGTCACGGCCCAGCACGGCGGCGGTCTCACCGGAGACGTATTCATGTGAGGTGCCGTGGAATCCGTAGCGGCGAATACCGTATCGGGTCGCGACGTCGTGGTCGATGGCATAGTTGGCCGCGGCCGCCGGCAGCGAGTGGAAGAAGCCGGTGTCGAACACCGCCACATGCGGGACGTCGGGAAAGTCCTTGCGGGCCACTTCGATCCCGATGACGTTGGCCGGATTGTGCAGCGGCGCCAGCTCGGCCAGCCGCGCCACCTCGGCCACCACCTCATCGGTGATCAGTGTGGGTGCATGGAACAGGTTGCCCCCGTGCACCACCCGGTGCCCCACGGCGCGGACGGCGGCCAGGTCAATGCCGGAGTCGATGAGCTGCCGATGGATCAGCCGCAGCCCGGCGGCGTGGTCGGCCACCGGGCTGTCCGCCTCGCCGATCTGCTCCACCAGTCCGGACAGCACCGCGGTCCCGGCCACCGGGTCGACCAGTTGGAATTTGATCGACGACGAGCCGGAGTTGAGCACCAGCACCAGGCCGGATGCGGTTTCGTTCACGGAGTCACGCCCTGCGCCTGGATTGCAGTGATGGCCACGGTGTAGACGATGTCGTCGACCAGCGCACCCCGGGACAGGTCGTTGACGGGCTTGGCCAGTCCCTGCAGCACCGGGCCGATCGCGAGCGCACCGGCACTGCGCTGCACCGCCTTATAGGTGTTGTTACCGGTGTTGAGGTCTGGGAACACCAGCACGGTGGCCCGCCCCGCCACCGGCGAGTCCGGCATCTTGGCCGCGGCCACCCCCTCGTCGACCGCGGCGTCGTATTGGATCGGACCGTCGGCGAGTAGATCGGGGCGACGCTCGTGCACCAATTGCGTTGCCGCACGAACCTTGTCGACACCGGCGCCGGAACCGGATTCGCCCGTCGAGTAGGACAGCAGCGCGACTCTGGGTTCGATGCCGAACGCTGCCGCGGTGGCCGCCGAGGAGATGGCAATATCGGCGAGTTGCTCAATGGTCGGATCGGGCACCACCGCACAGTCCCCGTAGGCCAGCACCCGGTCGGACAGGCACATCAGGAACACACTAGAGACCGTGGACACCCCGGGCGCGGTCCGGATGATCTCGAACGCCGGCCTGATCGTGTGGGCGGTGGTGTGCACGGCACCCGACACCATTCCATCGGCGATCCCCAGATGCACCATCATGGTGCCGAAATAGGAGATGTCGCGCATGATCTCGCGGGCACGGTCCTCGGTCACACCCTTGTGCGCGCGCAGTCTGGTGTATTCGGCGCCGAAGGTATCCCGCAGGTCACTGGTCTCTGGGTCGATCACCCGCGCGGCGTCCAGGTCCACTCCCAGCTCGGCGCCGCGTTGGCGCACTGCACCTTCCACGCCGAGCAGGGTCAGATCGACAATCCCGCGCGATAGTAACCGCCCGGCCGCCAACAAGATCCGGTCATCTGTTGCTTCCGGCAGCACGATGTGGCGACGGTCGGCGCAGGCCCGTTCCAGCAGCCGGTACTCGAACATCTGCGGGGTGATCACCGTCGACGCCGGCACCCGGATCCGCTCGGCCAGCTCGGCGCCGTCGATGTGCGCGGCCACCAGGGCTAGCGCCGTGTCGATCTTGCGCAACGCACCGACGGTGATCTTCGAGCCGGTGTGCGACACCTTTTCGGCGGTGTCGTAGGTGCGGTGGCTGGTGGCGATCAACGGCAGGGTGGGCCGCAGGCCCTTCACCAATTTGTCGATGGCCGGGTGAGGCAGCAGACCGCCGTTGAGGATGATCCCCGCCAGAGATGGGAAGCCCTGTGCCTCATGCGCGTTCACCAATGCCAGCAGGACGTCGGAGCGGTCGGCCGGCACGATCACCACCTGGCCCTCGGACAGTCGATCGAGAATGTTCTCAGCGGTCATGCCGCCGACCATGACGCTGAGCGCTTCACGGCGCAGCAACTCCGGGTCGCCACTGTAGACAGTGCCCCCCAGCGCGGTGCAGAGTTCGGCCATGGTCGGGGCCGACAGCAGCGCCACCTCCGGAACCGCGAACGCCGGAACGCCTATGCCGGCCAGGCGTACCGAGATCGCCTGGGTGACATCGGCCAGCCGGTCCGGGTCGCAGCGGTTGGCGATCACCGCCGCCGGATGGGCGTGTACCGCGGCCACTTCGGCCAGGCAACGCTCGGTGATCTCCGCGATGGCCTGCGCGTCGCGGTTGTAGCCGTTGACCGCCAACACCAGTGGCGCCCCCAGGTTCACCGCGACGCGCGCGTTGAAGCTCAACTCACTCGGGTTGACGACGTCGGTGTAGTCGCTGCCGACCACCAGCACGGTGTCGCAGTGCCGGGCGACTTCGTGGAAACGCGCGACGATCTCGCCCAACGCCGCCTCCCGGTCGGCGAAGACCTGCTGGTAGGTGACGCCACGGCAGGCACCGTGGTCGTCGATGGTGGCGGTGGCATGAGCCAGCAGCAGTTCGAGTTGCTCGTCGGGCTCGTCCAGTGATCGCACGACCGGCCGGAATACCCCGACCCGGGTCGAGGAGGCGGCCAGCAGGTGCAGCAGGCCCAGCGCGAGCACGGATTTGCCGGTGCCGCCCTCGGCGGCGGCGAGGTAGATGCTCGACGTGCCGGCGTTACCTTCGGACATCGGATCAGGCCAAGGCGATCCGGTCGATCGCGGCGCTCAGTCGCGCCACCGTTCCCTCGATATCGGCCAACTTGTCCAGACCGAACAGCCCCACCCGGAAGGTGCTGAACGTCGGCGGCTCATCGCATTGCACCGGCACTCCGGCTGCGGTCTGAAGGCCTTGGGCCAGAAACTTTCTGCCGGTGCGGATGTCGGGGTCGGTGGTGTAGCTGACCACGACGCCGGGCGCTTCGAATCCCGGTGCGGCCACGCTGGGGAAGCCGCGTTCGGCCAGCAGCGCACGTACCTTGCGCCCCAGGGTGAACTGCTGCTCGCGCACGGCATCGAAGCCGCGGTCACGGGTCTCGGCCATGGCGTCGCGAAGGCTGCTGATCACGCCGGTCGGCATGGTCGCGTGATAGGCGTGGCCACCGTTCTCGTAGGCCACCATGATCTCGCGCCACTTCTTGAGGTCCAGCGCGAAGCTGGTGCTCTGGCTGCGCTCCATGACCTCCAGCGCCCGGTTGGACAGGCAGACCATGGCACAGCCCGGCTCGGCACTCCAGTCCTTCTGCGGCGCGGTCACCAATACGTCTACTCCCAGCGCCGCCATGTCCGCCCAGACCACGCCGGCGGCGATGCAGTCCAGGACGAACAGGCCGCCCACCGCGGCCGTCGCCGTGCCGATGCGCGCCAGGTAGTCGTCGGGCAGCAGGATTCCGCTGGCGGTTTCTACGTGCGGAGCGCACACCACCGCCGGCCGGATCCGTGCGATCGCCTCCTCGACCTCGTCGATGGGCGCGGGAGCGAAGGGCGCCTGGTCGCCGTCGCCCGTCGGACGTGCCTTGAGCACGGTGACGCGGTCGGTGATGCGGCCGACCTGAAGGATCTGACTCCAGCGATAGCTGAAGAACCCGTTCCGGACGACGAGCACGTCCGCGTCGTTGGCGAACTGGCGCGCGACCGCCTCCATGCCGCACGTTCCGTTGCCGGGTACGACGACTGCCGCGTCGGCGTGATACACCTCGCGCAGCATCGCCGAGACGTCGTTCATGACGTCTTGGAAGCGCGCGGACATGTGGTTGAGAGCCCGGTCGGTGTAGACGACGGAGTACTCCAGCAATCCGTCGGGGTCGACCGCGGGAAGAAGTCCTGGCATAAAGCCTCTCCTAGGTGGGGCGGACAGCGCCGAATGCCAATCTTAGGGCTGTCGCATTGGTCAGTTCACCGCTGCACGCGAGGTCGTTCAGCCGATCACGACATCGGATATGTTGCGGCCGCCGAGCCACAGGCCGAGCGCTTCTGCGGTGCCGCGGACAACGGTGCCGCGGCCGCGGGGCCGGCCGATCCCGTTGGTGGGCTCGACCCGATACCGGAGCAAGGTCGGCTGCAGCTTCTGTACGGTCAGGCTCACTCCCTCGGCCAGGATCGCGGCCTCTTCCACCGGCGGGATCTCCCGGCTACGCCCCAGCCCGCGCAGCACATCCTGGTGATGCATCGCCAAGTCGCCCAGCAACAGCCCGGCCACCGCGCGATCGGGTACCTGCGCCCAGTGCCGGGCGGCGGCGATCAATGCGGCCCGGTCGCGACCACGTCCCGCCGTGACGACTTCGGCGTTGATCTTGTGTAACCGCCACGGAGCACGCAGGTATCTGCCGATCTCGGAGGTACCCATCAGGTGGGCCAGCACGTCACGCGGCGACCATTGAGTACACAGGGTGGTGCCGTGATCGAATTCTGCGTCCGTGAGCCCATCGACGGTGTCGACGAACGCTTGCCGCGCCGCGCGGACGATGTCGATCCGGTTGGTCATCGCTGCGGCGTCAGCGCAGGAGGTGTCGGCTCATGACGACGCGCTGGATCTGGTTGGTGCCCTCATAGATCTGGGTGATCTTGGCGTCGCGCATCATCCGCTCAACCGGGAAGTCCGTGGTGTAACCCGCCCCACCGAACAACTGCACCGCATCGGTGGTGACCTCCATCGCCACATCCGAGGCGAAACACTTCGACGCCGCGGAGATGAAGCCCAATCCGGTCTCACCGCGCTCAGCACGCGCCGCCGCCGAGTACACCATCAACCGGGCGGCCTCGAGCTTCATCGCCATATCGGCGAGCATGAACTGCACACCCTGGAAGGTGCTGATGTTCTTGCCGAACTGCTTGCGGTCCTTGGTGTACTCGATCGCCGCGTCCAACGCGCCCTGAGCAATACCGACGGCCTGCGCACCGATCGTCGGACGGGTGTGGTCCAGGGTGCGCAGCGCGGTCTTGAACCCGGTACCGGGCTCACCGATGATCCGATCGCCGGGGATGCGGCAGTTCTCGAAGTACAACTCGGTGGTGGGCGAACCCTTGATGCCGAGCTTGTGCTCCTTGGGCCCGATCGTGAAGCCCTCGTCGTCGATGTGGACCATGAATGCCGAGATTCCATTGGCGTCCAGGTCGGGATCGGTCACCGCCATCACGGTGTACCAGCTGGACTTGCCGCCGTTGGTGATCCAGCACTTGGAGCCATTGAGGATCCAGTCCTCACCATCGGCCTTGGCCCGGGTACGCATCGCCGCGGCGTCACTGCCCGCCTCACGCTCGGACAGTGCGTAGGAGGCCATCACCTCGCCGGCCGCCAAACCCGGCAGCACCTGCGCCTTGAGCTCCTCAGAACCCGACAGGATCAGCCCCATGGTGCCCAGCTTGTTCACCGCGGGGATCAGCGAGGAGGAGGCGCAGACCCGGGCGACCTCTTCGATCACGATGCAGGCTGCGACGGAGTCCGCGCCCTGGCCGCCGTACTCCTCGGGGACATGCACGGCGTTGAAACCCGACGCATTCAGCGCAGCCAGCGCCTCTTCGGGGAACCGGGCCTGCTCATCGACTTCCTTGGCGTAGGGCGCGATCTCCTTTTCCGCCAACGCCCGAATCGCCGCCCGCAACTCATCGTGCTCCTCGGGCAACTTGAACAGATCAAACGACGGATTCCCGGCCCACCCAGCCATCACAGCCTCCTCAGTTAATGGCCGCTAACTCTACCCTGCAACGCGGCGTCTTTCGCAAACACGAGATCAGCCAACTCGGCCTGGAACGCCACCATCCGAGCCCGCAGCGCCGCGTCGGCAGAGCCCAGAATGCGCGCTGCCAGCAAACCGGCGTTGCGCGCGCCACCGATGGAAACGGTGGCCACCGGCACACCGGCCGGCATCTGCACGATCGACAGCAAAGAATCCAGCCCATCAAGGCGGGCCAGTGGCACCGGGACCCCGATCACCGGCAGCGGTGTGGCAGAAGCCACCATTCCGGGCAGGTGCGCGGCGCCGCCCGCGCCCGCGATGATCACTTCGATGCCGCGGCCGGCGGCGTCGCGGGCGTAGTCGAACATCCGCTGCGGGGTGCGGTGCGCCGAGACCACGCCGACCTCGAACGGGATCTCGAACTCGGCCAGCGCGAGCGCCGCCTCTTCCATCACCGACCAGTCGCTGTCACTGCCCATGATGACGCCGACCCGGGGACCGGGCTTGTGCTCACTCATGCGGATCCCATCCATCGCTCCATTCCCCGTGCGACAACCAGTGTGCCGCGCTTTCGGCCCGCTCGCTCAGGTTCGCCACGTCGTTCGTGTCCGCACCGAGGAGGTTGATGTGGCCGATCTTGCGACCGGGCCGTTCATCCTTGCCGTAGAGGTGGACTCGGGCGTCGGGATAGCGCGCGAACAGGTGGTGCAGCCGCTCGTCCATCGTCATCGCGGGCGTTTGCGGGGCGCCGAGGACATTGGCCATCACGGTCACCGCGGCCACCGGCGTGGTGGCGCCGAGTGGATAGTCCAGCACCGCGCGGAGATGCTGTTCGAACTGGCTGGTGGCCGCACCGTCCATGGTCCAGTGCCCCGAGTTGTGCGGTCGCATCGCCAGCTCGTTGACCAACAACTGCCCGTCCACGGTTTCGAAAAGCTCGACCGCCAACACCCCGACCACACCCAACTCATCGGCCAAACGCAGCGCCAATTGTTGTGCAGCAGAAGCCGATTCACCCGAAAGGTCGGGGGCAGGCGCGATCACCGTCACGCAGATTCCGTCTTCTTGCACGGTCTCGACCACCGGCCACGCGGCGCCCTGCCCGAACGGTGAGCGGGCCACCAGCGCCGAGAGTTCGCGGCGCATCGCGACCCGCTCTTCGGCCAACACCGGCACACCGGCGGCCAGATAGTCAGTGACGACCGCCCGGGCCTGGGCCACGTCATCAACGATGGACACCCCGCGCCCGTCGTAGCCGCCCCGGGCCGCCTTCACCACCATCGGGCCACCGGTCAGCGCGGCGAAGTCGTCGAGATCCTCGGGCGTCTCGATCGCGGCGAACCGCGGCACCGGCGCCCCCAGCGCCGATAGCTTGCGGCGCATCACCAGTTTGTCCTGGGCGTGCAGCAACGCCGCCGGCGGCGGCGCGACGTTGACGCCCTCAGCGATCAGCTGGTCCAGCAGCTCGCCCGGGACATGCTCGTGGTCGAAGGTGAGCACAGTAGCCCCAGCGGCCACCCGGCGCAGGGCATCGAGGTCGGTGTGCAATCCGATCACCACGTCGGGGGTGACCTGGGCGGCCGGCTCGTCGGCCGCCGCGGCCAGCACCCGTAGCCGCTGCCCTAGCGCGATCGCGGCTTGATGGGTCATCCGCGCCAGCTGACCGCCGCCCACCATGGCGACGAGGGGGCTACGTCCGCCCGCAGGCGGCGTAGTGGTTGGGGGGTTCGGCACGGGCAATATCGTGTCACGTCGGCACGCGGCGATCGCAAGCGCGGCGCGGCCGCGCGCCGCGCGTCGGCGCCATGGGCCCGCGCGGTCGTTATGCAGTCGTTAGGCGCAGATGGGGCCGAGTCCGTACACTGGCAACTTGTGTCTTTTACCGACGCCACCATCGCACGCCTGCCGCGGGGGATCCGTCCGCTGGCCGAACGCCATCATGAGCTGATCAAGTTCGCCATCGTCGGCGCGACCACCTTTGTCATCGACTCCGCGTTGTTCTACACCCTCAAGCTGACGATCCTTTCGCCCAAGCCCGTCACCGCCAAGGTCATCTCGGGAATTGTCGCGGTGATCGCTTCCTACATCCTCAACCGTGAGTGGAGTTTCAAAGACCGGGGCGGCCGGGAGCGGCACCACGAGGCCCTGCTGTTCTTCGGGGTCAGCGGCGTCGGTGTGGTGTTGTCCATGGCCCCGTTGTGGTTCTCCAGCTACGTGCTTGGGCTGCGGGTGCCGATGGTGTCGTTGACCATCGAGAACCTCTCAGACTTCGTCTCGGCGTACATCGTCGGCAACCTGCTGCAGATGGCATTCCGGTTCTGGGCGTTCCGCCGCTGGGTCTTTCCCGACGAGTTCGCCCGTAGTACCGATGCCGCGCTGGACGCGACAATCGAGACCGGTGCGCTCGCTGAGGCGATCGAAGACGCCCTGGAGGGCGGCCCGGATACCGGCGTGGTGACGCTGTTCCGGCGTCCGGCCCGTCATCAACCGCCGGCGGACGGTCTGTCGAAGACGTCCTGATCGGAGCCGTCGAAGACCTCTCGATAGAGCAACGTGTGGACCTGCTCCACGCGCGGGATGTCATAGAACTCCAATGGTTCGGCTGATGCCGACTCGATGATCAGCGTCCCGGTTCGCAAGATCCGGTCGATGAACCCGTGCACGAACTCCACACTGTTGATCCGCGCCAGAGCGATGTCGATGCCACTGCGGGTCAACAACCCGTGCCGGAACATCACCCGCCGGTCGGTGACCACGAAATGCGTCGTCAGCCAACTCAGGAAGGGCCACAGCGTCAGCCAGCCGAATACCACCAGCCAGATCGCCCAGATCACCCCGAAGACGACGTTCTTGGCGGTGGGATCCCAGACCCGCGAGTTGACGAACCCGGCGGCAAACGCGGCGCAGGCGGTGACCAGCAGCAGTGCCAGCACCGGCAGAATCAGACGTTTGACGTGCGGGTGCCGGTGCAACACCAGCTGCTCGTCCTCGGCCAGCACGCTCTCCGGGTAACCCACGGCCGGCCCTAGCCGGTGGGCCGCAGTCGGGTGACGTCGCCGGCCGACACCGTGACGGTGCCATCCCCGGTGTTGATCACCAGCCGACCGGTGTCATCGATGGCCTCGGCGAGTCCCTCCACTCGCTGGTCGCCGGGTATGTCGGCGCGCACCTGAGCTCCCAGAGTGCAGCTGTGCCGCCGATAGTCCGACACCAGCGCGTCGTCCGCCCCGCCGGCCGCCCGCCAGGCCGCGATCCGATCCGCGAGGTGACGAAGGACCTTGTCGGCCCAGAGGTTTCGGTCAACCACCGCGGCACCGAGCATGCCCAGGGAGACCGCTGCGGGATCCGGTGCCTCCTCGGCGGTCATGGACACGTTGAGCCCGAGGCCCACCACGATCACCCGCTGTGGCGCGGCGACCTCGGCGAGAATGCCGGCCAGCTTGCCGTCGCCCACGAGAATGTCGTTGGGCCACTTCAGGCCGATCTGCAAGTCCGAAACGTCGGCAATCGCATCGGCGACCGCGACACCGGTGGCCAGAGTCAGCCAACCCCAACCCGATGTCGGCACGGTGTCCGCGGCGACTCCTACCGACAGCGAGAGTTGGCTGCGCGCCGGGGCGCCCCAGTGTCGACCGTGACGTCCACGGCCGGCCGTCTGATGTTCGGCCAACAGCACGGCTCCGTCGATGTCTTCGCCCGCTGCGGCGCGAGCCAACAGATCCGCATTGGTGGAACCGGTCTCGTCGACGACATCCACGGCGCGCCACGGCCCATTCGGCCCGGTCAGCCCGGCTCGCAGAGCGGCTACGTCCAGCGGCGGCCTTGGCACAAGACTCATTTCGCCAGCTTACTCACCGGCACTGCAGCGACATCGGTTCTAACGCCCGACGCGCGGGCAACCGGACGGGTGGGCGCGTGGGCAGTCCGGCCGGACTTGGCGTGGCCGCTCGGATCGATCGGTCGACTGGCCGGCGTGGAGCCGCAGGAGGTGCCCCCACGGCCCTCCGCGGGTCAACCCCTACCACCACCGGAGAAAAACTGCTTCGCGACGGCGAAGACGGCGGCGACGTTCCCTAACCGGTCCGGTCGGGCGATCCGATGGCCCACACTTTAAGATCGTTTCTTATGACCAGTGTTACTGAGCACTCCGGTGAGGCCCACGTAGAGGCGCAAGCCGAGCATGTCGTCGACATCCACACCACCGCGGGCAAGCTCGCCGACCTCAAGCGTCGGACCGAGGCGACCCTGCACCCGGTCGGTGAGGCCGCGGTCGAGAAGGTGCATGCCAAGGGCAAGCTGACCGCTCGGGAACGGGTCTATGCCCTGCTTGACGAGGGCTCATTCGTCGAGCTCGACGCGCTGGCCAAGCACCGCAGCACCAACTTCGGCCTGGCCGACAAGCGTCCGCTCGGCGACGGTGTGGTGACCGGTTACGGCACCATCGACGGCCGCGAGGTCTGCATCTTCAGCCAGGACGCCACCGTGTTCGGCGGCAGCCTCGGCGAGGTCTACGGCGAGAAGATCGTCAAGGTCCAGGAGCTGGCCATGAAGACCGGCCGGCCGCTGATCGGGATCAACGACGGCGCCGGTGCCCGCATCCAGGAGGGTGTGGTCTCGCTGGGCCTGTACAGCAAGATCTTCCACAACAACATCCTGGCCTCGGGTGTGATCCCGCAGATCTCGCTGATCATGGGCGCCGCGGCCGGCGGTCACGTGTACTCCCCCGCCCTGACCGACTTCATCGTGATGGTCGACCAGACCAGCCAGATGTTCATCACCGGCCCGGACGTGATCAAGACCGTCACCGGCGAAGAGGTCACCCAAGAGGAGCTGGGTGGGGCGCACACCCACATGGGCAAGTCCGGCACCGCGCACTACGTCGCCTCCGGTGAGCAGGACGCCCTGGACTACGTCCGCGACCTGCTGAGCTACCTGCCCCCGAACAACTACGCCGACCCGCCGCACTTCCCGGTGCCGGCAGCCGAGGGCGCCATCGAGGACAACCTCACCGCCGAGGACCTCGAACTCGACACGCTGATCCCGGACTCGCCGAACCAGCCGTACGACATGCACGAGGTGATCACCCGGATCCTCGACGACGACGAGTTCCTGGAAGTCCAGGCCGGTTACGCGCAGAACATCATCGTCGGCTTCGGGCGTATCGAGGGCCGCACGGTCGGCCTGGTGGCCAACCAGCCCACCCAGTTCGCCGGCTGCCTGGACATCAACGCCTCGGAGAAGGCCGCCCGGTTCATCCGGACCTGCGACTGCTTCAACATCCCGATCGTGCTGCTGGTCGACGTGCCCGGCTTCCTGCCCGGTACCGAGCAGGAATACAACGGCATCATCCGGCGCGGCGCCAAGCTGCTCTACGCCTACGGTGAGGCCACCGTCGCCAAGATCACCGTCATCACCCGCAAGGCTTACGGCGGCGCGTACTGCGTGATGGGGTCCAAGGAGATGGGCGCTGACCTCAACGTGGCCTGGCCGACGGCCCAGATCGCGGTCATGGGCGCCTCCGGCGCGGTCGGCTTCGTCTACCGCCAGCAGCTCACCGAGGCTTCGAAGAACGGCGACGACGTCGACGCGCTGCGCCTGGAGCTCCAGCAGGAGTACGAGGACACCCTGGTGAACCCCTACGTCGCCGCCGAGCGGGGCTACGTCGACGCGGTGATCCCGCCGTCGCACACCCGCGGCTACATCGCGACATCACTGCGCCTGCTGGAACGCAAGATCGTCCAGCCGCTGCCCAAGAAGCACGGGAACATTCCGCTGTGAGCGACCACGTGAGCGACGAGACCACCGAGGCGACCACTGCGGGCCAAGGGCCCGCGGCGGCCGAACCACACATCAAGGTGCTGCGGGGCAACCCCACCGACGCAGAGATCGCGGCGCTGGTCGCGGTGCTGGGCACGGCAGGGGGCGCAGGAGCCGAATCTGGTGCGCGGGACCGCAATCTGTGGGGTCACCCGGTCGACAAGCTGCGGATTCCGATCTTCAGCTGGCAGCAGATCACTCTGCTGGAACGCACCCATATGCGCCGGTGACCCGCCGGTGACGCGGCTGGTCCTGGGCTCGGCTTCCTCCGGCCGGCTGGCCGTCCTGCGTGGCGCCGGGATCGACCCGTTGGTGGTGGTCTCCGGTGTCGACGAGGATGCCGTGATGGCCGGCCTGCCCGCCACCGCCTCCCCGGATGCCGTGACCGGCGCCCTGGCTGCCGCGAAGGCGCAGCAGGTCGCCTCCACACTGCAGCCTCCGAGGAGCACCGACTGCGTTGTGATCGGCTGCGATTCGATGCTCTATATCGGCGGCAAGCTGTGCGGCAAGCCACCGACGGTCGACGAGGCCCGCATCCGCTGGCGCGAGATGGCCGGCAATTCCGGCCAGCTCCACACCGGCCACAGTCTGATCCGGTTACGCGACAACGAGGTCATCCATCAAATCACCGAAACCGCCGTCACCACAGTGCGTTTCGGACGTCCGGACGACGACGATCTGGAGGCCTACCTGGCCAGCGGCGAGCCACTGCGGGTGGCCGGCGGATTCACGCTCGATGGTTTGGGGGGCTGGTTCGTCGACGGCGTCGACGGCGACCCCTCCAGCGTCATCGGTATCAGCCTGC
>CAXYUC010000058.1:0-24765 GCA_964292075.1 uncultured Mycolicibacter sp.
AACCGTTGCTGCTCAAGGGCTTCGACGAGGCGGTTCCGGCATCCGAACTCCAGCTGGACCCAGATCGTTAGGGTGAGTGCTTGTGTGCAACCAACCCGGATACCCCGCCCCCTCCCTCCCCGTCGCCGCGCGCGACCCACCAGGGATCCCAGACTTCATTCACCCCGAGCCACCCGCCGCCGGGGGGCGCGCTCACTTCGGCGACGACGCGGTCGTTCTCATAGGTGACGATCTTCGCGATCGCCGGCGGCAAGCCGATGTATGAGCGGCCCGCCGGCCGGCGGTTCGACCACGACACACCGGAGAAGCGCCAGGAGTCGGCCATGCTGCTCAACCCGGCGGCACGGCTCGGCGACGGCGACGTCTACATCGGCTAGCGTCGCTGCGTATGAGCATCGTTGGTGTCGGGATCGACCTGGTGTCGATTCCCGACTTCGCGGAGCAGGTCGACCAACCCGGGACGGTGTTCGCCGAGACGTTCACCCCCGGGGAGCGGCGCGACGCTTCCGACAAGAGTTCGTCGGCGGCGCGGCATCTGGCGGCCCGGTGGGCGGCCAAGGAGGCGGTGATCAAGGCGTGGTCGGGGTCGCGGTTCGCGCAGAAGCCGGTGCTGCCGGAGGCGATTCACCGTGACATCGAGGTGGTCACCGACATGTGGGGACGCCCGAAGGTGCGGCTCTCTGGTGAGATCGCGCAGCATCTCGCCGAGGTGACGATCCACGTGTCGCTGACCCACGAGGCCGACACCGCCGCCGCCGTCGCCATCCTCGAGACCCCCTAATCGGCGAGCAGACACAGAACCGCACTCCGGTTGGCTCGGGCGTGCAATTCTGTGTCTGCTCGCGGGGAAGGGATACTGGCGCCATGAGCGAACTGGTGCAGCGAGTCCGCGACGTCTTGCCGTCGGTGCGGGCCGACCTGGAGGATCTGGTGCGCATCGAGTCGGTGTGGGCCGACCCGGCGCGGCGCCCCGAGGTACACCGCAGCGCTCAGCGTGTCGCAGACCTGCTGAGCCAGGCCGGTTTTCCGCAGGTGCAGATCGTTGCCGAGGGCGGTGCGCCGGCGGTCATCGCGCATTTTCCGCCACCCCCGGGTGCCCCGACTGTGTTGCTCTACGCGCACCACGACGTGCAGCCCGAAGGCGACGTGGGGCAGTGGGATTCACCGCCGTTCGAACCCACTGAACGCGACGGGCGCCTCTACGGCCGCGGCACCGCCGACGACAAGGCCGGTATCGCAACACATCTGGCGGCATTCCGGGCGCACGGTGGCCAGCCGCCGGTCGGTGTGACAGTCTTCGTCGAGGGCGAGGAGGAATCCGGATCGCCGTCGCTGGGAGCTCTGCTGGCTGCGCACCGCGAGGCGCTGAGCGCCGATGTGATCGTGATCGCCGACTCCGACAACTGGAGCACCGACATCCCCTCACTGACGGTGTCGCTGCGGGGGCTGGCCGACTGCGTGGTGGAAGTCGCGACGCTGGACCACGGACTGCACTCTGGGCTGTGGGGTGGGGTGGTACCCGACGCGCTCACCGTT
The DNA here is from genome assembly GCA_964292075.1 of uncultured Mycolicibacter sp. Lineage (GTDB taxonomy): Bacteria > Actinomycetota > Actinomycetes > Mycobacteriales > Mycobacteriaceae > Mycobacterium. The sequence goes on from CAXYUC010000058.1 coordinate 1,537, forward strand.
CTGGTGCGGCTGCTGGCGAGCTTGCACGACGACGACGGCAACGTCGCGGTCGCCGGATTGCACGAAAGCATCGCGGCACCAGTCGATTACCCACCTGAGCGGGTCCGTGCCGACACCGGGCTGCTGGACGGGGTGACCGAGATCGGCTCCGGATCGGTGCCGCAGCGGATGTGGGCCAAGCCGGCGATCACCGTCATCGGTATCGACACCACGAGCATTGCGGCATCGTCGAACACGCTGATTCCACGGGCCCGGGCCAAGGTCAGTTTGCGGGTGGCCCCCGGCGGCGACGCCGCCGCCCACCTGGAGGCGCTCACCGCTCACCTACAGCACCATGCCCCGTGGGGAGCGCACGTGACCGTCACCCCGGGCGATGTTGGGCAGCCCTACGCCATCGACGCCACTGGTCCGGTGTATGACGCCGCCCGGGACGCATTCGCGCAGGCGTGGGGCGTCGAACCCGTCGACATGGGCATGGGCGGATCCATCCCATTCATCGCTGAGTTCGCCGCCGCTTACCCGCAGGCGACCATCCTGGTCACCGGGGTGGAAGATCCGGGGACCCAGGCGCACAGCATCAACGAGAGCCTGCACCTGGGCGTGCTGGAACGCGCCGCCACCGCCGAAGCGCTGCTATTGGCGAAGCTGGCGACCTGAATGGACGAGCGCCGCTTCATCAAATGGTCGCCGATCGACAGCGGTGTCGACCTCTTCGTCGGTCGCCGTGCGGGGTGCCGTGCTGGCCGGGGCCGGGCCGGCGGTGATGAGCAGGTTGGCGGCCGCCGATGACCTTGCGGTCGGCCGGCTTCGCAGTGTGGAGGTGCCGGAATTAGACCTGCATCGGGATCTCAGGGCGATCTGGACGGGTGGGCGGACGCCGCCGGCCGGGCGGTGCGGGACCTGTTGAGCCACATCGGCGGCGTCAACCGGCCGCACTGATCTACGCCGAAGCTACGTTCCGTACTGGAACCACAGGGGCAGCGCGCTGTTGAGCCGCTGCATGAACTTGATCAATCCGATCCGATACTCCCCAGATCCGAACGAGTCGATCCCGTACTCGGGGAACGCGATCCCGACCCCGAACAGTCCCGGTCCAAGGATCCCGTTCACCGGATCGTATTCCAGCTCCCCCCACTGCGGGGTCGCGGGGAGCTGGCGTCGGGTGAACCCGACGGTGTAGACAACGTGGCTACAGGCTTGGAGCTGCTCGGAGAACTCCTTGTCGTCTACCCGATACCGTTCCAGGCGCTCCGGATAGGTTCCGTCGATGTTCTCACGGGCCCACGTTGCGGCATTCCCCTTCAGGCCAGTGTCGTCGAACAGAATCTGATCACCAAGGTACACAGCGTATTTGGTTGGGCTCCGGTAGAAGTTGACGACCTTCCGGGCGTGGGTGTTCAACAGGTTGGGCAGGGCCACCATCGATGAGTGTGACGAGCCGAAGACGGCCACCGTGGCGTCGTCCAACGCCAGCTGACCGAGTTTGTCGGGGTTCAGTGCCACCTCGACCGGAATCTCCTTCAGGCTCGGATGCTGAAGCGTCTTGGGAACCGAACCGACGGCCAGAATCACGTTCTTCGCTTCGATCTCGGCTTCCGGGGTGCTCACCAACCATCGGCGGTTGCGCAGGACGAGCTCGGTGGCCACCGCGCGAATGGAGGTGACCCGCTCTGACAGGTGTTGGGAGATCCATACCAACGGATCGGCCACCAGGCCGAGCGGGCAGGTGTGACCGGGATCGATGTCGGTCAACTCGAAGTGGGGCGCTTCGGAGAAGCGGAACGACGGGGAGCCGTTCAAGTAGTCGAGGAAGAGCGAGACATAGGTGTTGCCCGGGACGGCGCGCCATTTGGTGCCGATATCACCGGCGGCAAAATCGGGATCGATCCAGACGATCTCGTTCTCGGGGACGCCATGGTCGAGTAGGCGGCCCACCGCGGCTATACCTGCGGGACCTGCCCCGATCACTGCCCAGCTGTGCTCAGTCATCTTCTTGCCTTCCAACGGAGCTGGAGTAGCGCGCTTGGTTGGTCGCTCGACCGGAAGCGCCACCCAAGCCCGACTGTGATTAATGCTGCGCCCGCCGGCAACACGTGACTAGTCGGGTTGTACTTGACAGGTCACAAATTGCCGTTGTGAGCTGAGGTCAACGCCCTTCGGCTGCGGCCTCCAGCGCGGCGATGTCGAGTTTGACCATCGTGAGCATGGCCTGCTTCGCCCGTAGCACGCGCTCGGGGTCTGGATCGGTCATCAACTCCGACAATCGTTGCGGGATGATCTGCCAGGACAATCCGTATCGGTCGGTGAGCCAGCCGCACTGAAGTTCCTTGCCGCCGGCGCTCAACGCGTCCCAGTAGTGGTCGACCTCGGCCTGATCCGCGCAGTAGGCCTGGATGGAGATGGCCTCGTCCAGCGTGAAGTTCGGTCCGCCGTTGATTGCGGAGAACTGCCGCCCGTCGAGCTCGAACAGCACTTGCAGCGGGCTGCCGTCGCGCTCGGGATTCTCCGCGCCCCAGTAGGACACGTCGGTGACCTTCGAATTGGGAAAGATCGACACGTAGTACTCGGCGGCGTCCAGTGCCTGGGTGTCGAACCACAAACTCGTCCGGATGACCGGCACGCGCTGCTCCTTCTCGGTCGGCGGAAAAGTGACCTCGGGGTCAGACCGACAGATCGCGCCGCAGTTTCGCGACGTGCCCGGTGGCCCGCACGTTGTACTGGGCCTCGGCGATCTTGCCCTGTTCGTCGACGACGAACGTCGAGCGAATGACGCCTTGCACGGTCTTGCCGTACATCTTCTTCTCGCCGTAGGCGCCCCAGGCCGCTAACACCGAGCGGTCCGGGTCGGACAGCAGCGGGAAGGTCAATCCCTCGGTGTCGCGGAATTTGGCCAGTTTGGCCGGCTTGTCGGGGGAGATACCGACGACGTCGAGGCCGGCGTCGTTGAAGTCGCGCAGGTTGTCCCGGAAGTCGCAGGCCTGCTTGGTGCAGCCCGGGGTCGACGCGGCCGGGTAGAAATAGACGACGACCCGTCTTCCCCGGTAGTCGGCCAGCGACACGGTGTTGCCGTCGGCGTCAGGAAGGCTGAACGCGGGCGCTTCATCGCCGGGCGCCAGGCGTGCGGTGTCGGTCAACAACTGCCCCTTTCTGCTCGCCGGAGCATGAGACGAACCCCGGCTGCTCTAGGGTAGTTCGACAGGGGCAGCATCGGACAGGGAGGACGACAGTGGCGGAACGCGATCCCGACACGATCAAGAAGGACATCGATCAGGCCCGTGAGCAGCTGGCGTCGACGGTCGACATTCTCGCGGACCGGGCCAACCCCCGTCGGCTGGCCGACCGCGCCAAGGCTCGGGCGGTCGAGATCGTCACCCAACCTGCGGTGATGGCGTCGCTGGCCGGTGTCGGCGGACTCATTCTCATCCTGACGATTCGCCGAATCCGCAACCGCTGAGATCCCCGCGCGCCGGCGCGAAAATTGGGTCTGGTGGCGTGACGCTGCCGGGGCGAAGATATTGCGGTGCGCGCCCAACAGCCCCCGGCGCCGCGGCCTGACCCGATCGGCTACACGCTCAAGCGGCTGGTGCTGGGACGGCCGCTGGTCACCGGTGCGCTGCGCTCCGAGCGGTTGTCGAATCCGGTTGCCCTAGGCGTACTTTCACCCGACGCGATCTCCTCGAACCCCTATGGCGTCGAGGAGATCCTGATCGAGCTGCTGCCGTTCGCCGGCCTGGCAGCCTTCGCGCTGCTGCTGCCCATCACCGGCGTGGTCCTGCTGATCCTGGTACTGGTCACCGCCTCGTATCGCCAGGTGGTGATGACCTACACCCGCGCCGGCGGCTCCTACATCGTCTCTCGGGAGAACTTCGGCCCCCGGGTAGCGCAGGTCGCCGCCGCGGCGCTGCTGATCGACTACGTGGTGACCGTCGCCGTGCAATCCGCGGCCGGCACCGTCGCCGTCGTCTCAGCGATCCGCCCGCTGGGCCCCTACAGCCTGGAGATCACCGTCGCGGTGGTGATCGTGATGTGTTACGCGAACCTGCGCGGTGTGCGAGAAGCCGGCCGTACGTTCGCGATACCGACCTACTTCTTCGTAGGCATGCTCGGGCTGATGATCATCACCGGTGTGGTGCGCGAGATCTTTTGGGGCTTACCCGTTTACGACGCCGAGCACCTCCCAGGGGCGGTGCCGGTCCATCAGGGCAACGGGCTGATCATGGGGGCGACGGTCCTGGTGGTACTGCGCTCTTTCGCCAACGGCGGGTCATCGCTGACCGGTGTGGAAGCCATCTCCAACACCGTCAGCGTCTTCCAAAAGCCGCAGGGCGTGAACGCGCGGCGCGTGCTCACCACGATGGCGTGCATCCTGGGATTCCTGCTGGCTGGCGTCACCTACCTGGCCTACCGCACCCACACCCCGCCGTACGCGGTCGGATATCCCTCGGTGCTCTCCGAGGTGGCCCGGGCGGTGTTCGGCGGCGGCTGGCTGGGTCAGGTTCTGTACGTGCTGGTGCAGACGGCGACGGCGTTGATCCTGTTCACCGGAGCGAACACCAGCTTCAACGGGTTTCCGATGCTGGCTAGCTTCGTTGCCGAAGACCGCTTCCTGCCCCGCCAGTTGACCAAACGCGGGCACCGGCTGGTCTTTTCCAACGGGATCATCGTGCTCACCGTCCTGGCGGTGACTCTGCTGGTGGTCACCGGTGGCTCGGTCAACGCACTGGTGCCGTTCTACGCGATCGGGGTGTTCACCGGATTCGCGATGGCCGGTTACGGCATGGCCAAACATCATGTGACGCATCGGGAATCGGGATGGCGGTACAAGCTCGTCATCAATTTCTCGGCGGGCCTGCTGTCCACCGTGGTGGTGGGGATCTTCGCGGTGGCGAAGTTCACCGAGGGAGCCTGGCTGGTAGTGGTCGTGTTCCCGTTGCTGGTGGTGGTGCTGATCCGGCTCAACCGGGAGTACCGGGCCGAGGCTGCGATCCTGGAGCGATTCCGCACCGACCGGCCTGACTCCGTCAAGTACGCCCGTCACCGGGTGATGGTTTTCGTGCATTCGCTGGACCTGGCGGTACTCGAAGCCCTGCGCTACGGCAAAGGGCTCTACGCCGACGAGCTGGTCGCGGTGCACCTGGTGGTCGACGCCGCCCATGCCGCTCTGCTGCAGCAGCGCTGGGAGTACTACGGCCTGGACACCCCGCTGCGGGTGGTCGACTGCCCGGACCGCCGGCTGACACGCACCGCCCGGCAACTGGTCGACACCGCACGCGCGCAATACCCGAACTGCCACGTGACCGTGTTGCTGCCCCGGCGTACCTACGCGCCGTTGCTGGGGCGCTTGTTGCACGATCGCACCGCCGACAAGATCGCCAAGGCCGTGAGCGTGGTTCCCGACGCGGCGGCGACGATCGTGCCCTACGACGTGCAATCACGCGTGCGGCAGGCGTTCCCGGACCTGTTCGAACAGCGCATTCTGCGCGAGGTCGAGAAACTGCAGCAGTGGGTGGCTCGCCATGACCAGCAGGACGTGGACCGCTACGAGCATCCGGCGCCGCCGCCGGACGCCATCGCGGTGGACGCCCTCATCATCGGTCACCTGTCCACCGTCGAGGGGCGGGTCAATGAGGTCGACGACACCACCAGCCGCGGCAAGCCGGTCCGCGTCGCGGTGGTCGGAGACGGCAGTGGTGAGCTGCGCGCGACATTTCCCGCGGGACGGGGCACCGACATCAGCCCCGGTGACGTGGTTGCGCTCACCGGCAAGGCGCGGCAGAACGGCAATGGGCCGGTGTACATGTCGGACCCGAGCTACCGGATCATCAAGGAGACCGAAGAGTCGACACCGTCGCAGTAAGCCGTCGCAATAAGACGAAACAGTCGAACGAAGTGCGCCGTCAGGGTTTCGAACCCCGGACCCGCTGATTAAGAGTCAGCTGCTCTACCAACTGAGCTAACGGCGCCGTGCGGTCAAGAACCGCGAAAGAGACAATAACAGGCGCCGCGCCGGGAGACGAAATCGCGACGTCAGCGCGCTGTTCTGGACGGAACAGCGGCAGTTCCGATTACCCACTAGACTGCCTGCGAGCAGCATCAGCACGGTCAGGTGGGAAAAGCATGGGGCAGGTTGGTTTGGCGGAACGCTGCCGGGGGTTCGGGTCCCGGGCGGCGGCATTGCTGATGGTTCCGGCCGCGGTAATGAGCTTGAGTGCGTGCGGGAGTAACGCCGACGCCGAAGCGGCCAAGATCATCACCGACAAGGGCACTCCCTTCGCTGACCTGCTGATTCCCAAGGTCACTGCGTCGGTCACCGACAAGGCAGTCGGGGTCGCGGTGGACGCGCCGGTGACCGTGACCGCCGAGGACGGCGTGCTCGATTCGGTCACCATGGTCAACGAGTACGGCGCGATCGTCGACGGCAAGCTCAGTGCGGACGGGTTGACCTGGGCGACATCCGAGCAGCTCGGCTATAACAAGCGTTACACGGTCAACGCGAAGGCGCTGGGCCTCGGTGGCGTGACCAGCCGGCAGATGACGTTTCAGACGCACTCGCCGCAAAACCTGACCATGCCCTACGTCATGCCGCGCGACGGCGAGGTCGTCGGCGTCGGTCAGCCGGTGGCGATTCGGTTCGACGAGAACATCGTTGACCGCGAGGCGGCCGAGAAGGCGATCATTATCACCACCGAGCCTCCTGTGGCAGGCGCGTTCTACTGGCTGAACAATCGCGAGGTGCGCTGGCGGCCGCAGGCCTTCTGGAAGCCCGGAACCAACGTCGACGTGCAGGTCAACACCTACGGGGTGGACCTGGGCAACGGGGTCTACGGGCAGGACAACGCGACCAGCCACTTTGTCATCGGCGACGAGGTGATCGCCACCGTTGACGACGACACCAAGTCGATGGTGGTGCGCATCAACGGCGAAGTGGCCAAGACCATGCCGGTCTCGATGGGCAAGGAAAGCACCCCGACCAACAACGGCACCTACATCGTCGGCGAGCGCTTCGCGCACATCGTCATGGACTCCTCGACCTACGGGGTTCCGGTCAACTCGCCCAACGGGTATCGCACCGACGTCGACTGGGCCACCCAGATCTCCTACAGCGGCATTTTCGTGCATTCGGCCCCGTGGTCGGTGGGAGCCCAGGGCTACGCCAACACCAGCCATGGCTGCATCAACGTCAGTCCCAGCAACGCGCTGTGGTTCTACGACCACGTCAAGCGCGGCGACGTGGTGCAGATCAACAACACCATCGGCTCGTTGCTGCCCGGCAACGAAGGCCTCGGCGACTGGAATGTGCCGTGGTCGCAGTGGCAGGCCGGCAACGCCAACGACCCGGTGCGCTAGACGCGTTAGGCGCCGTCAGGCCGGGGGCGGCTAGCCTTCCTCGCGCAGGTACTCCTCGTTCCCGTTGGGATAACCTCCGCCGAACGTGGTGATGTGCACGTGGTCGTAGTGGCCGTTGCCGCGACCGCTCGGCCCGCCCGGCGTGTAGTACGTGCCGCGCCAGATCGCGTCCTGCATGGCGAACCGACCGGCGTTCTGCCGGACGTAGTCGACGATCTGGTCTCCCAATGCGATGCCCTCGGGACTACCGGGGTTGGGGATCATCACGTCGATGGCCAGGCCGGACGGATGCCAGCGCTGGCCGTCGGGACGCACCCCGATCATGTTGTGAATCTGCGGGAACGCCTCGCTGATGCTGCGGGCGACAAGGATCGTCTTGACCTGCATGCCGTGCTCGTTGACGATCCCCGGCGGCAGCGCGTGCGGTGCCGGCATGGACCAGTTGGTCGCCAGCTCGGGTGCGGGAGGTCCCCAGTCCTGCGGGGGGGGCGTAGTGCCTGGGGGGGGGGGGGGAGGGGCGTCCGCGGGGGGGGGGGTTGGTAGGTCTTCAGGTGGTGGGGGAGGTGCGTCCTCCGGCGGCGGGGGTGGCCCGTCTTCGGGTGGCGGAGGCGGCGCGTCCTCGGGCGGCGGCGGCACATCGGCGGCGGCCGGAGGGGGCGGTTCATCGTTGTTTCCCGGCTCGGCACCGACGCTGCCAGCCAAGAACACGGCGGCCGGCAACAGAGTTGTCGCGGCCAGAACCGAGGATTTCATGCGCAGATCTACTAGTCCTTGCGTGAGCACGCAGGGAACCGTAACCAAAACGTTACCTCGACATCAACCCGGCACGCGGAACGGCGCGCCCCGAGCCGACACCCAGCGGTTCGCCAATCGGGGGTTGAGTGGCAGTCAGACCAGGTCAGCTCGATGATGGGCGCCGGTCATCGCAACCAGGGTCCGCGGGTGTTCGCTAGCTCACTAAATTCCGAACGCGGCGGCGATCGCCGACACCGATCGGTCTCCCGGGGCGGCCTGGGCCAGCGGCGCCAGGGGCGACTCACATTGTGCTGACCACATGAGCGTATTCCTCGCAAAATCCTGAGCATTGCCTGTGCGATTGCTAGGGTCGTCGGGCAGTCTCGCGCAACTTCGACGAGGGAATCCGATGGTGACAAAGGTGAAGCGGTTTCTGTGCGGTGCGACCGTCGCCGGCCTGGTTGCCGGAACGGGGGCGGTGGTAGGGACGCAGACTGGGCTGTCCGGGGTGAGCGCCGACTGGCTGCTGGCCGCTGAGCACGTGCTGCTGATCGGTACCGACGGCACCAACTTGGACAAGATCCTGGAGTACGCCTACAACCAAGACAGCGGCTTCAAAACCGCGATGGACCAAGGTATTACCGGAACCGCGAGCCTGACCAACCACACCACCTTCTCCGGTCCGTCATGGACGACGATTCTGACCGGGGTGTGGGACGACAAGCACGGTGTGACCAACAACCTGTTCAGTCCCGAGCCGTACAACTTGTGGCCGACGGTGTTCAACCTTCTCGAGTACTACAAGCCCGAGATCAACACCACGGTGATCGCCGACTGGGACTACATCAACGACATCGCTGCCGCGGGCGGCTACCCGGTCGACAACAACGTCTTCGTGCCCTTCGAGACCAACTGGGCTGATGCCGACGCGCTGGTCACCGCGCAGACCATCGCTCAGATCCTGGCGACCGCCGACAACCCCGACGACATCTCGAACTTCCTGTTCTCCTACCAAGTACAGGTAGACGAGGCCGGACACGAGTTCGGTGGCGGGTCGGCCGAATACGCCCAAGCCGTCGTGAACGTCGGCGCCAACATCCAGCAGATCCTGGCCGCGGTCGCGCAGGTCAAGGCGCTCACCGGTGACGACTGGTCGATCATCATCACCACCGACCACGGACACCAGCAGTCCCACGACATCTTGGGCCACGGCTTCCAATCGCCCAATGAGACATCGTCATTCGTCATCTTCGATCAGGCCGGTGATCACGCCACCGACGGCAGCCAGAACCTGAACTACTCCACGGTGGACATCACGCCGACGATCTTGTCGCTGTTCGGGGTCCCGATGCGGTCAGATTTCGACGGCGTCTCGATGGCCAACGACCCCGCCATCCTCAACAGCATCGTCACACCCGTCGACCTCAAGCAGGCCCTCCACGACGCGCTCGCGATGTACGGCTACCCCAATATCGGCAACGACATCGCGCTGGCCATCCGCACGGTGGTCACCTCCATCCCGTATGGGCTCAATCTGGTCGTCACCGAGATCGACAAGCTCCTGCAATCGATCGTCGACCAGGACATCTTCCTGATCAGTGGACTGGCCCAATTCGCCCAGCAAGTCAACGATTTCGTGGGCGGCCTGGTGGTCGACACGAGCGTGGCGCTGGCTCGCGGCGTTGCATTCCTGACCGGATCGGGCGTCATCGCGCCGACCGACGCGCCGCTACCGCTGCCTGGTGCCTCGGAGTTCTCCGACCCGTGGGGGCTGCTTGCCGCGAGCGATAACCTGTTCGCGCCTGACCATTGGTAGGGGGATTCGAGCTGCCCTGGCTGCTGGACACCTGATACGCCTAGGCGGTCTCGGGACGGCTCCTGGCGGCGATGCAGGTAGCCGCAGAGCATGAAGTTAGGGTACCCTAATTTCATGCCTATAACGTGGATGGACACTGTGATACGCCAGGTGCGCCGAGTCGGTGACTTCCCTTTTCCGCACCAGGCCGCCTTCTTGCTGGACAATCCGATTCACCGACGCCTTGTCAATCCGGGTGGCGTGGTCGGGCAGCTAGCGCTTCGCGGCGGTGAACGAGTGCTGGAGATCGGACCCGGTCCGGGGATCTTCAGTATCGAAATCGCCCGCCGGCTGACGACCGGCCACCTCGATCTTTTCGATGTCCAACCGCAGATGCTGGACAAGGTGAAGAAAAAAGTTGAAGCTGCCGGCTACCGGAATGTGCAGTTTCACTCGGGCGACGCCAGCGACGGGCTTCCCTTCCCCGACAACACGTTTGATCTTGCGTTTCTGGCCAGCGTGCTCGGCGAGGTTCCGGACAAGGCGGCATGTGCGGTGTCTTTGCAGAATGTGATCAAGCCGGGTGGGCGGCTGGTCTTCCAGGAGATATTCCTTGACCCGGATCGACTGGGCGTTGCAGACCTACGCGCTCTTTTCGAACCCAGGGGCTTTGTGCTCAAGTCTGCGACGGGAAACCGGTGGCGTGACATCGTGGAGTTCACCCGGGGTGAGGGCGCATAGGCTGCAATACGGCTTGTCTCCCGTTGCCTCCACCTGGCGTAGGCGCCTATGTCCGCGGCCTTCGCGTCCGCGCCAGAGTGGCGCGTGTAACCGTCTTCAAGAACGCAGAAGGTGCGTGGGCAAAAATGCCCTCCGCGTTCTTGTCAGCACTGACCGATTGCTTCGCCGGGAGCTGTATGGGCGGTTCTTGGTGCCGTACTGACCGCTACGGGGAATCTGGCGACGGCCAGTCGGGTAGGCGCTCCACGATAAAATCGACCGCCGATAGACATGCGCTCTTTGCCCATCGGACTGTTGCGATAAATGCGTCAATCACGTTGTCGGCAAACGACTTGTCCAACCATGATCCCGACGATCCAACGGCGTCGCGGCTGGTGATATCGGATGTAGTCACTAAATGGACTTTGCGATTCTCGTCCATGTACGAAGTCCAGTTGTCATCGGACGACAGGACGTAGACGGGGCTTACCTCAGTGTTGGCGGCCTCGATCCGCTCCTGAGGGAGCCACATCCCCACTCCACCAAGCAAATAGATGATGGGACTGAACAGCACGCCCAGGATTGCCACGACTACCAGGAGCATGACCAGCACATTGGGCGTGCCGTTCTCGTCCCCCTTCTGCGCGCGGCAGTTGATTACTTTGCCTATCAACATGATTACGCCGATGATTCCGCAGATGGTGGCCGCCGCGCAGACATGCCACATAGGCATAGCGTAAACCAGGAGGAAGACTGAGATCACCGCTGAAATCAACAGTAGAAGCGGCCCACCATTGATGGGCGGTTTGTTCGATGACCTCAGTCTGCAGGCTAGAAAGATCACGAATCCTACGGAAATCACCGCTCCGAACGGGAGTACCGTTGCCAAAACTAATGCGGGGACGTTGAGGTTCTGCACCAGTGCACGGAGTGTTTCGGGGTCACCGTGAGAGACCACAAGTACCCGCAACGCGGCGAACACGATTGGGGCAAAGCCCCATACCCACCCAGATGGAAGTTTCCAGACGGATTCCTTCTTGCTGCCCGACACACGAACCAACGCCTCACCCAACGAGCCGGCCGCTTCGCGGATGCTGGTAGGCATTCCCTGCGGGGGCGAGGGCGGGGCGGGTGGCTCCTGCGGCGACTCCATGACCTTGGAAGCTACCGAAGCGCTACGACAACCGCGCTGTCCCATGCCGCAACGTGCGATTTGTCCTGCGCGTGTCGGTGCACGCAGGGGACACCACCGACGGGAAAACTGACCTCATGCTCGAGCCGCCGATGGAGGCTGACCAGGGGGGTGACACGCCAGACGCCAGTCGAGTCGGCAGTGAGTTCGGTGACGGTGGTCTCGGTGGTGGGCATCGCTGCAGCATCTATCCAGTCGCCGATAATCACCAGCCACGCGGTTGCACGTCCCCGCAGGTCAGGGGAGGGCGCGCGCTCCTACGTAGGCGTAGCTCTGTGGCGGTACTCCAGAGGGGAGTAGGTCGGTAATGTGGGCGGGGCTGCGCAGACGGACGGCTCTGCGGATGCCGATGCCCGCCCCGATTTGGCTGTTGGCGTAGTACCTGTCGAAGTCGGCTCGGTTGATGCAGCCCACGTCGGCGAACTGCCGCCAGAGGTCAGTCGGTTTGGCGGTATGGATTGTTCCGACTTCGAAGTAGCCGAGCACCTTGCTGACGGGGGCAGTGGCGTAGACCCACACCACTCTCACGTCATCAGCGAGGCGACGTTTACGGAACTCAATCTTCTTGCGCCCGTCCATAATTGCCTCTGCAAACTGCGGATGGACGGACATGATCACATGGCGTCCAGTTGCTGATGCACCCATTGGGCACCGGTCTCCTTCGCTTTGGTCACGGCTTGTGGCGGTGCCTTCAGCACGTCATGGCTCTGAAGCTCCGCCAGGGTCCATTCGGGATCAACGACGCGATCCTGCCGGAAGAGGATGACAAGTAACTGCGCGGAGTGAGACGCGAGCTGGGCAATATCGGTGGGTCCGTATACGGTTCGTCCGCCGACCAGGTTCAGCACTTCATCGGGAGAGGATGTTCTGGAGGCTTCCTCGACCACGCCAATGACAGATACGGTCTGGAGCCTGGATCGGTAGAACAGAATCGCGTCGCCCGGCTGAATCTGCCTTGAAGATGAGTTGCATAGATACGCCTTGCGCAGCGCGTTACCCCAGGGGAGTGTCGTGCCTTCCAGCCCAGGCAACATGGGTTGTTGAGTCTCGGGTATGCACTCTGGAAACAACTGATCATGCCATTGCTCGATGATCGGAATGACGAACACATTCGCTTGGTCAGACACGGCTGGCGGACCGTACGCAATGTGAAAGTCCAACGGCGACATGGAGGTGTCTCGCGGCTGGTACCTCTTGGCGAGGACAATCTCACCACGCGCCGACTTGCCTGCGTCGTAGTACCCGAACATCTTCATGAAGTCGATGAGCCGCTGATGGCGATCCCACACCTCAACGTAGGCACTTCCAGCGCTGTGGTCGCGGTGCGAAAGGAGGACGGCTTTCAGTAGTAGCTCCCCGTACCGTTGACCGCCGAACTCCTCCTGCACCTTGAATGTCGAAATCTTGGTGATGGGCTCTGGCAGGTCGTACGGGCATTCGGATGCGAGCTCGTTGACCTTCAATATGGCGACGGCTGCGTAGGTTCCGCCGTCTTCGGTGATGATGAAGCACTCACGGTTCGCCGAGTCCCCGCGAACCTTGTTGATCCAGGCATCGAAGCCGTTGTAATCGGTTCTGATGCTGGCGAAAATGTCTTGTTCCAGGTCGAGGGCATATGACTCGACGGGCGTCACCTTCGGTGGTGGTTCGACGGTGGTCGGCTCGAATGCCTCCAGCAGCGCCGCCGCATCGGCAAGTGTGAGGACTCGATCCCCTAGTCCGACCCTCTTCGCTCGCTTATGAAGACCAACGTCCTCAGTGACAAGGAAATTGACGGCGTTCGCGTCCAGTGCAGCCAGTATTCGCAGATCGCGGTGATCGTTGGAATCGGGGACCAGTGGACCCAGTTTGGTCTGGAGGCGAGTGCTGATCGGCACCTCGGCGAGCATCTCGATCTTGCTCAGTTCGGCGATTCGCTGCTCCGCCCGCGTCGGGTTCGTTCCTTCGGAAAGCTCGTCCCTCGTGGCGGGATGGACGAAGACTAGGTTGCGCTGCTTCATCGCTAGCCGCATGAAGGTAGCTGCTGGTCCAAGCCCGGGCTCCATCTGCCCGTCGAACGGTTCAAGTGCAATGAAGACGTTGGTGTCGATCAGAAAGCGCGTCGGCGGCGGAGCCGCCGTTTCCCCGCTCCCTGTCATGGTTGCGATTATCACCCGTCACATTGGTCACACCCGATTGAGACACGCTCCCTAGCCCACTGAGGGGCGACGGGGACGTGTCTCAATCGCCCGCCTGGAGTCCTTGGTCGGGGAGTGGAAGCCGGGGGTGGTCCCACCTACTCCCCCAGCGGGATGTCGCATCGTGGGCGCATGTCGCATCGGATATCGCATGGACCCGAAATGAACATCGCCCCACCCGCTTATGTGCAGGTGAGGCGATGTTTTCCCTCGGGGTGGCTGACGGGACTCGAACCCGCGACACCCAGGATCACAACCTGGTGCTCTACCAACTGAACTACAGCCACCATTGCTGCCCGACTAGCAAGCAGCGTCGTCGATACTAACCGCTTGGGCGCTCAGCGACCGAATCGATATCGTCGGGCGCGTCCACCGGCGGCCCCAGTTCCCCGGCGACCGCGGCAATGTCGCTGGTAGACGGCCCGGGCGGGGCGACGAACGCGGTACGCCGGTAGTACTTCAATTCCCGGATGGACTCGTGGATATCGGCCAGTGCGCGGTGCGCGAGGCCCTTCTCCGGCTGGCCGAAGTAGATCCGGGGGTACCACCGACGGCACAACTCCTTGATCGAGCTGACGTCGATCATCCGGTAGTGCAGGTAGTCGTTGAGGGCGACCATGTCGCGGGCCAGGAAACCACGGTCGGTGCCGATCGAGTTGCCCGCGAGCGGCGCCGTCTTGGCCTGCTTGACGTGGGTGCGGATGTAGTCGAGCACCATCGCCTCGGCGGTAGCCAGGTCGACCGTCGATGCTCTGACCTCGTCGATCAGGCCCGATCGGGTGTGCATCTCGGTCACCACAGGGCTCATCGCGTCCAGGTCCGCGTCGTCGGCGTGGATCACCACGTCAATACCGTCGCCCAGGATGTTCAGCTCGCCGTCGGTGACCAGGGCGGCAATCTCGATGAGCTTGTCCGAGCCCAGATCCAGGCCGGTCATCTCACAGTCGATCCAGACGAGTTCGTCTCGTGCAGCACTCACAGTGAGCCAACGTTAGCCGTTCGCCGCAGCCATAGCCGCACAGCGGTACAGACTGGCCAAGTAATGTCGTGACCTGTGAGTCCCGAGTCGGCGGCGAACGCCGCGCAGCAGATCGCGGCGGGCTATGTCGCTGACGGCCAGGCCCTCGAATTGGGCACGGTGGTGATCGACGACACCGCAGACGCCTCCGCGCAGGTCCGCATCCCGCTGGCCACGATCAACCGTCACGGGTTGGTGGCCGGCGCCACCGGAACCGGCAAGACCAAGACCTTGCAGGTGATCGCCGAGCAGCTATCCGCCGCCGGTGTCCCGGTGCTGATGGCCGACGTCAAGGGCGACCTGTCCGGGCTGTCGCGTGCGGGGGAGGCCGGGGACAAGATCACCCAGCGCGCCACCGAGACCGGCGACGACTGGACGCCGACGGCATTCCCGGTGGAGTTCCTGTCGCTGGGCACCGGCGGTCTTGGAATCCCGGTGCGCGCCACCATTTCCAGCTTCGGACCCATTCTGTTGTCGAAGGTGTTGGGGCTCAACAGCACCCAGGAGTCGACTCTCGGTCTGATCTTCCACTGGGCAGACCAGAACGGCTATCTGCTGCTGGACCTGAAGGATTTGCGTTCGGTCATCACGTTTTTGACCAGCGATGCCGGCAAACCCCAGCTGAAGAACCTCGGCGGGGTGTCGGCTCAGACCGCGGGGGTGATCCTGCGCGCCCTGGTCAATCTGGAGGCCGAAGGCGGCGACACCTTCTTCGGCGAGCCGGAGCTCAAACCGGAGGACTTGCTGCGTACCGACAGTCAGGGCCGCGGCATCATCTCGCTGCTGGAACTGGGCGATCAAGCCACCCGCCCGGTGTTGTTCTCCACCTTCTTGATGTGGGTGCTCGCCGACCTGTTCACGCTGCTTCCCGAGGTCGGCGACGTGGACAAGCCCAAGCTGGTGTTCTTCTTCGATGAGGCGCACCTGCTGTTCACCGACGCTTCGAAGGCGTTCCTGCAGCAGGTCGAGCAGACCGTGAAGCTGATCCGCTCTAAGGGCGTCGGGGTGTTCTTCTGCACCCAGTTGCCCACCGACGTGCCGAACAGCGTGCTGTCCCAGCTGGGCGCCCGGATCCAGCATGCGTTGCGTGCGTTCACCCCCGATGACCAGGCGGCGCTGAGCAAAACGGTGCGCACCTACCCGAAAACCAAGGTGTATGACCTGGAGTCGGCGCTGACGTCGCTGGGGATCGGCGAGGCGATCGTCACCGTCTTGTCGGAGAAGGGTGCCCCGACGCCGGTCGCCTGGACGCGGCTACGGGCACCGCGATCGATGATGGCCTCGGTCGGCGACGCGGCGATCACCGCGGCGGCCACCGCGAGCCCCCTGCACGCCGTCTACAGCGAGACCGTGGATCGCGAGTCGGCCTACGAGATCTTGTCCGGCAAGCTCGCGGCTGGGGAGGGCAGTGCGCCGCCCTCCGACCCCCTGGGATACGACGAAGTGCCGCCGCCACCGAAAGTGCACTGGTGGACGCGGTTCGGTCGCTGGCTCGCCCACTTCCTGTCCACCCGGGAGGGCAAGCAGGTGACACGTGCTGTCACCACCGTGGTGGTCGGTCAGATCACCCGCGGCGCAATGGGCACCGGCCGGCGCCGGCGTTAGCCCCCGCCGAGCTTCTTGTAGACCGCCCCCACGATCGGCGTGACGATGGCGCGCGGCGCGTAGCCGCTGGCCATCGACATGGCCTTGGAGGTGATCCCGGGTACCACGCGCATCTTGTTGCGCGCCAGCGCATCCAGCGACAGCTTCGCGGTGTGCTGAGTGGAGATCCACAAGAAGTCCGGGATCAGCCGGTCGACCAACGAGGCCTCGGTGACATCGGGCATCTCGGCGCGCACCGGCCCGGGCGCCAGCAACGTCACGTGCACCCCGGACTTGCGCAGCTCGCCGCGCAGCGATTCGCTGAACGTGTTGGCAAACGCCTTGGTCGCGGCATAGGTGGCGTTGTTGGGGATCGGTGAGTTGCCCGCCGCCGAACCGGAGATCAAGATCCCGCCGGCGCGGCGCTCGAGCATGCCGGGCAGTACCGCCAAAACCAGGTCGTGCACGGCCACCGCGTTCAGCTGCACCTGGGCCTGCTCGGCCGCCGGGTCCAGGCCGGAGATCGGTCCGAACGTCGCGGTTCCGGCGTTGGCGCACAGTACCGAGATCTCCCGCTCGGCCAACTCGGCGCAGAACGCGTTACGCGCCGGCGGATCGGCTAGGTCGACCGCCCGCACCTCCACGGCGACCCGGTACTTGTCGCGCAACCGCGCCGCCACGTCGTTGAGCACATCTTCGCGGCGCGCGGTGATGATCAGGGCGTGGCCGCGGGCGGCCAGCTCGGTGGCCAGCGCCGCACCGATTCCCTGGGATGCGCCGGTGACGACAGCGCGGGCATCGGGGCTGGGAGCAGGAATTGGCATGGGGCAATCGTAGAGTGCCAGTCATGGGTGAGCCGGGGGCGGACAAGCTGGGGCGATCCCGGATCGTGGCGTGGGCCCTGTGGGACACCGGTGCGGCCGGTGTCAGCGCCATCGTGGTGACGTTCGTCTACTCGGTGTATCTGACCAGCAGTGTCGGCCGTGAGCTGCCCGGAGAGGTGTCCCCGGCCAGCTGGCTGGGCCGCACCCTGGCCATCTCCGGGCTGACCGTGGCCGCGGTAGCACCGGTGATCGGGGTCTGGGTGGCGGCCCCGCACCGTCGTCGCGTGACACTGGCGGTGCTGACCGGTACCGCGGCGGTGTTGACGGCCTCGATGAGCCTGATCCGTGACGAGCCCGCCTACCTGGCTCCGGGACTGTTGCTGTTGGCGCTGACCGCCGCGTGCGGCGACCTGGCCAGCGTGCCTTATAACGCCATGCTGCGGCAGTTGTCGACGCCGCAGAACTCCGGCCGGATCTCCGGCTTCGGCTGGGCGGCCGGCTATGCCGGCAGCGTGGCGTTGCTGCTGCTGGTCTACGTGGGCTGCATCGCCGGCAGCGGCCCCACTCGGGGACTGCTGGGCCTGCCCACCGAGGGTGGATACAACGTCCGGGTGGCGATGCTGCTGGCCGCGGCCTGGCTGGCGGTGTTCGCGTTGCCGCTGCTGCTCACTGCGCACCGCTTGGCCGGCGACGGCGAGCCGCCACCCCTGCGGCTCGGCTTCTTCGGCGGCTACCGCCAGCTGTGGCGCGACATCACCGCCGAATGGCACCGTGACCGCAACCTGGTCTTCTACCTGGTGGCCAGCGCGATCTTCCGTGACGGGCTGGCCGGGGTGTTCGCGTTCGGTGCGGTGCTCGGCGTCAACGTCTACGGCATCTCGGCCGGCGACGTGCTGATCTTCGGGGTGGCGGCCAGCGTGGTCGCGGCGGTCGGGGCCATCGCCGGTGGCCTGCTCGACAACCGGATCGGGTCCAAGACCGTCATCGTCGGATCACTGATCGTGATGATCGCCGCCGGGACCACGTTGATGACGCTGTCCGGTCCAGGAGCATTCTGGGCCTGCGGGCTGGTGCTGTGCCTGTTCATCGGGCCGACCCAATCCGCGGCGCGCACCTTGCTGTTGCGGATGGCCGACGAGGGTATGGAAGGGGTGGCATTCGGCCTCTACACGATGACCGGTCGGGCGGTGTCGTTCCTGGCGCCGTGGCTGTTCTCGGTCTTCGTCGACGTCTTTCGCACCGACCGGGCGGGCATGGGCGGGCTGTGCACCGTCCTGCTGCTGGGTCTACTGGCGCTGCTGCCGGTACGGGTGCCGATGGCGCCGACCCGCTTCGC
Organism: uncultured Mycolicibacter sp.; assembly: GCA_964292075.1. Lineage (GTDB taxonomy): Bacteria > Actinomycetota > Actinomycetes > Mycobacteriales > Mycobacteriaceae > Mycobacterium. The sequence goes on from CAXYUC010000058.1 coordinate 20,265, forward strand.
CCGACTTTCGCCGCGCTAGCGATCGCCGCGTCAGCCCGCCGCCGCGCACACCGTAAGGATCGAGCCGGTGCGCTGCCGGACCTGGGCACCGTCCACCGAGACCGAGCAGGTGATCTGCTCGCCGAAATTGACCACCGTGACCGCCGCGGCCGTCGAGGCCGGCGGCGTCAGTGTCACCTGTTTGCTCCACGGCAGGGCCACATTGAATTCGGTCTGCAGCACGCCGCCGGTATCGATGTAGGCGATGCTCAGCGCCCTGCCGGTCCCGCTGACGCTGTAGACGATCGTCTCGGGCACTCCGGCGGTGGTCGAGGTCGTCGGAGGCGGGGTGGTCGTCGTGGTGCTGGGCGCCGGTGTCCGGGACGGTGACGGGGTGGTGGTCGGGACGCGCTTGGGAATCGGGGTGCTGGGGGCTGTCGGCAACGGGGTCACGGGCGTGACGGTGGCCGAATTGCGTTGTGAGCCATTGGCGATCACCAGGGCGATGACCATGCCGACCACCAGCAGCACGGCGGCGCCGGCCACCAGGAACAGCCAGTTCGGAAACCGCGGAGGCTCTGGCGGTCCGCCTCGGCCGTCGTTTCCGGGCCTGCCTGGCGGCGGCCCGCCCGGCGGGGGCTGGGACGGTTCCCAGTGCTGCCGCGGCAATTGCTCGGTCGGGTGCGGAGCCTGCGGGGGATAGCCGGGCGGGTACGTCGGGAGCTGCCCGGCGTAGGCCGGGTCGACGTAGGGCGGTTGGCCGTAGGTCGGCGGTTCGGATGTTCCACCGCGCTGCCACGGCTGATTGGAACCCTCCGGTCGGTACGGATCGGTCATGCCCACCTCATGGCTTGCAGGGTACCTGTGCCGGGCGGCTGGGGCCGGGACGTCGGCGCGCCGGCCTAAATTCCGGCCGCGCCCAGCGCGCTGATCGTCATCGCCCGCAACACCGCTCGCGAGCGCTCCGGGCCGGCCGTCTTGGCGCCGATGGGCTTCATGCTGTGCGGGGTCGAGTTGAGCAAACCGAACGCGGCGTGGGCCATCAGCCGGGCATCGGCTTCGGCTAGCCCCGTGTGCAGGGCGCGCAGCACGCTCACCCACACTTCGACGTATTGCCGCTGGGCGCTGCGTACCTGGCGCTGCGCGGCGGCTGGCAGATGCGCCAAATCGCGGTCCTGGATTCGGATCAGATCCGGCTCACCGAGGGCGAAATCAAGATGAAAGTCGACGAGGCCGTCCAGCACCTCCTGGGGGCTGTGTCCACCCGCTTCGACGGCACGCGCTCCGGCGAGCAGCCGGGTGCTGATGCCGACGAGCAGCTCGACCAGCAGGGCCTCTTTGTTGGGGAAGTGTCGGTAGATGGCCGGGCCGCTGACGCCGGCGGCCGCCCCGATGTCCTCCAACCGCACCGCCAGGTAGCTGCCCTGGGCGAAGAGGCGTTCGGCGGCCGCGAGCAACTGGCTGCGCCGGTCGGACTTGAGCCGGCTGCGCCGGTTGGCCGGCTCGTCATTGCCCGTCGAATCGGCCGAGATGGACACCACCATCACACCTCCGCTAGTCGTGGACATCTCAGTTAATGGCCACTAACGTAACATCCGTCGCCTCGGAACACATCCGGCTTCGGGCGGCACCGGTGGAGGGGCCGATGGCAACTGCGGTACCCGCGGCGCAGGACGCGTTGTCTTACGCCCGCGGCGGGACCCAGCCCGCGCTGTTGGAGACGACGATCGGCGCCAATCTTGCGGCGATCGCGAGCGTGTTCCCCGATCGCGATGCCTTCGTTGACGTTCCGTCGGGTCGGCGTTGGAGCTACGCCGAGCTCGTAGCCGATGTGCGCGGCCTGGCAACCGGCCTGCTGCAGGCCGGCATCGGCGCGGGGGATCGGGTGGGCATCTGGGCGCCCAACTGTGCCGAATGGGTGTTGACCCAGTACGCCACCGCCGAGATCGGCGCGGTTCTGGTCAACGTCAACCCTGCCTACCGCGCCCACGAATTGGCCTATGCGCTCACGCAGTCCGGGGTCACGATGGCTATCGCGGCCTCGCGGTTCAAGACCTCCGACTACGTCGGCATGCTGCAGGACGTAGCCCCCGAATGCCCGGATCTGCGCGAGGTGGTGGTCATCGGCAGTTCCCGGTGGCAGGAGCTGGCCGATACGCCGATCGATGCGAAGGCGCTGGCGAAGGTGGCCGCGACACTGCATCCGAGCGATCCAATCAATATTCAATACACTTCGGGCACAACGGGTTACCCCAAGGGTGCGACGCTGAGTCATCGCAACATCCTCAATAACGGCTACCTGGTCGGCGAGCTGCTCGGCTATACCGAAGCGGATCGGATCTGCCTTCCCGTGCCGCTCTATCACTGCTTCGGACTGGTGATGGGGAGCCTGGCGGCGACCAGTCACGGCGCGGCCATCGTCTTGCCGGGTCCCGGCTTCGATCCGGTGGCCACGCTGCGGGCCGTGCAGGACGAGGCCTGCACCAGCCTCTATGGGGTGCCGACCATGTTCATCGCCGAACTCGGCCTGGCTGACTTCGGGGAGTACGACCTGACCAGCCTGCGCACCGGAATCATGGCGGGATCGCCGTGCCCGGCTGAGGTGATGCGACGGGTCATCGACGACATGCACATGGCCGGGGTCGCGATCTGCTACGGCATGACCGAGACCTCCCCGGTGTCGACCCAGACCCGCGGTGAGGACTCGCTGGTGCAGCGAGTTGAGACCGTCGGGCAGGTTGGCCCGCACCTGGAGATCAAGCTGACCGACCCGGATACCGGTGCGACGGTGCCGCGCGGGCAGGTCGGCGAGCTGTGCACCCGCGGCTATTCGGTGATGATCGGTTACTGGAACGACCCCGACAAGACCGCGGCGGCCATCGACGTGGGCGGCTGGATGCACACCGGCGATCTGGCCGTGATGGACGCCGATGGCTATGTGCGCATCACCGGGCGGATCAAGGACATGGTGATCCGCGGCGGGGAGAACATCTACCCCCGCGAGATCGAGGAATTCCTCTATACCCATCCCGACATCCGCGACGCCCAGGTCATCGGTGTGCCCGACGACACCTACGGCGAGGAGCTGATGGCGGTGGTGATCATGCGCGACGGGGCGCCGCCACTGACCCTCGAGCGGCTGCGGGAGTTCTGCACCGGCCGGCTGGCGCACTTCAAGGTGCCGCGGTACCTGCAGGTGGTGACCGAGTTTCCGATGACGGTCACCGGAAAGGTCCGCAAGGACCAGATGCGCCAGCAGGCAATCGAGCATTTGGGCAGCGGCTGACAGGGCTGCTTCAGAATGGTAGTCTCAAGCATCAGTTAATGAACATTAACTGAAATGAGGAGGCGCGAGTGGCGATAGACAAGGTCGTGGCGACGGCGGCAAAGGCCGTGGCCGACGTGACCGACGGCGCGTCACTGGCGGTAGGCGGGTTTGGGCTCTGCGGTATCCCGGAGGCGTTGATCGAGGCCCTGCTGCAGCTCGGGGTCACCGATCTGGAGACGGTGTCGAACAACTGCGGAGTCGACGGCGTGGGGCTCGGAGTGCTGTTGGAGCACAAGCGCATCCGCCGCACTATCAGCTCCTACGTGGGCGAGAACAAGGAATTCGCCCGCCAATTCCTGTCCGGCGAACTCGAGGTGGAGTTGACGCCGCAGGGCACCCTCGCCGAGCGGCTGCGCGCCGGCGGCGCCGGCATCCCGGCGTTCTACACGCCCACCGGCGTGGGCACCCAGGTTGCCGACGGCGGCCTGCCGTGGCGCTACGACGGGGCCGGCGGGGTGGCGGTGGCCTCGCCGCCGAAGGAAACCCGGGAGTTCGACGGCCGGACTTATGTCTTGGAGCGGGCGATCCGCACCGACTTCGCGCTGGTGCACGCCTGGAAGGGCGACCGGCACGGCAACCTCGTCTACCGCGAGGCGGCCGCCAACTTCAACCCGGACTGCGCTGCGGCAGGCCGGATCACCATCGCCGAGGTCGAGCACCTGGTCGAGCCCGGCGAGATCTGCCCCGCCGAGGTGCACACCCAGGGAGTCTTCGTGCACCGGGTGGTGCACGTGCCCAATCCGATCAAGCGAATCGAGCGGGAGACGGTGCGCGCATGACCCTCACCAGAGACCAGTTGGCCGCCCGGGTGGCCGCCGAGCTGCGCGACGGGCAGTACGTCAACCTGGGCATCGGACTGCCCACCTTGATTCCCAACCACATCCCCGACGGTGTCAGCGTGGTGCTGCACTCGGAGAACGGAATCCTCGGGGTCGGCCCCTACCCGCTGCGCGAAGACCTCGACGCTGATCTGATCAACGCCGGCAAGGAAACCGTCACCACCCTGCCCGGCGCATCCTTCTTCTCGTCATCGGCCTCGTTCGGAGTCATCCGCGGCGGCCACCTCGACGTGGCGGTCCTTGGCGCCATGCAGGTTTCGGCCGCCGGCGACCTGGGCAACTGGATGGTCCCCGGCAAGATGATCAAGGGCATGGGCGGGGCGATGGACCTGGTGGACGGAGCGCGCCGAGTGGT
>CAXYUC010000059.1:0-24664 GCA_964292075.1 uncultured Mycolicibacter sp.
CGCCTTCGAGGGCGTAGCGGCGGACGAGCCGGGAAATCCAGCTCTGGGAGACTCCGTACTGGAGGGCGACCTCGGATTGGCTGCGCCCCTCGACGACGACGGCGGTGATGACCAGACGGGCTTTCGACACCGCTCGACGGTGTGCCCAGCACCTATTCCGATGTCTTGAGACACGCTATTCCGATGTCCTGGAATCACACACTGCCGGGGGCACAAAATGCGCGGTTGTCGGCGCCGGACCGCGACCGCTACTTCCAGAAGGCGTTCATGGGCTGGGCGTACATGTCGTTGTCGGTGAGCGGGGCCAGACCCAAGGCATCTTCAATCGTGGCCATCAGGCTGTACTCGTTGTAGTAGGCGTCGGTGGTGAAGTTGCCGGATTGCATCCCCCCAAGTGTCACGGCGCCGTCGCTCGGGATGACGATCATCGGAACGTTATTGCCTTGGTTACCGAAACCCAGTGAGAGGTTGTTGTTGTCCTCGTCCGTGGTGAGGATGATGACGTCGCGCTCGTTCGGGTCGGTCCACGTCTTGGAGCTCTCGATGGTGGAGACCTCCTGCTGGACGAACTGGTCGGCGGCCGCGACGTTGTACTGATGGTCTCCGAGCTGGGTGGCGATGAACTGGAGAACGCCACTGAGCGAGTCGACCGGGCCTTCCCCGTTGTTGTCCTCATTGGCGGCGATCCAGGTGAATCCCGGGAAGGTGCTCGGGTCAGCGAGATCGGTGGACAGCTGCGTCAGCGGCAGCAGATGCTGCTGCAGGTAGGCGGGGGTGTTGTCGTAGACGTAACCGAATTGGGCGAAGGGCAACTGGTCGGCGGAGTAGTCACCCGAGGACACGAGGTCACCGGCGGTCGGCATGCTCTGCGCGTAGCCGGCCCACGAGATGCCGTCCTGATCCATTTCCTGCATCAGGTTCGGCGCGTCGATGGAGTTGAGAGCGGAGTTGTAGTCGATGCCGAAGTCCGAGCCACCCAGGATCCGGAAGTAGTTGGGGTCACTGGGGTGCCCCAGCGCGTAGTAGTTGTCGTCATAGCCGTAGGTGTTGATCAGGCTGTTCATGTAGGGCGCGTTGGGGCTGCCGACGATGTCGGCGGCGCCCTTGTTCTCCATGTAGATCACGAACACGTGGTCCAGGTGGCCGACGTCGGACGCAGGCGCGGCCAGCGGCGCCGCGGTGAGGCTGGGATCGCCGACGGTGAACGACTCGTTGTCGGCGTAGGCGCCGTTGTAATTGCCCAGGACCCAGTCCCGGTCGGTGAAGGTCGTGGTCACCTGCGCCGAGACGGCGCCCTCGGGAACCGTCCCGGTGATGGAGCGGTCCTCAAACCCGGTGAAGCCCAGGCGATCCCAGACCGAGACCGGCGCGAGCGACCCGGTGCCCACCACGGCGCCATTGGCGTCGTAGAAGGTGACCTGCACCGCAGCCGAGGACGGGTCCCAGCCCTGGCCGCCGAGATCCGCACTCAGCGCATACGGCGTTCCGGCCGCGCCGGCGACGTCGACGGTCTGACTGATGCTCGACGTGGCCACCGGTCCACCGCCGGCGAAGTTGTCACCAGCACCCGGCGGCGCGGTCTGCGGAAAGCTCGACCACGCCGGGATGGGAGCCGACACCGGCGACGGGTAACCCATCGGGGTGCCGTAGGCGATCACGGTCGGGGTGCCGGTCTCGGTCCAGCCCGGGATGGTCACTCCGCTGTAACCCGACCCGGACGGGTCGGCTGTTTCAAAACTGGGATTGACCAACAGGTTCTGACTCATCGCCTGCGCGTCGGCGCTGACAGCGGCAACCGGATCGAGGCTGGTGAGCCAGCTGACGAGTTCGGTGTCCAGCTGCGGACCCAACACGGTGCTGACCGAGTCCATTTCCAAAAAACCCGTCATCGAATTGAGGACCTGGTCAACGATCACATCAAACTCATCGGCGTGGGCATCGGCTGCGGACGCCAGCTGCCCCAGCCCCAAGGTCACAAACGCGCTGGCCACGCCCGTCATCCCAACCGTCCGCCGGCGTTGGCGACCCATCGCCTTGCTGGCCGCCGAACCTTCCACCCTGAGACGTCGAAGCGCCATGCTCCAACGATCCTCAGGCTTTGTTAGGCCGTCAAGCAGCTCCAGCTAACAAGTTTCAAAGCCACAGCCAGCCGTCAGGTTCACCGCAAACGATGGATCCGGTGACCGCGTCCATACTGCGACGCCTGTTACCGATCAGCCGCCGAACAGGTCGTTCAGGCTGAAGCTCGGAGTGTTGGCGATCAGGTCGGACATGTGCGCCCACTGCTGGGCCGCCTGGGCACTCAGTTCGGTCGGCCAGTCGTTGTTGCCGCTCAAGATCGCCGTCGCGAAGTCGTCGCGGGCATTGAGCAGGCCGGACAGAATGCTGGTGTTCGGGTTGAACAGTGCGTCGTCGATGGCCGTGATGAACATCTGCGGCATCAGCACCGACATGGCGGTCTGGGCCAGCGCCAGCGTGATCGGCAAGGTGATGTCGCTGGTCAGCACCGGCAGGGCGTTCCACACCGAGGTCAGGCTTTCCATCGGGTGGTCCAAGACGCTGCGCAGGGCGGCATCCCAGTCCGGGCTGAGCGCGTCGGTGAATCGCAGCTCGATCGGGGTGAAGGGCTGGCTGCCGAACACCGACTCGAAGTTATCCCTGCCCATCAGAGCCGATAGCGCGTTCAGCTCCAGATGCTGCAGCACCCAGGCCGGTTGAGCGTGGATCCGCGACATATCCAGGCCGTAGTCGTAGGAGAACACCCGCCGGGCCATGTCGGCGGCGAACTCTTCAGGGCTGACGGTGGGAGTGTCGCTGGGCAGGTACTGGGCGATGTCGCCGACCGGCACCACCTGAGCCGTCACTCCCAGGCCGATCGCGGCGTCGCGGTCGTCGACGTTTTCGAAGCGCGCGAAGATCTCACCCCGCGTCAGACCGCCGGTGTCGAGCCAGTTGGCCACGCCCGGATTCGTCGCGCTAACAACGTAATAGGTGTAGCCGTCGTCGGCGTAGTAGGTCTGGGTGTGGTTGAGGGTGGTCTGGGACATGACGTAGGGCAGCGCGCCACCGTAGACGTTCATCAACTCGATGCCGCTGTAGGCCGCGTCGATGGTCGGCACCTTCAGGATCAGTGCCTCACCGGGGTCCAGATCGAAATTGCCGCCGGTGACGACCGCGGACTCCAGACCGACTCCGTAGCTGGTCTCCGGCGCCAACGTCATCATGGTGTTGGCGGGCACCTCCATGCCCACCGATGCCCCGCCTTCGATGCTGCGCTGGTTGAACGGGACGACGATCTGGGCGAAGGCGCCCAGCAGCATGTTCAGCACGTCATCGACGGAGCCGATTTTGCCCGGCCCGGATGGCGCGTCGGTTCCGCCGCCTTCGGTGGGGAAGAATCCGCCGGCGGGAATGGAGAAGAACGGCGGGCAGTCGGCGACACACTGCAGGCTGATGCTGCCGGGCCCCTTGGCCCAGTCGCCCAGCATGTCTCGGATCAACAGGGACGCGGCGCCGCCGACGGTGGCGTCGGTGGAGTCCAAGAAGTTGACGGCGCCCGCCGGTGCTTCGGGTCCGATGTAGATGGTGAAGTTGCCGTTAGCGTCCACCACCAGGCCGTGGCCCAGTTCCAGGTCCTCGATGGTGTGGGCCGCGGCGCCGGTGACGGCCATGGTGCTGATCGACAGATGCTCGGTTCCGCCGCCGAGGTTTCCGGTGAGCACGTAGGTTGCGCCCGGTGCCAGCCCCGCGGTGACGTGGTAGTAGATGTCGGGGGTGAAGTAGTCGAAGTATTGGCGCGAGTCGGCGACATTTCCGGCGACCACTTCGGGCGATTGGAAGAACACTCCGTTGAACAGCTCGGTGACCCGCGACAATCCGGTGGTGATCAGTTGGTAGTTGGTGTTGCGCAGCATCGTCATCAGCGTGTCCGCGTCGCCGGGCGAGGCATACGACAGCGAGACATCGAAGGCCTGTGCCTGCTTCATGGCGTCGAGCAGGGCATCGAGGGCCTGCTGATATCCCGCGGTCAACGTCACCGCCGGTGCGACGCTGCCGGCGGTGACCAACGGGGTACCCATCACCATCGACAGCGCGCCGCCGACCGCGACTGCGGCGGCCCCCAATCGGCGTCCGTGACCTGAGGAGAGCAACCAGGACGAAACCCTCGAAGGCCGTTGCACTTCGGTGTTGCCCATCATGTCCGCGGCCACTATTTCCCCGATCTCGTTAATCATTTTCTCTTTTTACTCACGGCTGATTCTTATTGGGACCATACGTCTGGGCCGCGGGAGGTGCAATAGTCGACGCGCAGCGTGCGGCGGCCGTGTCGCGAAACCCGTTGCCCACATCAGCTGGTATCGACAGGTAGGTTGCGCTGCATGTCCATGCGATGGCTTTCTGCGTTCGGCGCGGTAACGACGGCCTTGGTCCTGAGCGGATGCGGGCTGACGGTGACAAAGACCGGCACCGACCCGGTCGCGAACCTGGCCCCACGCAGCACCCCCAACGGCATGGTGTTGGTGTCGCCGGACAACTTCGTGCGGGCCGTCACGGACCAGGAATTCACCAACATCGTCAACGAGAACGGCTTCGGCCGCTTCTTCCACATGCGCGACGTCACCCCGGTCGACCGGCAGCTGGTGGTGCGCTCCAATCGAGACACCTTGTATTCGGCGGCGGTGTTCGACCTGCAGGCAAGTCCGGTCACGCTGACCCTGCCCGATCCCGGTCAGCGGTACATGTCGGCGCAGGTGATCAACCAGGACGAATACGTCACCGACATGTTCTACGGCAGCGGCGAGCACACCCTGGATCAGCAGCACGTCGGGACCCGCTATGTGATGGTCGCCGTACGCATCCTGGCTGACCCGAACGATCCCGCCGACCTGGCCGTGGCACACCGCTTGCAGGACGCGATCACGGCGCAACAAGACGACACCGGCAGCTTCGACGTGCCGCGGTGGGATCCGGTCAGCCAGAAGAAGGTCAACGACGCGTTGCTGGTCCTGGCCGAGACCATCCCCGACACCCGGGGCATGTTCGGCGCCGAGGCCGACACCGACCCGGTGCGGCATTTGATCGGGGCTGCCGCGGCGTGGGGGGGCAACTCCGAGCAGGAGGCGCTGTACCTCAATGTCACCCCGGCCCGAAACGACGGCAACACGGTGTACCGCCTGACCGTCAAAGACGTTCCGGTGAAAGCCTTCTGGTCGGTCACCGTCTACAATAAGAACGGTTACTTCACCGAGAACCCGCAGCAGGCGTACTCGGTCAACGACATCACCGCGGACAAAGCGGCCGACGGATCGGTGACCGTGCAGTTCGGCGGTTGTTCGGACGACAACACACCCAACTGCCTGCCGATCACACCCGGCTGGAACTACCTGATCCGGCTCTACCAGCCGGACAAGGACATCCTGTCGGGCAAGTGGGTCTTCCCAGCGGCGCAACCGGAAGAGTCGGCGAGTAGCGAAACCCGCTCCCCCGCAGCGGCACCTACTCCGGCGTCCAGTCCCGCGCCCCCACCGGCACCGCCGTCGCGGCCGGCACGCTGACCGCCGGGGCCCGCACTCGGCAAAGCCAGGTAAGGAGGTAGTGGGGTGGACAAGCAGTTTCGCTTCGGTGTGGGCCTGAACCCGATCCGGTCGGCGACCGAACTCGCCGAGACCGCGCGGCGCATGGAAAGTTTCGGATTCGACGTCCTGCACGTGCCCGACCATCTTGGCGCCCCGGCCCCGTTCCCGGTCCTAGTCGCCGCTGCCGCGGCCACCTCGACGATCCGAGTGGGCACCTATGTGCTCAACGCCTGCTTCTACAAGCCGGCGCTGCTGACCCGCGACATCGCCGACACCAACGTGCTGTCGGGCGGGAGACTGGAGGTGGGTCTGGGTGCGGGTTATGTTCGTGCCGAGTTCGAGGCCGCCGAGCTGCCCTTTCCGAGCGCCGGCCGCCGCGTCGAATACCTCGAGCACGTGGCGAAACATGTGGCGACGCACCAGCCGCGCGTGCCCATCCTGATCGCCGGCAGTGGCGATCGGCTCCTGACGGTGGCGGCTCGCCACGCCGACATCATCGGATTGACCGGATCGCGGGTGGACGGTGCCGACGATTCCCTGGCTGAGCGGATCGGCTTCGTCCGCGCAGCCGCGGGGAACCGGTTCGACGCCCTCGAACTGAACCTGGCCATCACGGCGGTGCCGACCGACGGCTCGGGGATGCCCAATCTGTCGCTGACCCGCCGATTTGCGCCGACACTGTCCGATGAGGAACTGCTGGCCTCACCCCCGGTGCTGTCCGGGTCCGTTGACGACATGGCCGACACGCTGCGCGAACGCCGCCGCCGCTACGGGGTCAGCTACTTCACCGTCCAGCAGGAACACGCCGAGGCCTTCGCCGAGGTCATCGCCGCACTGCGGTAGCCAGCACCTCCGGCCGGTACACGAGAGTGAGTTGTTTACAAGAACTTTCGCAACCGGGCGGCATCCTCGACATCGCTGCGGAACTGGTCGAGTGTGCCCAACGTATACATGCCGTCGATCTCCCGATCATCCCAAAGTTGGTGGATCTTGCGCAGGTCCGAGACGCGATTCTTCCAGCCGATCCCGTCGATCACCGCGATCACGAACTGCCGCGGGGTGCGAACCTCTGCCATCTCCTCGATTTCCCGCACTGCGTCAGTGAGCTTGCTCCCCGTCGAGTCGTAGCCCTTCGCTGCGACCACGATCTCTGCGGCACCGCCGTTGGGGATGACCAGGTCACACGGAGCCGTGCGCCCGCTGCGCCCGACAAAACGCGTGCGCGTCCCATAGGGCAGGCCGAGCCCCTTGACGACGGCTTCGATCTCGTCTCCCACGCGACGCCCCTGCTGCCCAGCGGCGGCAGCCGCGGCCCGGGTACCTGCACGCGCTACGAGTACGTCCGCCGCCCCGTACTGAGCGTGTAGCTGCGCAACAGTCTGCGGTATCAGAAAGTACGCGTCGTCGAGCCAGTCGATCAGCTCGCGAGCTCGATTGCGGGCGAGCAGCACCCAGCCGGAGGTATCAAACTCATGTTTGAGCGCATTTTTGAGCTTCTCCTGTCCAAGGCCGACAAAGAGCGCCAGCACTGGCACGTCACGGGGATATGCGGTCACCCAAGCCGTGAGCGACGAGCGATCGATCGTTGGCAGGGCGGCCAGCGACACGACCGCGCGACGGATCGCGTCGGTCTCGGGCGTAGCGGCAAGGGGGTCGATGTGTGCGCTCAAACGACCAAGGGCGCCGAGGTAATCAGCAAACGGAACGGCATCGCTCATGAATTGGTTCCGACAAACAGGTACTCGGACACATCGCGGCGAGTGGCCGCCGAGTGCGTTCCGAAGCTGTACTTGTGGTCGACGGCGATTTTCTGGACGTCAGTCTTCACTTTGCCGAGCAAGTCGACGATCCGGCTGGCGTCGGGAAGCGCGTTCGAGGAATAGGACAGCACGATCGCACCCGCACCCTCGAACCGCTCAAAGGTCCGCAGCAGCGCGTCCTCGATCGTGCGCTTGTAGGCAAACGGCGTGAATCGCTTCGCGATCTTCTTGGTTTTTGTCTCTTCCATGATCGTGACGTCACGCCAGTAGACACTCAATCCTTCGAGGAAGTGATACCGCTTCATGTAGTCCGCGTCGTCACGCGGCGGCGCGTAGGGCGGGTCCAAATACACCAGGTCCGGGGTCTCGACATCCAGGTCGAAAATATCGCCGGTGACCGTGCGGCTCTTGCTCCCGTTACTGAACACCACGGCGTTGTACTCCGCGGCGGCCCGACGAAAATGCTCCCGCAGCGTCATGCGCAGATCGCGGCGGCCGTCGGCGTACTTGGTGGAGTCGGTAAAGGTGAAAACCCCGCGGGGTTGGCGTCGAGCAGCGGAGAGCACCAGCGCGGAGATCGCGACGTCCCGCTTGAATCCGGTCAGCTGATCGATGTGCGACCACGCCGAATCGAGGAACGCACGATCCTCCGGCGTGTAGTACAGCCCGTCGAACTTGGTCTGGATGAAGTCACGGTCATCAACAGCCGGTCCGCAGATCAGGTCGATGTCCCCAGCAGTGAGTCGCACAGACGAGTTGGCAACAGTGGCGCGGGTGATCATGCCGGGGAATGCGAGGAAATCGTTGCTCGTGACCGAGAACCCTTGTGCCTTTAACAGGTACGAGACCACCCCGGAGCCGGAGAACGCATCGACGGCAGTCTCACCGCCAAGATCGGCGAACAACCGCTCCAGGTGCGGCAGCAGTTGGTATTTCGAGCCCATATAGCGCAGCCGAGGAAATCTTTGGGCCCGTTCAAGAACGTCGGCCGCCGTTACGGACCTCGGCTGCGTCATGAGGCCACCATGGCACAGCGTTGTGACAGTGGCCGGCAGGCCCGGCCCCGTGTCCAGCAGAAGCACGCCGAGGCCTTCGCCGAGGTCATCGCCGCACTGCGGTGACCAGCGCCCACACCGAACAGCCCAGCGCACCCGCCACGGCGACGGCGCCGATGTAGAGGCCGTAACCAGGGCTGATCGGCGCGACGACGTTCAGCCGGTAGTACGAGAAGCCGAGGGCACCAAGGAGCACGGAATCCAGCACGGCGACGACCGCGGCCAACCGGGTGAAGAGTCCCCGGGCCATCATCGCGCCGGCCACCAGCAGGACGGCGGCCAGCAGCACGATCAGCTGGCCGACACCGAAGCGGGGCGGCAGTGCGATGGCACCGGCGCTGCCGCCGATCGCGCTGGCATGCCCGCCGCCGTTGGCCGATGTGGTCAGCCAGGGCAGCCATGCGCTGACCGACAGAATCGCCGCGCACAGCGCGATCAGCCAACCGGGACGCGAGCGAGTCATGTTGTGACACTAACTCGCATCGACCAGCACACCGCCGCGTGGCATCGTCAACGTTCTGGTGAGTCCGAGCCGCGCCAGGAACTCGTCGTCGTGACTGACCACGATGAAGGCTCCTCGATAGCCTCCCAGCGCGTCGACGAGCTGACCGACGCTGTCCAGATCGAGGTTGTTGGTCGGCTCGTCGAGCAGCAACAGCTGCGGCGGCGGATCGGCGAGCAGCAGTTGGGCCAGCGCGACCCGGAATCGCTCACCCCCGGACAGGGTGCCGACCGGCCGGGCCACGCAGTCAGCGGTCAGCAGGAACCGGGCCAGTTGGGCTCGCACCGCCTGTGGCTGTCGGACGGCGACCGCCGACACCGCGTCGAACGCGGACACGGTGTCGTCCAGATGGTCCAGGCGTTGCGGAAGGTATCCGACTCGGTCGGTCAGCAGTCGCCCGGCACCACCGGATAGCAGTGCTTCCAGCAGTGAGGTCTTCCCCACCCCGTTCGGACCGTCCAGGGCGATGCGTTCGGGCCCCTGCACGATGATCGGCCCGTCGACGCCGGGCAACTCGGCCAGCCGGCGACTGTTGGGCACCTCCGGGTCCGGCAGGTCGACGCGAATGTGTTCGTCGTGGCGAACCCGAGCGCACGCAGCGTCCAGATCGGCTTGGGCGTCACGGACGCGCCCGTCAAGGTGCCCGCGCAGCTTGCCCGCCGAAACCTGGGCATTGGCGGCGTTCTGGTTCATCACGATCTTCGCGGCGCGCTTGTTCTGGCAGGCGACCTGGGCCGCCCGGTTGCGACGGGCGAGTTTGGTCTCGGCTTCCACGTCCCGTACGGGGGCGTCCGCCACCCCAACGGCGGGATGGCAGGGCGTGCAACCGATTAACTCGGCGCGAAAACCGTGACGAACTTGCGCAGCGACTCGTTGATATCGCCCTTGAGCGCGGCGGCCACCAGCATGCCGATCGGTCCGAACAATGCCGGACCACCCAAGTGCACGTCGAAACTGACCTTCGAGCCGTCCCCTTCGGGTGCGACCTTGGCCAGCAGCTTGATCTTGACCCCGCCCTTGCCGTCGCCGTTGAGCGTCATGCCGGTGGGCGGCTTGTAGTTCACGATCGTCCACCTGATCTTGTTGAGCATGCCCTTGACCTCGACGATCGACTCCAGCGTGGTGCCCTTGTCCAGGGTGTCGGGCAGCACAGTGCGCCACACCCGGTGAATGGTCAGCCACTCCTTGTAGCGGGACAGATCCGAGGCGTACGCCCAGGCCTCGTCGGGAGGCAGCGGGACGTCGACGGATCCGGAGAGCTTGGCCATGTCGTTCTTTCCCCTTGTGTCACGGTTTATCGCTGGGCCATTGTGGTCGTTGCCGATTCCCGCCACAACTTCGGCCGCTCACCGAGCATGCCGCCCCTGGCCCACCACATCGCCTCGATGGCGGCCGCGCCGAGCGCTCCGATACCGAGCGCCAGCAACGTCAAAGCCACGTTGGAGGGGTCCAACAGGAACTTCTCCCGGGTCAGCGGCATCGCGAAGATCGCGACATAGGCCAACCCGCAGCTGATCACCAACAGCAGCCGCCACCATTCATACGGCCGCGCCACCACTGCCAGCACCCATCCCGCCGTGGTCAGCAAAGTGATCAACGCGCTGGTGGAGGCTTGGATCTGCTGGACCGAAGTGGCTTCGCTGCCGCGGTAGGCCACTAGGTAGGTCGCGAAGGTGGCAATGCCCACCACCACGCCGGCCGGCAGCGCCCCGCTCATCACCCGCCGTACGAATCCGGGGTGCGCCCGTTCGTTGTTCGGTGCGAGCGATAGGACGAACGCGGGGATGCCGATGGTGAACCATGCCGCGACCGTGACGTGGATCGGCTGGAACGGATACAACAACGGTTTGGTGCCGAACAGTGCCGACGCCAGCCCGACCAGCCCGACCAGCAGCGCGAGCAGCACCGAATACACCGTTTTGGTCAAGAACAGGTTCGCCACCCGCTCGATGTTGCCGATCACCCGGCGCCCCTCCCCCACCACGTAGGGCAGGGTGGCGAATTTGTTGTCCAGCAACACGATCTGGGCCACCGAGCGAGCCGCTGAGCTACCCGCCCCCATCGCGACACCGATGTCGGCGTCTTTGAGCGCCAGCACATCGTTGACGCCGTCGCCGGTCATCGCCACCGTGTGGTCATGCGCTTGCAAGGCGTGCACCATGGCCCGTTTCTGATCGGGACGCACCCGGCCGAACACGGTGTGTTCCTCCAGTACACCGGCCAGTCGGTCCGGTTCGGTGGGCAGCTTACGGGCATCCATCGCGTCCCCGGACAACCCCAGCTCGGCGGCCACCGCGCCCACCGAGACCGCGTTGTCGCCGGAGATGACCTTCACCGACACTTCCTGCGCGGCAAAATATTCCAAAGTCTCGCGGGCGTCGGGACGCAGCTTCTGCTCCAGCACCACCAGCGCCGCCGGGGTCACTCGTCCCGGGGCTTCGGGATGGTCAACAGGCCGGTCGCAGACCCCCAGCAACAACCCCCGCAGCCCACGCGCCCCGATCCGTTCGGCTTGTTCGGCGGCCGCCGAGGACGGTTCGAGCAGCACGTCCGGAGCCCCGATCACCCAGTTGCCGTGCTCGGCAAAGGAGACACCGCTCCATTTGGTGGCCGACTTGAACGGCGCACAGGCGCTCGATGTCCAGCCCGGCGATGTCGGAAATGCCTCGGCGATGGCCTGGATGCTGGCGTTGGGGCGGGCGTCTTCGGCGGCGAGCGCGGCCAGCGCCTGGCGTACCGGAAGAGCTTGGGCGCCATCGAGTTCGGCGACCTCCGACACCTGCATCCCGTTCTCGGTGAGGGTGCCGGTCTTGTCGGCGCAGACGACGTCGACGCGGGCCAGGCCTTCGATCGCGGGCAGTTCCTGCACCAGGCACTGCCGTCGCCCCAGCCGCACGACCCCGACCGCGAACGCCAGCGACATCATCAGCACCAGGCCCTCGGGAACCATCGGCACCAGGGCGCCCACCATCGCCAGCACCGATGCCCGCCAGCCCACGTCGGTGGTGAACAGCTGCGTGTAGATGATCAGCAGTCCGGCCGGGATCAACAGGTAGGTGATGAATTTCAGGATCTGGTTGATCCCGTTGCGCAGTTCGGATTTCACCAGGGTGAACTTGCTGGCCTCCTCGGCCAGTTTGGCCGCGTACGCCTCGCGACCGACCCGGGTGGCCCGATAGGCACCGCTGCCGGAGATCACGAAACTGCCCGACATCACCTGGTCACCGAGATCTTTAGCAATCGGGTCGGCCTCACCGGTGAGCAGGGACTCGTCGGCCTCCAGATCGGCGGACTCCACCACTTCGCCGTCGACGACGATCTGGTCACCGGGGCCCAGCTCGATGACGTCGTCGAGCACCACCTGCCCCGGCGGGAGCTGCTGTGTCCCGGACTGCCTGCGCACCAATGGTTTCGCTTGTCCGACGATGGCCAGCTTGTCCAACGTCTGTTTGGCCCGGATCTCCTGCACCATGCCGATGACGCTGTTGAAGACGATGAGTAACCCGAACAGCCCGTTGATCAGCGATCCGGTGGTCAGGACGATGGCCAACAGCACACCCAGGATCGCGTTGATCCGGGTGAAGACGTTGGCCCGGATGATCTCGCGGACGCTGCGCGCGGCGCGGGCAGGGATGTCATTGGTCTGGCCCTGCGCGACCCGCTGGGCGACGTCGGTGTCAGTGAGTCCTGCGATTCGCGCTGTCGTCAACGGGTGAACCTTCCCAGCTTGTCGTGATCGAAGTACTCCAGTTCCACCGCGTCCTTGGTGAAGGTGGCCTTGGATATCGTTCCGTCCGGAGCGTTCTCGCCCTGCAGGGCGAAGGTGAAGGTGTCGCCGTCGTAGTGGTTCAACCGGAATCGCTGGTGCTGCGGCCCGAGGGTCACATCGAGCACCCCGTGGTCGTCGGTGACGGCGGCCGGGCCCCAATAGGGATTCGCGTACCTTCCGACGTACTCCGACAGTGGCCGCGCGGGAGCCGGATGAGCCGGTGGCCCCGCGCCCACCAGCGTGCCTTCGGGCCGCGACATCGGCTCCAGCGCCTGCCGGTACAGCAGCGGCCAGTTCTCGAGGATCTCGCCGTACTGGACCAGGTCCAGGAATTGGGCGATCAAGGTCTCCGGGACCCCGACCGGTGTGGCGTTGGTCAGCACGACAATTCCGACGTCCTGCGACGGCAGTGCCGAAAAAGCGGTCGCGGCGCCCAGCAGGAAAGCACCCGAGTGGCCGTACTGGGTGCGCCCCGACGAGGTGATCGACACGTTGAATCCCTCGCCGTAAAACCCGGCCCGCGCGGTGCCTACCTCGGCGGGGGCACTGATCACCTGCGGTGTGATCGCGGGGAGCAACGCTTCGGGCGCGATGATCTGGGTGCCGTCATGGCTGCCGTTGGCCAGCACCATGGCAAGCCAGCGCGCCATATCGTTCACCGAGGAACTGACCCCGCCGGCCGGGGACTGGGCGTCCGGATTGCGTTGGTATCGCGGCTGATAACTGTCGCCGGTCTTGATGTGGGTGAGTGCGCGGTTGGGCCGGGCGAGAAAGTCCGCGTAGCGGGAACTGGTCGAGGCCATACCCAGCGGTCGATACAGCGCGTCCGCCGACAACTGCTCCCAGGGGACACCGGCGGCACCGGCAACCGCCTCGGCCGCGGCGGTCAATCCGAAGTTGGTGTAGTCGTAGTTGTTGCGGAAGGGCGCCAGCGGCAGATATTTGAGCCGCTGCAACACTTCCCGACGGTCGTAGCCGAGGTCTTCGAGCCGGTCACCGGCGTGATCAGGCAACCCGGACCGATGTGCGTACAGGTCAGCGATGGTGATGTGGTCGGTGACGTAGGGATCCGACAGCGCGAACCAGGGCAGCTGCGTCACCACCGGGGTGTCCCAGGCGATGGTCCCCGCGCTGATCTGCTGCGCCACCACGGTAGCGCCGACGGATTTGGACATCGAAGCCAGCTGGAACACCGTGTCGGCGTTGACCGCATTGTCCGGGCTGTCACCGTTGCGGGTATCGCGAACACCGAAGCCTTTGGCGTACAGGGTCTTTCCGCTGTGGACCACCGCGACGGCCAGCCCGGGTATTCCGGTGCTGTCCATCAGTTGCCGCGCCAGGCCGTCCAGTTTGGCCACCGCCGCCCCGACGCGGCCCGCGGGGATGTCCACGCCGGACACCTCGTTCGGCGGGGTGTCGTGCTGCGCGGCCGGAGTCGCCGCCGGAGTGCACGCGCTCAAGGCAACGGCCAGCGCAGTGGCCCCGGCCGTAGCCGCCCACCTGGTCATGGCGCCAGAGCCTCCACCACGCCGCGGGCGCGGCGGGGCCAGGTTGCACCCCGCCGCCCGGCCCATGCGCCGGTCCCAGCTCCGCCTCTCCTCCGTCGAGCCCCACTGAACCGCCGGGTTTGGCCACCGCCGTCGAGTTCCCCGCGGCGTCGGCGGCGGCCAGCAGCCGCTCCACCGGCTCGGCCCAGCGGTGCGGCGCCAACCGGAACGTGCCCCAGTGAATCGGCACCAGCAGACCCGACGCCGAGGCATTCAAGTCGAGGTGCGCCTGGACCGCCTCCTCCGGGTTCATGTGGACGTCGGGCCAGGCGGTGTTGTAGGCCCCGATCGGCAACAGCGTGGCGTCGAACGGGCCGTGCTGGGCGCCGATGGTGCCGAAGCTGCCGGTGTATCCGCTGTCGCCGCCGAAGTAGACCCGGTGCTCGGGACCGGCGATCACCCACGATGCCCACAGAGTCTGGTTGCGGGTCAGGAATCGCCCGGAGAAATGCCGCGCCGGGGTGCACGTCACGGTGAGATCGCCGAGCGTGGTGTGCTCGTCCCAGTCGAGTTCGATCACCCGCTCCGCGGGGATGCCCCACGCACGCAGGTGCGCCCCGACGCCCAGCGGGACGACGACCGGCCCCCCCTGGCTGCGGGCGGGCGCGGTGACCGTGTCGGTGTCGAGGTGGTCGTAGTGGCCGTGGCTGACCACGATCGCGTCGACCGCCGGCAGCGCACCGAGCCGCACCGGCGGGGGGTGCAGCCGTCGGGGCCCGACAGCATCCGACGGCGAGCAGCGTTCGCTCCAGACCGGGTCGGTCAGAACGCGATAGCCGTCGATCTCCACCAGTGCCGTCGCGTGCCCCAGCCAGGTGATGGCCAGCGGCTCGACGTCGACGCTGAAGTCGGGCACCTCCAGCGGGATCGGCGCCGCGGGCCGTCGCCCGATGCGGTCGGCGAACAGTTCGCGCACCATCAGCCGCTGTTGTTCACGGTCCATGTTGACCATTGCGGCGCGTTCGATGTTGTGGAAGATCCCGTCGCGATAGTTCGCCGATCGGGTGGCTACCGCATCGATCGCGGCGGGTGCGGCACCCAACGCGGCGGGTGTGCCGCGCAGCGCTCGAAGCGTCCAGCCGCCAGCGGCCAGCGACGCTGTGGTTCCCGCCAGTCGAAGTGCCCCACGCAGCATGACGACGAGTCTATGGCGGCGACTCGCGGGCACCGTCGCGTTTAAGCGCCCTGGAACTTCGGCGGCCGCTTCTGGACGCGCGCCACCTGGGCCTCGATAACGTCTTGGGAACCCCAGGCCTTGTCGAACAGCTCCTTGTGCGCCGGCTGCTGCTCCTCGTAGGCGCCGTCGTCGTTGAGCACCCGCTTGGCGTGCTGCAGCGCCAGTGGCGCCAGCCCGGCGATCTCGTGCGCCCAGGCCTGGGCGTCGGCAAGGGTGCCGATGCGGTTGGCCATCCCGGTCAGCAGTGCCGCGTCGGACGGCAGCTTCTCGGCGGTCAGCATCATCGCCCGGGCCCGCCCGTAGCCGACCAGTGAGGTCAGCCGCCGGATGCTCCAGTTGTCGAGCGCCAGGCCGTACTTGGCGACCGGGAACTGGAAGAACGCCTCGGGGGCGACTACCCGCAGATCGCAGACCATCGCCAATTGCAGGCCGGCGCCGATCGCGGCC
This sequence comes from uncultured Mycolicibacter sp., assembly GCA_964292075.1. Lineage (GTDB taxonomy): Bacteria > Actinomycetota > Actinomycetes > Mycobacteriales > Mycobacteriaceae > Mycobacterium. The sequence continues at coordinate 15,834 of CAXYUC010000059.1, forward strand.
CCGTTGATGGCACCGATCACCGGTACCGGGACGTCGGCGATGCTCTGGTGCAGGGCGACCAGCTTGTCGGGGTAGTCGGCGGCGAACGCGTCACCGGACAGATCCGCGCCGGCACAGAACACCGTGCCCTGCCCGGTCAGCACGATCGCCCGGACGTCGTGGGTGGCGGCGTCCAAGACCGCCTCCCGCAACTCGGTGACGAGCTGGGAGTTCAAGGCATTGCGACGCTCGGGGCGCTGCATTTCGATAGTGGTGACGGCTTCATCGCGGGTAACACCGATCATGAGATCCCAGCCTATTAGCCTCGATCTGTGAGCCGGATCGGGGCCGATGAAGTGGCTGACGCGGTGCTGGATTGCGGTTCTTTCCTCAGTTGGGACGCCGCGCCGCTGGCCGTGCCGATCAGTGACGGTTACGCCGCCGAGCTGGCCGCGGCCAGGGCTGCCAGCGGTCGCGACGAGGCGGTCCTCACCGGCGAGGGCCGAATCAACGGCCGCCGGGTCGCGGTGATCGCCAGCGAGTTCGACTTCCTGGCCGGCTCTATCGGGGTGGCCGCCGCCGAGCGGATCACCGCCGCGATCGCGCGGGCCACCACCGAACGGCTGCCGCTGTTGGCGTCGCCGAGTTCGGGTGGCACCCGGATGCAGGAGGGCACTGTCGCGTTCCTGCAGATGGTGAAGATCGCCGCCGCAGTTGAGCTGCACAAACGGGCCCACCTGCCCTATCTGGTCTACCTGCGCCACCCCACCACCGGCGGGGTGTTCGCCTCTTGGGGTTCACTGGGGCACGTGACGCTGGCCGAGCCTGGGGCGCTGGTGGGCTTCCTGGGGCCGCGGGTCTACGAACAGCTCTACGGTGCCCCGTTCCCGCCGGGCGTCCAGACCGCCGAGAACCTGCAGGCCCACGGGGTGATCGACGGCGTCATCCCGCTGAAGTGGCTGCGGCGCATCTGCGCGCGGGCGCTGAAGGTGATGCTCGACGATCCGGGCCCACCGCCTCCGGAGCCGGCCTTGAAAGCGGCCCTTGCGCCGATTCCCGACATCCCGGCGTGGGACTCGGTGTGTGCGTCGCGACGTCCGGATCGGCCGGGCGTCGGGTTTCTGCTGCGGCACGGCGCCACCGAGCGGGTCTTCCTGTCGGGCACCGGCAGCATCGAACGCGGTGGCACGATCTTGCTGGCGTTGGCACGCTTCGGCGGCCAGCCCACCGTGGTGTTGGGGCAACTGCGGGGTGCCGACCGGCTGACCGACCCGGTTGCGCTACGCGATGCCCGCCGAGGCATGGCGCTGGCCGCGGGCCTGCGGCTGCCGCTGGTGTTGGTGATCGACACCCCGGGCCCGGCGCTGTCGGTGGAGGCCGAGCAGGGCGGATTGGCGGCCCAGATCGCGGCGTGCCTGGCCGAGCTGGTCACGCTCGAAGTACCGACGGTGTCGGTGCTGCTGGGCCAGGGCAGTGGCGGTCCGGCGCTGGCGATGGTGCCGGCGGATCGGGTGCTGGCGGCGTTGCACGGCTGGCTGGCGCCGTTGCCGCCGGAGGGCGCCAGTGCCATCGTGTACCGCGATATCGAGCACGCCCCGGAACTCTCCGCGGCGCAGGGCATCCGTTCGGCGGATCTGCAGGCCCACGGGATCGTGGATGTGATCGTCGGCGAGCACCCGGATGCCGCCGAGGAGCCGATCGACTTCGCCAAGCGAATGTCGCAGGCCATCGCCGTCGAGCTGTCAGCACTGCGCGGGGTGCCCGCCGAGCAGCGGATGGCGGCCCGGTTAGAGCGCTACCGCCGGATCGGGTTGCCGTGACGGCACTAACCGGTGATCATCGCCACCGCGACTCCCGCCAGCACCATCCCCATCACCTGCCGGAGACGCACCCGCTCCCCCAACAGGACGACCGCCAGGATCACCGTGGCGGCCGGGTACAGCGAGATCAAAACGCTGGCCAGTGACAGCAGCGCGAGCTTCAACGCGAACAGCATCGTGACGTTGGCGGCGGTGTCGAGCAGCGCGATCAGGAACGCCAGCCGCAGCGGGGTGCCCGTGGGCACCTTCAGATTGCGGCTCAGCGCCGCGACGGCGATCACCAGGACGGTGGCCGCGGCCCGCGCGAACAGCAGGGGCCACAGCCCGGAATCCGACGGAGTGCGGTCCAGGAACACGAAGTTCAACCCCAGGGCCACCCCCGAGGCGAACGTCAACCACAGCACGCGGTGGGTGAGCCCCGGCCGATGGACGCCGTCGTCGCCGGCGTGCCAGCTGATCAACACCACCGCGCCCAATGCCACCGCGATACCTGCGCTGGCGAGCATCCCGGGGCGCTCCCCCAGCAGCCGGCCGACGCACACCGGCACGCCGGCATCCACCACCGCGGCCAGTGGCGATACCACCGAGATCGGCCCCGCGGCCATGGCGGCATAGAACCACCAGATGCCCAGCGCCTGGGTAAGTCCACCGAGCATGCCCAAAATGACGGTGCTGGTCGTGATGTGCCCGCCGCCGATCAGGGCCAGCCCGCCCAGCATCACCATCGAGACCGGGGTGGACACCAAAACCACGCGAAGCGCGGCGACCCGCCGCGACGCGACACCACCCACGAAGTCGCTGATCCCGAAACTGGTGGCCGACGCCAACGCCAAACCCTGCGCGGTAGGTGAACCGATCACGCAGCTGCCTTGGCAGCCTTAACGGCCTTAACGTTCGATGTGACGGTCACGGGGAAAGCCTAAGTGGGCAATTAGCTTGGAATGTCCTGCGTTTGCGGGATCTTTGCACCCGACGACCCCATGTTCGCAGGTCGGTCAATTTAAATTCACTTGGATTTAACCCGCCGCGGTGCTCGCAGCCGCCGTTCAGGCCAACGAACGCAGCCACGCGTCGTGTAGGGCGGCGTAGTGGCCCTCGGCGCGAATCAGCTCGGCCGGCGGCCCGTCCTCGACGATGCGGCCACCCTCGATCACCAGAACCCGGTCGGCGATCTCGACCGTGGAAAGGCGGTGGGCGATCACCAGCGCGGTCCGCCCGGCCAGCACGCTGCGCAGCGCCTTGTGCACCATCCGCTCACCGGGGATGTCCAGCGATGACGTCGCCTCGTCGAGGATCAGCACCGCCGGGTCGGCGAGGAAGGCGCGAGCGAACGCCACCAGTTGACGCTGGCCGGCCGAGACCCGCCCGCCTCGCTTAGCGAGCTCGGTGTCGTAGCCGTCGGGCAGAGCGGTGAAAAATGTATCGGCCCCCACGCTCGTCGCCGCGGCGGCCACCTCGGCGTCGGTCGCGCCGGGGCGACCGAATCGGATGTTGTCGGCGACTGTGCCGGCGAACAGAAAGTTCTCCTGGGTGACCATCACGACGTGGCGCCGCAGCGCCGCCTGGCTGAACGCACGCAGGTCGACGCCGTCCAGCCGCACCGCTCCCGACACCGGGTCGTAGAACCGGGCGATCAATTTGGCGATGGTGGACTTACCGGCTCCGGTGCTGCCGACCAGCGCCACAGTCTGGCCGGCCGGGATGTTCAACGATAGGGCGGCCAGCACCGACTGGCCGTCGCGGTAGCCGAAATACACGTCACACAAGGCGATCTCACCGCGCACCAGTTCCGGCGCGCCCGTCGGTCCGAGCGGGTCGACCGGGTCTTTGACGGCGGGCGTTTCGGCCAGCACCCCGGCCAGTTTCTCCAGCGCGGCGGTCGCCGAAGAGAAGGTGTTGAGGAATTCGGAAATGCCTTGCATCGGTTCAAAGAACATCCGCAGATAGAGCAGGAACGCGGTGAAGGTTCCAATCGTCATGTGCCCGTGCAACACTCGCCAGCCCCCGTAGAGCAGCACCACACCGGTGGTCAGGTTGCCGACCAGCTTGACGCCGGGTGCGAAGATCGCGACCAGTCTGAACGCCTTCTCGTTCACCGCACGGTAGCGGTCGGCGACTCCCGTGAAGATCTCCTGATTGCGAGCCTCGCGGCGATAGGCCTGCACCGCCTTGATCCCGATCATGGTCTCGGTGAACTGCACAATCACCCGCGCGGCATGCTCGCGCACCGCGGCGTAGTTCGTCGACGATTCGACCCGGAACCATCGCAGCAACGCCACCAGCACCGGAAAGGCGATCAGACACATCAGGCCCAGCCGCCAGTCCAGCATGATGAGCAGCACCGCGGTGCCCGCCATCGTGAGCGCGGCGCCGACCAGGCCGTCAAACCCGGTGAGCAGCATCTCCTGGATCGCGTCGACGTCGTTGGTCAACCTGCTGACCACCCGGCCCGAGGTGTAGCGCTCGTGGAATCCGACATCCAGGCGCTGAAACTGGCGGAACACGCGCCGTCGCAGCTCCAGCAGCATCCGCTGCCCGATCTTGCCCGACCACTGCAGGAAGAGCATTCGGCTGATGGCCTGCGTGAACACCACCACCGCGAGCGCCGTCACGATCAGGCTCAGCTGCCGGATCGAGCCGTCCGCGGCGATCGGCGGGATTCCCCAATCGATCCCGCGCTGCGCCAGCAGCGGAACCGCAAGCCGGGCAGCATTTTCCACCACAATGGCCACGACCATCAGCAGCGCCGCACACCGATACGGGCGCAACAATGACCAGAGCAGGGCCCGCGCCGCAGCCCGGCCCGGCTCGGCCGTCACCCTCGCGCCCAGTCGACGAGATGTTCCGCGCCGTCGTCGAGCTCGTCGTCTGCCGCCAACAGGTAGCGGTACCGCGGCACCTGGGCCAGCAGCTCGGCGTGCGTACCGACCGCGGTGATGGTCCCGCCCTCGACCAACGCCACCCGATCGGCCAACGCCACGGTGGACGCCCGGTTGGCCACCACCAGCGCGGTGATCGACTCCGGTCCGGTCCGCAGCACCCGGCGCAGCGCTTCGGTGACGGCGGCCTCGGTGTGCACGTCCAGGGCCGAGAGGGTGTCGTCGAGCACCAGGATCGTCGGTGCGGCCACCAGGGCCCGGGCCAGCGACAGCCGTTGGCGCTGCCCGCCCGACAGGCTCATGCCCTGCTCCCCGATGCGGGTGTCCAGCCCGGACGGCAGGTCATCAACAAAATCTGCCGAAGCCACCTCCAGGGCGCGGGCCAGTTCCGCATCGCTCGCTTCAGGCCTGCCCAGCCGCAGGTTCTCGGCCACCGACATCGAGAACAGGGTGGGGTCGTCGAACGCGGTCACCACCGCCGAACGCAACGCCGCCAGCGTCAGCGTCCGGATGTCCCGGCCGCCGATCAGGATCTGGCCCTCCTGTGCGTCGTAGAGCCGGGACAGCAGCATCGCCAGCACCGACTTCCCGGAGCCGGTGGCGCCCACCAGAGCGACGGTCTCGCCGGGTTCGACGGTGAGATTGACCCCACGCAACACCCATGGCGCATCCGGGCCGGCATCAGCGAAGCGGAATCCGACATCGCGCAACTCCAGCCGGCCCGACGGCGGCACGGGGTCGTCACCGCCGGTGATCTCAAGGGGCGCAGCGAAGATCTCGGTGATCCGGTCGGCGGCGGTCATCGCCTCCTGGGTGGCCGACAACAAAAAGCCCAACGATGACAACGGCCAGACCAACTAGAGCATCAGCGTGACGAACGCGACCAAAGTGCCCATCGTGACCAGGTGGTTCCCGGCGGCGTACGCGCCGACCGCGAGCACCCCGATCAGCGTGAAATTCGGGATCACCTCCAAGAGCGTCCAAAACTTCGACGACACCACCACCTTCTCGACGCCCAGGTCGCGCAGCTTTGCGGCTTCGGCGTCGAAGCGCGCAAACAGGTAGTCCTCGCGTCCGAACGCCTTGATGGTGCGCAAACCCAGCGCGGACTCCTCGACGACGGTGGCCACCTGACCGGCCTGGTCCTGCGCCTGCCGCGTCAGCCGGGTGTACTGGCGCCGAAAGTGCTGCACCGCAAGCATCACCGGTATCAGCGACGCGCACACCACCGCGCCCAGCGGCCAGTAGAGCACCAGCAGAATCGTCGTGACCGCCAGAATCTGCACCGTGTTGAGCACCAGGAACACCACTACGAACGACAGGAAGCGCCGCACGGCGGACAGGTCGTTCATGATCCGCGACAGCAGCTGGCCGGACTGCCAGCGGCCGTGAAAGGTCATCGGCAGGATCTGCAGCCGCGCGTACAGGTCCTTACGGATGTCAGCTTCCACGCCCATGGTGGTGGGCGCGACCAGCCAGCGTCGCACAAACAACAGCAGCGCCTCAATGACCCCGAGCGCGGTCGCCGCCGTACCCAGCACCCACAGCCCGGACTGGTCCCGGTGCTGCACCGGTCCGTCGATGACGGCCTTGGTCATCAGCGGGATCACCACGGTGGCGACCAGACTGAGCACGGCGACCGTAACCATGGCGACCCAGCGCGCCCGGTAGGGGCGCAGATAAGGCAGCAGGCTGCGCAGCGCCGAAGCCGAGGTCACGGACTCGACCTTAGAACCGTCGCACCGCCCCGCGGCACATCCCGCGCTCGACGGCCATGTTCAGGCAAAATGGCCACCATGGACACCCCCGCTGCCTCACCCCGGGTCTTGGTCGTCGACGACGACTCCGACGTGCTCGCCTCGCTGGAACGCGGACTGCGCTTGTCCGGCTTCGAGGTGGCGACGGCCGCAGACGGCGCCGAAGCGTTGCGCAGCGCCAAGGAAGCCCGTCCCGACGCCATCGTGCTCGACATCAACATGCCCGTGCTCGACGGCGTGAGTGTGGTGACGGCACTACGGGCCATGGGTGACGACGTGCCGGTCTGCGTGCTGTCCGCGCGCAGTTCGGTCGACGACCGGGTCGCCGGGCTCGAGGCCGGCGCCGACGACTTCCTGGTCAAGCCGTTCGTGCTTGCCGAGCTGGTGGCCCGGGTTCGGGCGATGCTGCGGCGGCGCGGGTCGGCGGCCAGCTCCTCCTCGGAGACCATCACGGTGGGTCCGCTGGAGGTCGACATCCCGGGCCGCCGCGCCCGGGTCAAGGGCGTCGACGTGGACCTGACCAAGCGGGAGTTCGACCTGTTGGCCGTGCTCGCCGAACACAAGACCGCGGTGTTGTCGCGCGCGCAGCTCCTCGAGCTGGTCTGGGGTTACGACTTCGCCGCCGACACCAACGTCGTCGACGTGTTCATCGGCTACCTGCGGCGCAAGCTGGAAGCCGGCGGCGCGCCGCGTCTGCTGCACACCGTGCGCGGGGTCGGGTTCGTCCTGCGAACACAGTGAGGACCACCATGAACGTCATGAAACTGCTGCGGCGCATCTTCGCCAGAACACCGTCGTTGCGGACCCGGGTGGTATTCGCGACGGCGATCGGCACCGCGATCGTGACGGTCATCATCGGGGTGCTGGTATGGGTCGGCATCACCAACGACCGCAAGTACTGGCTGGACCGCCGGCTCGACGAGGCGGCCGGGCTGACCGTTCCGCTGATCGGCCTGGGCGAGCTGCCCCGGGCGGCCGGCGCCAACGACGCGGTGATCACGTTGCGGCGGGCCAACGAAGTGACGTCGAACTCCACGGTGGTGCTGCCGGAGCTGGAGCCGGGCTACGCCGACACCGAGATCGACGGCGTGCGCTACCGGGTGCGCACCGTCGACATCCCTGGTCCGGGGCCGCGGTCGCTGGCGGTCGGGGCCACCTACGACGCCACCATCGCCGACACCAACAACCTGCACCGGCGGGTGTTGCTGCTGTGCACCTTCGGGCGGGGGTGGGGTGCGGGGCTGGGCGGTGTGCGGGCAGCCTTCGCGGGGCGGCCGCTGCGACGGCTGGCGCAGCAGGCCCGATCGATTAACGCCGGCGACGAACGGCCCGACATCGAGGTGCGAGGCGCCAGCGAGGCCGTGGAGATCGGCGAGGCGATGCGCGGCATGCTGCAGCGAATCTGGACCGAGCGCGACCGCACTCAGGAGGCGCTGGCCTCCGCGCGGGACTTCGCCGCCGTCTCCTCGCACGAGCTGCGCACCCCGCTGACCGCGATGCGCACCAATCTCGAGGTGCTGACCACCCTGGATCTGCCCGACGACCAACGCAAGGAAGTCCTCAACGACGTCGTCCGAACCCAGACGCGAATCGAGGCGACCCTGTCGGCCCTGGAGCGGCTGGCGCAGGGGGAACTGTCCACGTTCGATGACCATGTACCGGTCGACATCACCGATCTGCTCGACCGCGCGGCCCACGACGCGATGCGGGTCTTCCCCGACCTGGACGTCTCGCTGGTGCCGTCGCCAACCTGCATCATCGTCGGACTGCCGGCCGGACTGCGGCTGGCCGTGGACAACGCGATCGCCAACGCGGTCAAGCACGGTGGTGCGACCGAGGTGCAGTTGTCGGCGGTCACCTCACGTGAAGGCGTGGAGATCGCCATCGATGACAACGGCGGCGGGGTTCCCGAGGAAGAGCGCCGCATCGTTTTCGAGCGGTTCTCCCGCGGGTCTACGGCGTCGCATTCGGGGTCCGGGCTCGGACTGGCGCTGGTGGCTCAGCAAGCCGAACTGCACGGCGGCACAGCGTCGTTGGAAGACAGCCCGCTGGGCGGGGCGCGGCTGCTGCTGCGGCTGCCGCCACCGCACTGAACGCACTACGCCCGCGGCGTCACTTCTTTTTCTTCTTGTCCTTGCGCCAGCTGTCCCAGCGCCGGAAGCCGGCCGCCGCGGCGGTCTGTTCGTCTTTGAACCACACCTCGGCGATCGTCGCCTCGTAGGCCGGGCTCGCCGGAGCGTGGTAGAGCATCGAGTCCTCGTTGCCCTTGACCGTCCAGCCCACCGGACCGGTGCCCCCGGGACCGGCCTTGGTCGACCCCGGACCGTACGGGCCGGGCGGCACCTCCTCGATATCGGCCACCAGCTTGGCGGTGCCGCTCGTGGCCCGGCCCTTGT
>CAXYUC010000060.1:0-24067 GCA_964292075.1 uncultured Mycolicibacter sp.
GCTGGCGGAGCCGCGGGCGCTGGCGGCGTAAGCACCAGCGGCACCAACGGAGCCCAGGGCGCGGGCGGTGATGGTGGTACCGGTGGAACCGGCGGTGCCGGCGGCAACAGCGGCACGCCCACGGGTAGCGGCCGGGCGGGACCCCCCGGTGGGGGCGGTGCGGGTGGTCCCGGGGGGGGCGGCGGAAGCGGTACCCCCGCTGGCAGCCAAGGCGGCACCGGCAACTCCGGGGCCGACGGCCAGCCGGGCTAAGGGATGGACGACGGTCGCGGTCGCCGGGCCCCTTGGGGGTCCGGTGGCCGTGACCGCGTTGAGCGGCCGGTAGGTCGTCAACTGCTCACGGCCTCAATGCCGATCGCGGACACCGTGGTGGAGTTGTTGCGTCAGCAGGCCGCGCGGTGGGGGGAGAAGACTGCGTTCAGCTTTTCTCATCATGGGGATGGCCGGGCCGCGAGCCAGGTGACGTATCGGGGATTGGATGCCCGGGCTCGCGCGATCGGGGCGCAACTTCAGGGGTTGGGTGCTTCCGGCCAGCGGGTGTTGGTGCTGTGTGGTCCCGGATTGGAGGGCATTGCCGGTGTTTTCGGGTGCCTGTATGCCGGGGCGGTTGCGGTGCCGGTGGCGCAGCGGGTGGGGCCGCGGTTGGGGGCGGTGATCGCCGATGCGGGGGTGGGGTGGGTGGTGGCTTCCCCGGGGCTGCCGCCGAGTATTCGCGCGGCGGTGGACGCGGCGGCCGGGGGGCTGCGGGGCGGCCCTGTGGTGTGGTGCGGCACCGAGGACGGTGATTCCGATGCCTGGATGGCACCTGCGGTCGATTCCGACAGCATTGCGCTAATTCAGTATTCGGCGGGCTCGGCGCGGCATCCGGCGGGTGTGGTGGTGACCCATGAGAACGTGATGGCGGCGGTCGCGGCGGCCGGGTTGGCAGATTCGCGTGATGTGGTGGTGTCGTGGTTGCCGATGCACCACGAAAGTGGTTTGATCGGAACGGTTTTGGTGCCGCTCTACTTGGGTGCCAGCACGGTGTTGATGGCACCGTCGGCGTTCCTTCAACGGCCGATGTGTTGGTTGGAGGCGATCTCACGCTGGCGGGCCACGGTGACGATGGCCCCAGATTCGGCGTATCGGTGGTGTGCACAGCGCAGCACCCCCGCGCAGCGTGCGGGGTTGGATTTGTCGAGCCTGTCGACGGCGGTGATCGATGGGTCGCAGCCGGTGCGGGCGGCGACGATGCAGGGTTTCGCCGAGGCGTTCGCCCCGGCGGGATTTCGGGACGGAGCGTTCCTGCCGGTGTATGGACGGGTGGAAACCACCTGGCTGGTCTCGGGTGGCTCAGAATCCGAGAGTCCGCAGGTGTGTCACGTCGATCGTGCTGGACTGCAGGCGGGGTGGGCTCTTGACGCCGACCCGGGTGATACCGAGACGGTTGCGGTGGTCGGGTGTGGGCGGCCTCGTCAACCCGTGGTGATCGTGGACCCCGAAACCCGGTTGCCGTGTGGGCTTGATGAAGTCGGGGAGATCTGGGTCGGCGGACCCAGTGTCGCCCAGAGCTATTGGGGCGCACCGGCGGCGAGCGATCAGATCTTCGAGGCGTTCCTCGCCGATGGTGGTGGTGGCCCGTTTCTGCGGACCGGGGATCGCGGATTTCTGCGCGGTGGGGAACTGTTCGTCACCGGCGCCTGCCCCGACTTGATAGTGCTCGATGGCGTGCACTACTACCCGCACGAACTGGAAGCCACCGTGGCGGACTGCCACGCGGTATTGCTCTCGGGACGCGGGGCGGTCTTCACCGACGATTCCGAGCAATTGGTGGTGGTTCACGAGGCCCGCTGCGAAATCGGTGACGCTGAACTAGCCACACTGGTGGCGTTGATTCAGTCCGCACTCGACAAACATCATGGCATTCAAGCGTGTTCGATCGTGTTGGTGGAGGCGATGCAACTGCCCACCGGCTCGGGCGGTGAGATCCGGCGTGGCGCGTGCCGCTGCCGGTACATGGATGGCGACCTCGACGCGCTGGCTCACTGGCACGCGGGCGAATCGCTGGGAGCCAAAGTCGTCGAGCTGATACGGCGGCAACCGGTATGCCGCTCATGATCCCGGGTCGGGCTGGCCGTAGTGCCGACGAATTGGATTCGGCGGAACAGAAGTCGTGGCAGAACTACTTGGCGACCGTCCTGCGGATGACCACGGTGATCAACCGGGAACTGCACGATGCCCACCAGCTTTCGCTGGCCGATGTGCGGCTGCTGAATCTGCTGGAGGGTTCCGCTACTGGCAGTATCCCGATGGCGGAGTTGACCGAGGCGTTGGCCGCCCCGCCAAGCCGGCTCACCCGACAGATCCGGCGCCTCGATGAACGCGGCCTGGTGCTGCGAGACGTCAGCCCCCGCGACCGTCGCCGCGTCGTCGTCACCATCACCGCAGCGGGGCGAACGGTGGTGCAACAGGCCATGATCACCTACGCCAACGCCGTCCGCACCCACTTCCTGGGACCGCTGAATGGTTCCCGGATCGCAGCCATGGCAGCTACCTGCAACCAAATCAGCAATGCCCTGACCCGACCCGGGTGAGCCGGGCATTCGCAGTAGTTGTTCCGGTTCGAGGCGAATGCCGAACAGCCAGTGTGTCAGCGACCGCGCGGGCTGATCTCGAAGACGAACTCGTGGCTGCCGATATGGATGCGATCACCGTCAGCCAGGGTGACGCTGGCGTGAATCCGCCGGCCTTCGACCAGGACACCATTGGTCGACCGCAGATCTGTGATCACGAAACCCGCTCCGGTGTAGCCGATTACCGCGTGGTTCCGGCTGACGTCATCGTCATCGATCACGATGTCGTTGTCGGGGAGTCGCCCGATCCGAGTCGTCGTGGCATCCAGTCGATGACGGTGTCCGGCCCCGTCTCGCAGCTCGGCGCACGAGGACCCCTGAGCTGTCGCGACATTCGGGGCGAGCCTGATGGCGCTGTGCGCAGTGGTGCTGCGGGCGGCCCTTTCGGCGTGCAGGGGCTGCTGGCGCAGTATCCGCTCATGAAGAGCACTGACCGTAGGTCCGGGGTCGATCCCGAGATCCTGCGCCAGGGCTGTTTTCAGGCGCCGATATGCCTCCAGCGCGTCAGACTGCCGCTCCGCGGCGTAATAGGCGGAGATCAGCTGTGCCCACAGCCGTTCGCGGTAGGGATGCGCGGCGCTGAGCGCCTCGAGCTCGCCGATGATGGCATGCGCTCGCCCACAAGCGATGTCGGCTTCGGCCCGGGCGACTTGGGCCACCACCTTGTCCTCGTACAGCACCGTGGCGAACGCGTCGACGAAGGCGAACTCGCGCAGGTCGTCGAGGACCGGACCGCGCCATTCGGCCAGCGCCACAGATAGATGGCTGCTGGCATCGTCGAATCGTCCAGCCGCCGCGGCCTGCATGCCCAGGTTCCGCTCGGTGCTGAAGCGTCCCAGGTCCCAGTGGGCGTCGGCGAAGGAGAGTCGGTACCCCGGCGGCGCGCTCGCCAGCACCGCCTGCGGTTCGACCCCGGCGGTGGCGAGCAGTCGGCGCAGATTGGACACGTAAGACTGGATGCTCGCCCGCGCCGCCGGAACCGGCCTCGCACCCCAGACGGCGTCGATCAATGACTCGACGGAGACCGGCCGGTTGTGGTTGATCACCAGCATGGCCAGCACCGCCCGCTGTTTTGCCGCGCCCAGCGGAACCGGCGTCCCGTTGACGCTCATCTGCAGCGGTCCCAGCACGCCGAACTCGAGGGGTGAGGTCCGCATGGCGCCACCAACCTTTCGAGGTTCACCGCTGCCGGTTCCCTGACAAGACGTAACAGGTATACCGGCGGTTCCTCCGAGGCAGCTGAGCGGTCGTCCGCCGAGCTCTCGCCCGCCACGCCGAGCGGCGCAAGAATGTCTCAAGAATCTGTCGAGCGTTCCGCAAGGGGCCTGCTGCAGCCTGGTGTTGTTAGCCCCAGCCGGGGGTTGGACTCGAGAGAGTGAGTTGATCATGAACGCAAAGCGGGTGGTGTGCGCGTCCTCGATCGCAGCCGCTATCGGGCTGTCGGGACTGTTCGGTGCTGGAATGGCGACGGCGAACGCCGCTCCGGCGGGCTACCAGACCGGCCAGAGCGTCTACAGCCAGTCCGGCCCTGACATCCGGCTGGACCATCACGACCGCAAGAAGGCCTTGCGGCGGGAGAAGCACGAACTCAAGCACCACCGCCAGGATCTCTCCACGGTGGGTTCTGGACACCGCTGGTGATTCGGGAGACCCCATGAGAAAGGCGGGCCACCACACGGTGGCCCGCCATTTTCATCCGTCCGATGCCAACGGGAACATCCAGGTGCTGAGCGCGCCTCAGCCCCCCATCAGCCCGAAAACCCCGAAACCCACCACCATGCCGGCCACGTTCGCGCAGGCGTTGACCGCGTCGTTGCCCATCCATCGCCAGCCGGTGGACGGCTGCGTAGGCGCGCCGCAGTGCAGGGTGTCCTCCACGGTGGCGCCGCACGTCGCGCAGGCGAAGCGGGCCTGCACGGTGGCGCCGATCGCGGTGTCGACCAGGGAGCCGACGACGCCGGCCGCCAGGCCCACCGGCACCATCGCGAGACCACCGAACAGGGCACCGAACGTGCCGACGGCCAGTGCCCCCAACACCGTCGCGCCCGAACCCAGCGGGGATACCGCCCCCGAGGTGCCTTTGGGCACCCGGGCCCAGGTGCGCAGTGACAGCGGCTCGCGGGAGGAGAAGCGGCCGATCTCCGAGGCCCACGAGTCGGCGATGCCGGCCGCGATCCCGCCGATGGACACCGCGTACCAGAGCGGGTCACCGGTGAAGGCGTAGCCGATCACCGGCACCAGGACCGGAAGGCCGGCGTTCACCGCGACCTGGCTCATCGTGCGCATGCCCCCGGACCGGACCGGGCGGCGATACGCGGTGAGCAGGCTGGTCAGCGAGAAGAACAACGCGGCCGGGATGATCCACGCCCACCCGCCGAGGCCGACGGCCGCCCCGGCGATCAGGCCGCCGGACAGTGCACCGGGCAGATCCAGCCACCGCATCCGCAGCATGAAAGGCACGATGGCGCAGCCGAATACCACTGCGGCCAGCCACCGTAGCGCGTCGTCGGTCGACAGCTCCCGCGCCACGTGCAGCAGCAGCGCAACCCACGGCGTGATCAGCAGGTTGTCCGCCGCGGGCAGTACCAGAAGTTCCACCGCGGCTGTGGTCATCGCAACGAACAGCGAAACCGACACCGCCATAAACGTATTCAGTTCAAGGCCGACCCGGCAGAATACCCACGACACGGCGAACGCGATGACCACGAAGGCCACCGACCCCTCCAGTGAGCGCACCCCGCCGCCGGCTTCGACCCGGTGCCTGCCGTGGCGGTCCCCGATCAGCGCCGCACCGGCGTCGGCCAGCCCCAGCACCACCACACCTGCTGCGATGGCGACCCGATCCGGCCAAAACGCCAGCACCGCGACCAACGCCCCGGCGGCAAAGCCCACCAGTCCGTAGTCGCGCGACCGGGTGCCGTCGAAGACGCCGGGCACCGGGATCAGACCGCGCTCCACGATGACGGTCAAGGCCACCGTCGCCGCGGCCAGCACGCCGGCCACCACCACCCCGTGCGAGAGTTGGAAGGCCGCCAGGGCGGCGAACAGCCCGCACAGCGCGTGCGGGATCTTGCGGGTGATCAGGGGGCTGGCCCCCCGTCGTGCCAGTGCGCGCCCGACCACGATCAGGACTGCTGCGATCAGCAGGACCCCGCCCCCGGCGACGGCCAGGTCGTGGCTCACGGTAGCGGTCACGCAGGACTACTCATCGAAGTCCAGCGGCACTCGCAGTGCGCTCAGAGTGGCGGCCAGGGCGTCGTATTGGCTGGTCAGCATGACGAATTCGATCAGCCGGGGCCGATCCAGATGTTCGGCCAGCTGCGCCCAGGTGGCATCGGACAGCGTGCGGGTCTGAACCAGTTCGTCGACCCCGGTCAGCAACACCCGCTGCCGGTCGGTGAGCCCGTCCGCGTTGGGGCCTTCGAAGATGCGCGTCTGGGTGGCGTCGTCGATACCGACCGCCCGGGCCATCCGGCGGTGGTGCTGCAGTTCGTACTGGCTGTCGCGTAGGTGCCCCACCCGCAGGATCACCAGCTCGGTGTCGCGGTTCGGCAGCTTGCCGCCGCGCATGAGCACCCCGCCGAACGGCAGCCAGGACCACATCAGCCGCCGGTGCTGGCCCAGCGTGGTGAACAGATGCGCCCGGGGCACGTGCTGGCGCAGGGCGACGACTTTGCACACCAGCCAGTTCGTGACACCGAGGTCGCGCAGGCCGGGGGAATCGGGGATACGAACAGTCACCGCTGTTGCTTTACCAGATACGGCGAGACAGTGCTGCGATGTTCGTTGAGATCCAGGTCACGGCCCAACGCGGGGAAGGCTCGCTGCGGGCAGTTGTCGTGGTCGCAGACGCGGCAGCCCACCCCGATCGCGGTGGCCGGGACGTCGTGGCCGGCCGCCAGATCCAGCCCTTCGGAGTAGACCAGCCGGTGGGCGTGGCGCAGTTCGCAACCGAGCCCGATCGCGAAGGTCTTGTCCGGCTGGCCCCAGCGGGAGGCACGGCGTTCGACGGTGCGCGCCACCCACATGTACTTGCGGCCGTCGGGCATCTCGGCGATCTGGACCAGGATCTTTCCCGGGTTGCCGAATGACTCGTAGACGTTCCACAGCGGGCAGGTACCGCCGCTGGAGGAGAAATGAAAGCCGGTGGCTGACTGTCGTTTTGACATGTTTCCGGCCCGATCAACCCGGACGAAGGAGAACGGCACACCCCGCATCGACGGCCGCTGCAGGGTGGACAGCCGGTGGGCGATGGTCTCGTAGCTGACGCGGTAGAAAGCCGACAGTCGTTCGATGTCGTAGCGGAATGTCTCGGCGCTGTCGTGGAACTGCCCGTAGGGCAACACGATCGCCGCCGCGAAATAGTTGGCCAACCCGAGCCGGGCCAGCGTGCGGGAATCCTTCGAGGTGAACTTTCCCTCTTCGACCATGGCGGAGATCTGGTCGTCGAATTCCAGGTAGGCCAGTTCGGCGGCCATCTTGAACACGCGCTGCCCCCAGGACAGGTGGTTGGAGATGTCCAGGGTGCGGGTTTCCGCGTCGTAGCGGTGTAGCACCGTCTCGCCCAGATCAATGCGGCGGTTGATGTGCACCCCGTGCACCTCGGTGAGCCGATTGGCCAGCTCGACGGCCAATTCGCCCTGGTGCCTGCGCATCCGGGTGGCCAGATCTTCGGCAGCGGCATCGAGTTCGTGCAGGTAGTTCTGGCGTTGATAGAAGTAATCCCGAACCTCTTCGTGCGGCATGGTGATCGCGCCGGTGCCGCTGCCGTCGGAGAAGCGCTCCTCGGTGGCTGCGGCGAGTTGGGCCGTGGTGATGCGGTAGCGGCGGTGCAGGTTGACCATTGCGTGGGCCAATTTGGGGTGGGCACTGACCATTTCGGCCACCTCGGCCAGGTCTACGTCGATGTCGAGGTCGCGGTCCATGGCGACCTCGCGCAACTCGGCGACCAGCCGGGTGTCGTCCTGGGAGGCGAAGAAGCTGGCGTCCACGCCGAATACCTCGGCGATCCGGAGCAGCACCGCGACGGTCAGCGGACGAACGTCATGCTCGATCTGGTTGAGGTAGCTCGGTGAGATCTCCAGCATCTGGGCCAGTGCAGCCTGACTGAACCCGCGTTCGCTGCGCAGCTGGCGCACCCGGGCTCCGACATACGTCTTGGCCACCCAACCGACCCTACCTGCTGCGAAGGCGGCATTCGCATTGTTGGCATGGCATGATCCGCTCAGGGAAAGACCACGGGAGCAGCGATGCAGCAGACGCAGGAGCCGACTGGCCTGGCCAAGGTTTTGATGCCGGTGCCGGATCCACATCCCGACGTGTTCGACCGGCAGTGGCCACTGCGGGTCGCCGACATCGACCGCCTGGGCCGGCTGCGGATGGACGCGGCCGCCCGCCACATCCAGGACATCGGCCAGGATCAGTTGCGGGAGGGCGGATATCAGGAGACGCACCCGCTGTGGATCGTCCGGCGCACCATGATGGACCTGATTCGTCCGATCGAGTTCCAGGACATGCTGCGGATGCGGCGTTGGTGTTCGGGCACCTCCAACCGCTGGTGTGAGATGCGGGTTCGCATCGATGGCCGCAAGGGCGGGCTGATCGAATCCGAGGCGTTCTGGATCAATATCAACCGCGAGACGCAGGGACCCGCGCGGATCTCCGAGGGTTTCCTGGACCGGCTCAAGCGCACCACCACCGTCGATCGGCTGCGTTGGAAGGCCTACCTGAAGGCCGGAGGCAGGGAGGACGCCGCCGAGATCCAGGAGTACCCGCTTCGGTTCACCGACATCGACCTGTTCGACCACATGAACAACTCGGTGTACTGGACCGTGGTCGAGGACTACCTGTCGAGTTACCCGGAGCTGCTCGAAGCACCGCTGCGGGTCAACCTGGAACACGAAGCCCCAGTCGCGCTGGGCGACAAACTAGAGATCGTCTCCCACGTCCACCCCGCTGGATCGACTGATCAGTTCGGGCCCGGACTGATCGATCGCACTGTTAGAACGCTCACATACTTGGTAGGCGAAGAGGTCAAGGCCCTCGCCGCAATCTTCCCGCTGTAACACGTTCTAGTCAGTACGGGCGTACTGCTAAAACGTGCGCTGACCAGTGTGGATATGTTACCGGCCGGTAGCTTTGGGGCTGATTTCGTGACGGGGTTTCCCTACGGTTCTTCGCAAACTTTGCAATTTGTTCGCTATACGTGGCTTAAGTTGGCAACGGAAACGGCTGGACCTGGGCAGATGTGCTGTGCCAAGGTCGGATTAACACACCAGTGAATCGATCGGGGTGTTAGCAAAGCCGGGAAGCAATTCTCGGGTCCGGCGACCCCGGCCGATCGAAAACGCAAAGGAGCGCATCCTATGTCGACCGTTGGCACGCCGAAGAGCCCCGAGCAGATCCAGCACGACTGGGACCACAACCCGCGTTGGAAGGGTGTCACCCGCACCTACTCCGCCGAGGATGTCGTTGCGCTGCAGGGCCACGTCGTCGAGGAGCACACCCTGGCCCGCCGCGGCTCCGAGGTGCTGTGGGAGCAGCTGCACGACCTGGACTACATCAACGCTCTCGGTGCGCTGACCGGCAACATGGCCGTCCAGCAGGTCCGGGCCGGTCTGAAGGCCATCTACCTGTCCGGGTGGCAGGTCGCCGGTGACGCCAACCTGTCCGGCCACACCTACCCCGACCAGAGCCTCTACCCGGCCAACTCGGTGCCGCAGGTGGTGCGCCGGATCAACAACGCCCTGCTGCGTGCCGACGAGATCGCCAAGGTCGAGGGCGACACCTCGGTGGACAACTGGCTGGCCCCGATCGTGGCCGACGGCGAGGCCGGCTTCGGTGGCGCGCTCAACGTCTACGAACTGCAGAAGGCGATGATCGCCGCCGGTGTCGCGGGTTCGCACTGGGAGGACCAGCTCGCCTCGGAGAAGAAGTGTGGCCACCTGGGCGGCAAGGTGCTGATCCCCACTCAGCAGCACATCCGCACCCTGACCTCGGCCCGTCTGGCCGCTGACGTGGCCGACGTGCCGACCGTGGTGATCGCCCGGACCGACGCCGAGGCCGCCACCCTGATCACCTCCGATGTCGACGAGCGCGACCAGCCGTTCATCACCGGTGAGCGGACCGCGGAGGGCTTCTACTACACCAAGAACGGTCTGGAGCCGTGCATCGCCCGGGCCAAGGCCTACGCCCCGTACGCCGACCTGATCTGGATGGAGACCGGTACTCCGGACCTGGAGCTGGCCCGCAAGTTCGCCGAGGGCGTCAAGAGCGAGTTCCCCGACCAGATGCTGGCCTACAACTGCTCGCCGTCGTTCAACTGGCGCCAGCACCTGGACGACGCGACCATCGCGAAGTTCCAGAACGAGCTGGGCGCCATGGGCTTCAAGTTCCAGTTCATCACGCTGGCCGGCTTCCACGCGCTGAACTACTCGATGTTCGATCTGGCCCACGGCTACGCCCGCAAGCAGATGAGCGCCTACGTCGAGCTGCAGGAGCGCGAGTTCGCCGCCGAGGAGCGGGGCTACACCGCCACCAAGCACCAGCGCGAGGTGGGTGCCGGGTACTTCGACCGGATCGCCACCACCGTCGACCCGACCTCGTCGACCACCGCGCTGGCCGGCTCGACCGAAGAGGGCCAGTTCCACTAGGCCATCAACCCGCCGAGCAGACGCAGACTCGCGTAGTTGCCGCTCAGGTAGTGCGAGTTTGTGTCTGCTCGCGGGGGAAGAGATTTCCCGCGGTGGAAGTCGGATTGCACCGCGGGGGAGTTGACAGCGCAGGCCCCGCCCAGCCAGCCTGGGCGGGGCCTGTTGCTGCCGTTGACTGAAAGGGAGACCGTGTCGATCCAACGAGTAGGTGTTATCGGAGCCGGGCAGATGGGCGCCGGAATCGCCGAGGTGTCGGCGCGTGCCGGCGTCGAGGTGAAGATCTTCGAGACCACCGACGCACTGGTCACGGCAGGCCGCAACCGGATCGTCAAGTCGCTGGAGCGCGGCGTGAGCGCCGGCAAGATCACCGAACGCGAGCGCGACGACGCCGTCGGCAACCTGACCTTCACCACCGACCTCGGCGAGCTGGCGGACCGGCAGCTGGTCATCGAGGCCGTCATCGAGGACGACACCGTCAAGGCGAAGATCTTCGCCGAGCTGGACCGGGTGATCACCGACCCGGACGCCGTGCTCGCGTCGAACACCTCGTCCATCCCGATCATGAAGATCGCCGCCGCCACGGCGAACCCGCAGCGAGTGCTGGGCCTGCACTTCTTCAACCCGGTTCCGGTGCTGCCGCTGGTCGAGCTGGTCAGCACCCTGGTCACCGACCCCGCCGCCGCCGACCGCACCGAGGAGTTCGCCAGCGCGGTACTGGGCAAGCAGGTGGTGCGCTGCTCGGACCGGTCCGGTTTCGTGGTGAACGCCCTGCTGGTGCCCTACCTGCTGTCGGCCGTTCGCATGCTCGAGTCCGGGTTCGCCACCGTCGAGGACATCGACAAGGCGATCGTCGCCGGGCTGTCGCACCCGATGGGCCCGCTGCGGCTGTCCGACCTCGTCGGCCTGGACACGCTCAAGCTGATCGCAGACAAGATGTACGAGGAGTTCAAGGAGCCGCTCTACGCCGCGCCGCCGCTGCTGCTGCGCATGGTGGAGGCCGGCCAGCTGGGCAAGAAGTCCGGCCGGGGTTTCTACACCTACTGATCGGCTAGTGCGTCGGCGTCACGCCGAACGCGTACCAGCAGGGCTTGCCCTCCATGGGCGAGTCGAACGGTGAGGCGGTGCGGGTCAACCCGGTGGGCGGTATCAGGGTCGGGACCCCGTTGAAGATCACGCAGGCCGAGTTGGTGATGAGGTCCTGCGGTGGACGGTCACCGGACGGGTTGTTCTGACCGTTCTGGCCGGCGGCGCGGGCCGCCTGTTCGGCGGCGCTTTGGGCCTCGCCGATGGCCCGGTTGGCGATACCGGCGCCGCACGCCTGCGGGTCCTGTGGTTGCCCCTGGTCGCCGTTGGCGCAAGCATCCTGTCCCTGCCCTGGCGGCTGGTCCGGGTCGTCCGCGTTGGCCAGTGGGGGACAGCTCCCGAATGCTCCGGCGGTGATCAGTGCCGACAAGACTGTCTTGGCGGCCAGTCTGTAGCCCGTTGTCGCCATGGTGCGGCACCTGCTTTCCCTCGATCGTTCGCGTCACAACTGGTCGGTTCTGACGACCTGTTTGCGACGGTAGGAGAGGCAGCCGTTGAGAGAAACAGGGATTTCCCTGGTATTCGGCAGTGCCCGATGGGCGAGGTCAGGTCAGTGGGCGGACTGCGTCGATACGTCGGCGTTGCGCGCTTGCGCGCTGGCCGCCCGCCGCCACGGCAGTATCGGTGACGGGTGCGGCCCGGCGTTGAACTTCTCCAGCGATCCGCCCACCTCGACGATCCCGCACAGCGCATTCCAGGTCATCATCGTCAGGTAGTCGATCAGGTCGTCGGAGCTCATCCGCGGGTCCAGCAGCCAGGAGTGGGTGGCCAGCTGCACGCCGCCGACCGTCATGTACGCCCACGGCTCGACCCCGCGGGTGTCCATCCCGACCGCGTTCATCCGGCGGCGCAGCATCACCGCGAGCATCCGGGCGATGATGCGCTCGGAGTCGGCGATCACCTTGCTCTTGCTGGCCGAGCTGTTGGCCATCACGAACCGGTACGGCTCGGGTTCGTTGGCCACGGTCTGCACGTACACCCGGATGATCTCGCGGACCAGGTCGAACCCGTCCAGATTGGCCGACAACGCCGACGCCATATTCGGGATCAGCGTGGTCTGCGCGAAGCGCATCATCACCGCGGTGGTGAGGTCGTTCTTGTCGACGAAATACCGGTACAGGACGGTCTTGGACACGCCGATCTCCGCGGCGATCTCGTCCATGCTCACATAGCGGCCGCGGCACCGGATCGCCTCGATCGTTCCGTCGATGAGGTCGTTGCGGCGGTCGACTTTGTGCTGATGCCAGCGCCGCTTGCGACCGTCGGTCTTGGCGGTACCGGCCTGGAGCTGCTCTGCCACTATCGCGGATTCCCATTCCCTAGACCTAATAGATAATACGGGCTGGTCCAGCAAACTTTGTGGTCCGGTAACAGTTACCGGCGGTTTAGCGAGGCTCGCCGGAGGCGAGGCGAAGCTGAAACCGACGCATATGCCCCGCCGCGCAGATGGCGGATGATGGTGGGGTGGTGCATCCAGAGAACCAGTCGAGTTGGCCGGGCGCCGCGCAGGCCATGCAGTCCTTGGCGGAGTCGTTCGCGGGCGCCGATCCGGGTGCCGACGCAGTCCGATTGCGTGACCTGCGCCGGATGAAAGTGGTGGCGCTGAGCTTCCTGCTCGGCGCCACGGTGGTCTTCCTGCTGTGCCGATGGGCGCAGGCAGATGGCGCTGCTGCCCCCGTCTGGGTGGGTTACGTCGGCGCCGCGGCCGAGGCCGGCATGGTCGGCGCGCTGGCGGACTGGTTCGCGGTCACCGCACTGTTCAAGCACCCGCTGGGTATACCCATCCCGCACACCGCGATCATCAAGCGCAAGAAGGACCAGCTCGGGGAGGGGCTGGGCACCTTCGTGCGGGAGAACTTTCTGTCACCGCCGGTGATCGAGACCAAGCTGCGCGACGCGCAGATCGCCGGCCGGGTGGGTAAATGGCTGTCGGAGCCGACGCATGCCGAGCGGGTGGCCGCCGAGACCTCGACTGTGCTGCGGGTCCTGATCGAGATGCTGCGCGACGACGACGTCCAAGACGTGATCGACCGGATGATCGTGCAACGGATCGCCGAGCCGCACTGGGGTCCGCCGGTGGGCCGGGTTCTGGGTTCGCTGCTGGCGGAGAACCGGCAGGAGGCGCTGATCCAGCTGCTGGCCGACCGGGCCTTCCAGTGGTCGCTCAATGCCGGCGAAGTCATCCAGCGGGTGGTGGAGCGTGACTCGCCGACGTGGTCGCCGCGATTCGTCGACCACCTGGTCGGCGACCGCATCCACCGCGAACTGATGGATTTCACCGACAAGGTGCGCCGTAATCCCGATCACGAACTGCGGCGCAGCGCGACCCGATTCCTGTTCGAATTCGCCGACGACCTACAGCACGACCAGGCGACCATCGCGAAAGCCGACGCGGTCAAAGAACAGCTGATGGCGCGCGAGGAAGTCGCCAACGCCGCGGCGACGGCCTGGCGGACCCTCAAGCGGCTGGTGCTCGAGGGGGTCGACGACCCGTCCAGCGCCCTGCGGACCCGGGTGGCCGCGACCGTGGTCCAGGTCGGAGAGTCGTTGCGGGACAAGGCCGAACTGCGCGACAAGGTCGATAACTGGATCGTGCGGGCCGCCCAACATCTGGTGGGCCATTACGGGGTGGAGATCACCGCGATCATCACCGAGACCATCGAGCGTTGGGATGCCGCCGAGGCGAGCCGGCGAATCGAACTGCACGTCGGGCGTGACTTGCAGTTCATCCGGATCAACGGCACGGTGGTCGGCTCGTTGGCCGGCCTGGTGATCTACGCCATAGCTCAACTTATGTTCTGACCTGCGCTAGCAAGTGCTTGCAAAAGTTAGCACTAGGCCGTATCGTGGCACGTGTCAGCAATCGCCAGTCCACGAAAGGGGTCACCGGTGTCGCAGGACGACAAGCTCGCCGCGGTGGTCTCCACGGCAGCGGCGGATATCGGTAGCTTCATCCGGTCCCAGCGCGAAGCCGCGCAGGTGTCCATGCGTCAGCTGGCCGACAAGGCCGGCGTCAGCAACCCGTATCTGAGCCAGATCGAACGTGGACTGCGTAAGCCTTCTGCTGACGTCCTCAACCAGATCGCTAAGGCTCTAAGGGTTTCCGCCGAAGTGCTCTACGTCAGGGCGGGAATTTTGGAGCCGAGCGAGAAGAGCGAGGTCCGTGACGCTGTCATTGCCGATGCGGCGATCACGGAACGGCAAAAGCAGGTTCTGCTCGACATCTACACCTCCTTCGTCCAGCAGAACGAAGCCGACGGTGAGGAGACGCCACCTGATTGATCCTCTGTCGTTCTCCTAACCGAATTACCTACGCACGATTTCAAACCGAAAGGAACCCGACATGGCCGAGAACCCGACCATCGATGAACTGAAGGCCCCGCTGCTCGCCGCACTCGGCGCCGCCGACCTGGCGCTGGCCACCGTGAACGACCTCGTCGCCAACCTGCGTGACCGCGCCGGCGAAGCCCGCGAGGACGCCAGCACCCGGGTGGAGGAGAGCCGCGCTCGCCTGACCAAGCTGCAGGAGGAGCTGCCCGAGCAGTTCGCCGAGCTGCGGGAGCGTTTCACCGCCGAGGAGCTGCGCAAGGCCGCTGAGGGCTACGTGGAGGCTGCCAGCGACCGGTACAACGACCTGGTGGCACGCGGTGAGGCTGCCCTGGTGCGGCTGCGCAGCCAGTCCGGTCTGGACGACGCCTCGGCACAGGTGGAGGGCTACGTCGACCAGGCTGTCGAGCTGACCCAGGAGGTGCTGGGCAACGTCGCGTCGCAGACCCGTGAGGTCGGCGAGCGTGCCGCCAAGCTGGTCGGTATCGAGCTGCCCAAGAAGGACGAGCCCGCGGCGGCTCCGGCCAAGAAGGCTCCGGCTGCCAAGAAGGCTCCGGCCAAGAAGGCCGCGGCTGCCAAGAAGGCTCCGGCCAAGAAGGCTCCGGCCAAGAAGGTCACCCAGAAGTAGTAGCAGTTCGACGCCCGGGACGGTGCCCGCCTAGGCTTGCAGCGTGATCGCTGCGAACCTGGTGGGTACCGTCCTTGGCGTTTTGCAGATCGCTGTCTTCGCGACGTCGGTGTACGCCTTCGTGCACGCGGCGATGCAGCGCTCCGACGCCTACACCGCCGCCGACAAGCTCACCAAGCCGGTCTGGCTGGTGATTCTCGGGGTCTGCGGGTTGCTGGCTTTGGTGTTGCAGGTGATGGGGATGGCGATCGCGGCGTGTGCGGCCGGGGTCTACCTGGTGGATGTGCGGCCCCGACTCCTCGAGGTCCAAGGCAAGTCTCACTAGCCCCATGCTGCGTGCGTTCGTCCTTGCTGCCTTGAGCGCCGCGGCCGCGGTGTTGGGCGCGGCGCCAGCCACCGCCGATACTGGGTTGTCCGGCTATGTCGACCACACCGAGTGGGTCAGCTACGACGGCCGGGCGAGTCTGCGGGTGTACCCGACCCCCTCCGCGCGGGCGGCGGCCCTTCGGCTCGACTCCGGCGGTGCGGGCGAACAGGCTTGGCGGGAGGTGCTCGCCAGCGCTCCCGACGCCGATACTCCCGGCATGCGCGACCAATTTCTCTGCCACTGGAGCTACGCCGAGTTCGCCCGACCCGGCAAGACCAGCTGGAACCTTGAGCCGTGGCGCCCCGTCGTCGACGGCGTGACCATGCTCGAATCCGGATGCAATCCGGGTGCTGCCGAGGAGGCCTTCTGATGCCCACCACCCGATGGGGCCGCGACCAGGTGGCCAAACTGGTCGATCACACCCTGCTCAAACCCGAAGCCACCGCGGAGCAGGTGGTCGCCATTGTCGCCGAAGCCACCGAACTCGGTGTGGCCGCGGTGTGCGTATCGCCGTCGCTGGTGGCCGTTGCGGCTGGTGCCAACCCCTCTGGCGTCCCGATCGCCGCGGTAGCTGGATTCCCGTCCGGCAAGCATCTGTCGGTGGTCAAAGCTCAGGAGGCCGCACTGGCCGCGGCCGACGGAGCAGCCGAAATCGACATGGTCATCGACGTCGGTGCGGCACTGGCAGGTGATCTTGCCGCGGTGGGCGCCGACATCGCCGCGGTGCGCGCCGCCGTGCCCCAGGCGGTGCTCAAGGTGATCGTCGAATCCGCCGCGCTGTTGGAGTTCGCCGGCGACGCCGCTCTGGTGACTGCCTGCCGGGTCGCCGAAGACGCCGGCGCGGACTTCGTCAAGACCTCCACCGGATTTCATCCCTCCGGCGGCGCGAGCGTGCACGCGGTGTCACTGATGGCCGACACGGTCGGTGACCGGCTGGGGGTCAAGGCCAGCGGTGGTATCCGCAGTGCCGACGATGCGCTGGCCATGATCGAGGCCGGGGCGACCCGGCTAGGGCTGTCCGGCACTCGGGCGGTGCTCGACGGACTGGGGTAGCGCCACTGGGTGACTACCCAAGTCTGCAGACCGCCGATAGCCTTTGCGGCTATGCCCGATGTGCGTGGTGCGTTCGCCGACGCCGCGCGTGCGCGCGAGCAGGATTTGGTGCAGCGCCTGGCCACGGCCGTCGAGGTGGACCGCGCGTTCGCCGAGGCGCTGGATGGGGCGTGCCGAAAGGCCGTGTGGGGTCGCCGGCGCCTTGACGCCATTGAGGTCGAAATCAGCGATGTCATTGCTCGGCAAGGCGTACTTGGCCTCGACACCCCGGCAGGCGCTCGACAGTTCCAGGCATTCCTGGCCGCCAAGGCCAGAGATATCCACCGGGTGGTGAACGAGGTCTCTGCCGACAGCAAGGGCAGGACGGGGACGCTGCAGTCGCTGCGGTATCCGATGGGTGCCGGCGCGCCGCTGTCTCCCCCGATCGACACTCTCGGCGGCGAACGCCGGTGGACCGACAAAGATCTCTATCCTCATGACCCCACCGCCGCGGACGTGAAACAGGACAGCGTCGGGGACTGCTATCTGGATGCCACCATGGGCGCTATCGCCAACGCCAACCCGCAGTGGATCAAAGATCGCATTCGATTCGACGACGAGACAGGCAATTTCGACGTCACCCTCTGGGATGGGCGCCAGTGGAGGCGCATCGACGTCACGCAGGCCGATATCGACACCGACATCAAACACAACGGCGCAAGTTGGCTCGACAACGGGCGACCCGACGCAGCGCTGTGGCCGGCGGTGCTGGAGTCGGGGTACGCCAAACTCAAATACCCGGGAAAGGATCTCGCCGATGCCCTCGGCAATGAAGTGGGGATCGGTCAGGGCGGCTACGCCAAGGATGCGATGGAGGCGCTGACCGGCAACCGCGGCACCGTGATCAACCCGGAGGACGTCTGGTTCACCAATCAGCATATCGACCAAGCGATTTCCGGGTCCCTGGCCAATCATCAGCCGGTGACCATCTCTACGACACCGCAAGGGGCTCCGTTGACGCAAAGTCATGTGTATGTGGTCGAAGGCATCAGCGGCACCGGCAGTGACGCCATGGTGACGCTGCGCAATCCCTGGGAAACCAATACCGGCACGCCGATCGACACCCCCGATGCGCTGGTCACGATTCGGCTCGGCGACCTGATCGGGTCCGGGCTGCCCGGCCCCCTCGGCACGCACCCGGTGGCAGGCGTCAACATCGGTTCACTCGGATGAAGGCGAGCAAGGCGATGGTGATAAGCGCAGCAGTGGTGATGGGAGTCGTCATAGCCCTGGCCGGATATGTCTTCTGGCAGTACCGAAGTGCTGCGCCGCCCGCACTGGGGGACCTTCGGGTGTACGCCCAGAGCTCCGACATCCCGGTCACTTCGGTGCCGGATCACGCCGGCGCGGAGAAGCGGCTGCGGGAATTCGCCGACGGCGTACAGCCCGGCTACCGGGTCGCCGACGAACGGTTTCTCGCTTCCGGGGTCCCAGTGGTCTGGGATGCGTTGCGGCACTTCGTCGAACCGTGCCTTGCCGGGTACGCGCTGACGGCGGACGGATTCTCGGCCGACTTCGCCATCGAATACAGCGTGTACGGACACACCGGCGGGCTTCGGCGCTGGTTCAATGACGACCTGATTCTGGTCGCGGGCCCGGGCCGCACTCCGGTGTCGGGCGCGGCGGCCCCGGACGCCTATCTCTACGGATACTTCCGGCTCGCCCGGACCTGACGCCTTACAGCGAGTCGAAGCACTGACTCGACGACGACCCCGGCTCGATAGCGGCATTCTGGGTCGAGAATTTCACCACCACACCGGAATCGGTGACTTGCACGCTGTCGAGGTGGATGCCCAGCGGAAGGTCATCGGTCACTTTTGCGGTGAGTTCGTCGAGGCGGCGCTGCACGGTGTCGGTGTCCAGATCCTGGCCCAGCGCCTCCAGGTTGACCACCTGCAGTGACAGCCCGTTGTTCACCAGTTGCGGCTTGACGGTCGCCTTGTTGAGCAGGCCCTTGAGTTCGATGGTGCCGGCACCCGGATCGGCGGTGACACTGCCGGTGACGATGCTGCCGATCATCGGAACCACGTCCTGTATCGACTGTTTGATGCCGTCGGCCGGCCAGGTGATGGTGCCGTCCAGTGACCCGATGGTGCCCTTGGGGTCTGATGGGCCCGCGCCCTTGTTCAGCCGGACGTTGCGGATGTCCAGCTCGAGTTGCATGCCCTTGGCCTGCCGGATCTGATTGCCGGCGGTCTTGACCGAGATGTGGGAGTACTCGCCGTTGAAGTACTGCGCCAGCACCGGGGGCGTGGTCCCGAAGGACACGGTGGCGCTGTCCTGCGCCTCGCATTGGACAGCGTCGGCGACCAGGGTGTTCGCGCGGTGGCGGGCGTAAAGCTCACCGCCGAGCATTCCTACCAGTGCTATTGCGAGCACCGCGGTCAAGGCCAGCATGATCGCCGGCAGTCCGGAAAACCGATGTGTGGGTCCGGGTGCGCTCATTGCGCAAGGTTACAGATGCGCGAAGCAGGGGTCATCCGTCCGCGGAATCGAGGCGTTGCGGGTGGAGAACCGCGCCACCACGCCGGTGTCGGTGACCTCGATACCGTCGGCGCGCAGACCGAGCGGATAACGCTTGGTCAGCTCCGAGGCGAACCTGTCCAACTCGGGCTGCAGCGACTCACGCGGCAGGGTCAGGGCGCCCAGGCCGGTCAGTTTCTGCACCTGCAGCGACAGGCCCCCGTTGACCACTTCGGGCTTGACCACGACGGTGGCCAGACCGAACGCACCCCGCAGCTCGACGGTGCCGTCGGCAGCATTGGTCGTGAGGTCGGACACCAGGTTGCCCAGGATCGGCACCATGTTCTGAACGGTCTCTTTGATCCCGGCCGACGGCCAGGTCAGCGTCGCCTGCAGCGAACCGATGGTGCCCCTCGAGTCGCCGGTGCCGTGCAGATCGACATCGGAGATGCTCAAGTCCGCGGTCATCAGCTTGGCGTCTTTGACCTGATTGCCCGCGGTATGGATGGAGATGTTGGTGTAGTTGCCGGTGATGTGCTGCCACAGGAAGGGCGGTGTGACCCCGAACGAGGCGCTGGCCTTGTCGTTCACCACGCATTCGGTTGCCTTGGCCACCTTGCTGTCGCCGATACGGCGGGCGATCAGTTCGGCGCCGATCAACCCGGCCAGTGCCAGCGCGATCACCGTGACCAAGATCAGGACCAGGGCCAGCGGGTCACGCAGCGCCGACGCCGACCGTGACCGGGCAGCCGGGGCTTCGATCACGGTGGTGGGCGCCTCACCGGCGGGTGCCGGAGGCAGGTCCGCGGGCGGCGGCACGGGAGGCCGCGCGGGCGCCGCGGGAATTCGGGTGGTGGGCTCTTCACGCCCGCCCACCGGCATCTGCCGGGTCGGCGAGTCGGATGGCTCCGGTGGGCCAAACCGCGTAGTACCGTCTTGCGGTTCGGGTTGGCCGGCGGGGCGGGCCCAGGGCGACTCGCCTTGGGGAGGTCCGGGCGGATTGCTCACCCGCGCGATTCTGCCTTACCGACCTGAAAGAAGCTCGCACGATTGCTCAACACGGCCAGCGTCCGGCGGGCGGCGGAGACCGCGTCGAAGTCGATGTCGTAGATCAGCAGCTGCGGCGATGCACCGGCCGCGGCGATCACCTCACCCCACGGCGAGGCGATCATGCTGTGGCCCACCCCGATCGGCGCCCCGGACGGATCGTCCGGAATGCCCGGGTCGGCCTGCCCGACCGCGACGACGTAGCTGGTCGAATCCAGCGCCCGGGCCCGAGCCAGCAGCTCCCACTGGGACAGTTTCCCCGGGCCGGCGCCCCACGAGGCGCAGACCGCGATCAGTTGCGCGCCGCGGTCGGCCAGTTCGGTGTACAGCGCCGGGAACCGGATGTCGTAACAGGTTGTCAATCCGACACCGACGCCGTTGATATCGATCACCACCGGTTCGAATCCCGGTGCCACCGTGCGCGATTCAGTGAAGCCGAAGGCGTCGTACAGGTGGATCTTGTGATAGTGCGTGTCGGTTCCCGGGCCGACGGCCAACAACGTGTTGGTGACGCGTCCATCATCGGCCGGGGTGAACATGCCGGCGACCACGGTGATCTGAGCTCGCGCGGCGACCTCGCGAACCTGCGTGGCCCACGGCCCGTCGAGCGGTTCGGCAACCGGTCCCAGCGGCACCCCGAAGCGGCACATCGCCGCCTCCGGGAACACCACCAGCGATGCCCCTTGATCGGCGGCCCGTTCGGTGTAGTCGGTCACCAGTTGCAGATTCGCGGCAGGGTCGGCGCCGCTGAGTATCTGCGCACACGCAATCCGCATGGATCCAGCCTATTCCGTCGGTGTCGCGCCGCCCCGGCTTAGCCACGTCGAGGTGAACCGCTGCTCGGTGGTCATCAGCTCGGCCAACTGCCCGCCGATGAAACTCTCGATCTTGCCGCCCACCAGCGGGATATCGACCTGCACGGTCGCGGTCAACCGCAGTTCGCAGCCGCCGGCCGCCGGCGCCAGGATCGCGTCGCCGGACAGCTTCGCCGGTGCGCCGACGACCTTGCCGGTCACCTGGGCGCGGGCCCGCCCGTCGCGCACCGGATGCCATGTCTCGTGCCGCGCCACGTCCAGATTGCCGGGATGGAACTGGGCCGCCAGCGCGGGGAACTTCTCCCGGTGAATGCCCTCCGTGGTGGGGGCGTCAACGCCGCCGCCGGGGCCGACAGTCATCGAGTCCAACGCCACGACATCGGCTCCGGAGTCGGCCAGCCGGGCCCGCCAGTAGTGCTCGTCGGCGAAGACGGCGTACACCTGCTCGACGGTTGCCGAGTAGTGCTCGGAGAGCGTGAATGTACGCGGCATAGCTGGTCACGCTACCGTTACCGGCCGTGGCGGGTTCCGAGTTCGCGGGCGCGCGTGTCGCCGAGGCGGTGCCGCTGGCGCCGTTGACCACCCTGCGGGTGGGACCGGTCGCGCGACGGGTCATCACGTGCACCGACACCGAGCAGATCGTGGCGACGCTGGGCGAACTCGGCGCGGCCGGTGACCGTCCACTGCTGCTCGCGGGCGGCTCCAACGTGCTGATCGCCGACGACATCGAGGACCTGACCGCCGTCGTGCTGGCCAACGCCGGGATCACCATCGACGGCCATCTGCTGCGAGCCGAAGCCGGCGCCGTCTGGGACGACGTTGTCGCGCGCGCGGTCGCGGCGAATCTGGGCGGGCTGGAGTGTTTGTCGGGCATCCCCGGCTCGGCCGGTGCCACCCCGGTGCAGAACGTCGGGGCCTACGGTGTCGAGGTCGCCGACCGCCTGACCCGGGTTCTACTGCTTGATCGGCATACCGGCGAGGTGCGCTGGACCCCGGCGGCAGAGTTGGAGCTCGGCTATCGCACCAGTGTGCTCAAACACTCTGACGCGGCGGTGGTGCTGGAGGTGGAATTCAAACTGGATGCGGGTGGGCGCAGCGCGCCGCTGCGGTACGGCGAGTTGACCACCGCGCTGCAGGCCGCTCACGGCGAGTACCGCGACCCGGCCGCCGTTCGCGCCGCGGTGCTCGCGCTACGGGCGGCCAAGGGCATGGTGCTCGACGCGAACGACCACGACACCTGGAGTGTCGGCTCGTTCTTCACCAATCCGGTCGTGCCGCAAGATGTCTACCGCATCCTGGCCGATCGGGAAAGCGGACCGGTGCCGCACTGGGAAGCCCCGGGTGGGGTAAAACTGGCGGCCGGCTGGCTGGTGGAGCGGTCTGGTTTCGGCAAGGGCTATCCCGGGCCAGCTGCGCCGGCGCGCCTGTCCACCAAACACGCGTTGGCGTTGACCAACCGGGGTAGCGCCACCTCCGCCGACATTGTGGGCCTGGCCCGCATCGTGCGGGACGGGGTGCGCGACGCGTTCGGCATCACCCTGCACCCCGAGCCGGTGCTCGTCGGGTGCGCGCTGTAGATCCGGTGTAATCAACGTCGCAGGTGGTCAGGCCCCTCGGCCGGTATCTTGGAATGCCGTGACCCTGAACCGGCGACGTGCGTTGGCGGCGCTGGCTGCCGGGGTTGTGGCGCCGACCACGCTGGCGGGATGTTTCGGCCGGTCCGGGACGGGCCCCGAGAAGGCGCCACAGTCGGCGCCCGCTCTTACGTTCGAGCCCGCCCTGGAACAGGGAGCGGTGGCCGACGTGCTGCCTACCGCCGCCGTCGCCGTCACGGTTCGCGACGGCTGGTTTCAGCGGGTGGCGCTGACCAACCCGGCCGGAAAGGTGCTCACCGGAACCTTCAACCGGGAGCGCACGCGCTACACCGTCACCGAGCCGTTGGGCTATGACTCCGTCTACACCTGGAGCGGGTCGGTGGTGGGCCACGACGGCAACGCGGTGCCGGTCAGCGGCACCATCACCACGGTCGCCCCCACCGCCGTCATCGACGGAGGCTTCCAGCTGGCCGATGGACAGACGGTCGGGATCGCCGCGCCGGTGATCCTGCAGTTCGACGGACCGATCGCCGACAAGGCGGCCGTCGAGCGGGCCTTGACCATCGTCACCGAGCCACCGGTGGAAGGCAGTTGGGCCTGGTTGCCCGACGAGGTGCAGGGGGCTCGGGTGCACTGGCGCAGCCGCGACTATTTCCCGGCCGGCACTACCGTCCGCGTCGAGGCCAAGCTGTACGGCCTGGCGTTCGGCGAAGGCGCCTACGGGGCTCAGGACATGTCGCTGGAATTCTCGATCGGACGGCGACAGGTGGTGAAGGCCGAAGTCTTCTCGCATCGCATCCAGGTGGTCCGCGACGAAGGCGTGATCATGGACTTCCCGTGCAGCTATGGCCAGGCCGATAAGGCCCGCAACATCACCCGCAACGGCATCCATGTGGTCAGCGAGAAGTACGCCGATTTCTACATGTCCAACCCGGCCGCCGGCTACAGCAACATCCACGAGCGCTGGGCCGTCCGGATCTCCAACAACGGCGAGTTCATCCACGCCAACCCGTCCAGCGCCGGCGCTCAGGGCAACACCAACGTCACCAACGGCTGTATCAACCTGTCGACAGATGACGCCGAGCAGTACTTCTACAGCGCGATCTACGGTGACCCGGTCGAGGTGACCGGCAGCTCGATCGAGCTGTCCTACGCCGACGGCGATATTTGGGACTGGGCCGTGGACTGGGACACCTGGGTCTCGATGTCGGCGTTGTCGACTTCCGAACCGACCCGGACCTCACTGCCCAGAGTCGCGCCGGCCACCCCGACCGACGCGCCGACGCTCTCGGGCACCCCGACGACGACAACACAGTCGCCGACCGCTACTCGACCCGGCGGTTAGCTGGCTGTAGGTCGAGTCAAGTGGGTGTGTGGCCGTGATCG
>CAXYUC010000061.1:0-23771 GCA_964292075.1 uncultured Mycolicibacter sp.
GGGCCGGGTGGCCGCGGTGTTGCCCTGCCGGCGCTCGGTCGCGGCCGCGGCCGGAAGCATGCTGGGCGCCACGGTGGCCGGCGGCCAGCCCCTGCCGGTCGCGGCCGCCTGGGTGGTGGCAGTGCTGGTCGCGGCGATACCCGCCGGCTCGGCGCCGTGGCAGGGTCCGGTTGCCGTCGCCCTGGCCCTGGGTTGTACCGCCTTGCTGGTAAAACGCTGTGTGCGGCGCCTCGGTGGTATCACCGGCGATGTTCTGGGAGCCGTTATCGAGTGGACGACAACACTGGTCGCGGTGACGCTCGCCGCGCTCTGACCACCGAGACCACTCAGGCAACTGACATATTTCTCCGAGCTGATACACATTTCTACCCCCTAATTTCTTACCTTCAGGGTAGTTTTGTAAAAATTTGGTCGGCATTAACATCTCGTCCACGGGGAGGCGCGTCGATGGTTCGCCATCAGAACTACAGCAAGCGCAGTCGGGAGTCACGAAAAGCGATGACAGATGACACCGCCGATGACGACGAAGGTGACGTTGACTACCCCGACTGTTGCGACCGCATAGCCCTGGAGTGGTCGCCGGTGGTCGACGACGTCAGCCTGCCGCCGGATCCGGTGGGCTGAGCTGCGACTCAGTCGAGCCGGGCCATCCATCCGTGGGTGTCGGCGAAGGTACCGCGCTGGATGCCGGTCAGAGTGTCGCGCAGCGCCATGGTGACCTCACCGGGCTGGCCGTCGGCGATGGTGAACTCGCCGTCCGCGGATTTGACCAGCGATACCGGGGTGATGACAGCGGCCGTCCCGCAGGCGAAGACCTCGGTGATCTCGCCCGAAGCGGCCTTCTTCTGCCATTCACTGACATCGATCTTGCGTTCTTCGACACTAAACCCAGCATCAGTTGCCAACTGCAGCAACGAATCCCGCGTGATACCGGGCAACAGTGAGCCAGAAAGCTCCGGGGTGACCAGACGTGCCGAGCCACCGGTGCCGAACACGAAGAACAGGTTCATCCCGCCCATCTCTTCGACGTAGCGCCGCTCGGCCGCATCCAGCCACACCACCTGGTCGCAGCCGTTGTCGGCAGCCTGCGCCTGGGCGACCAGCGACGCAGCGTAGTTGCCGCCGAACTTGGCGGCGCCGGTACCGCCGGGGCAGGCCCGCACGTACTCCGTCGACAGCCACACGCTCACCGGCTTGATTCCACCCTTGAAGTACGCCCCGGCCGGTGAGCCCATCACCAGGCAGCGGTACTCGTTGGCCGGGCGCACCCCCAGTCCCGGCTCGGTGGCGAAGACGAACGGGCGCAGGTACAGCGATTCCTCACCGCCGGGCGCCGGGACCCAGGCGCCGTCCACGGCGATCAACTGCCGCAACGACTCGATGAACAGATCATCAGGCAGCTCCGGGATGGCCAGCCGCCGCGACGAGGCCCGCATCCGGGCAGCATTTGCCTCGGGCCGGAACGAGACGATCGATCCGTCCGTCCACCGGTAGGCCTTGAGCCCTTCGAACACTTCCTGCGCGTAGTGCAGGACGATGGCCGAGGGGTCCAGTTCGATGGGCCCGTAAGGGATGACCCGCGCATTGTGCCAACCCGCATCCACGGTGTAGTCGATCGACACCATGTGGTCGGTGTGGTACTTACCGAAACCCGGGTCCGCCAAAATGGATTCGCGCACCTCGTCGGGCGTCGGGTTTGCGGTAACCGACACATGGAACTCGAGGAGGCTGCGCGTCATGCAGCGATTGTATAACCGGTGCGCTAGCGGGTTTTTGCCGTGACGAACGGCGGCGTCACCACCTCGCATTCGACGGCGCGGCCGCGCACGTCGACATCCAGCCGTCCACCATCTTCTATGCCCGCATCGGTGTCGATCAATGCCAGCGCAATGCCGGCCTTCAGCGTCGGGGAGAACGTGCCCGACGTGGTGACCCCGACCCGGCGGTCACCGTCGAGCACGGCCAGGTCGGCACGCAACACTCCCCGACCCGTGGCGCGCAGGCCGCGCAGCAGTCGCGCGGGGCCGGCGGCCTTCTCCGCCAGCAGCGCGTCGCGGCCGAAGAACGATTCCTTTTTCCAGCCGATCGCCCAGCCGCAGCGGGCCTGTAGCGGCGAGATGGTCGGCGACAGTTCGTGACCGTGCAGCGCGTAGCCCATCTCGGTGCGCAGGGTGTCGCGGGCGCCCAGGCCGGCCGGCTCACCGCCGATCCGCCGCACGGCCTCCACCAATGCGTCGAACACCACCCCCGCGGACTCCCACGCCGGCAGCAGCTCGTAGCCGTGTTCACCGGTGTAGCCGGACCGGCACACCCGTACCGGTACGCCGGCGAACCCAGCATCGGCGAACGCCATGTAGTCCATCTCGGTCGGCAGCCCGAGGCCGGCCAGCACCTCTGCCGATCGTGGCCCCTGCACCGCCAGCACCGCGCGCGAGCGGTGTTCGTCGGTGATCGTCACCCCGGCCGGCGCCACCTCCTGCAGCACGGCCACCACGGCCGCGGTGTTGGCGGCGTTGGGCACCAGAAAGATCTCGTCGTCGGAGACGTAGTAGGCAATCAGGTCATCGATCACGCCACCGGATTCGTTGCAGCACAACGTGTACTGGGCCTGCCCCGGCGCGATCCTGGCCATGTCGTTGGTCAGCGTCGCGTTGACGAAGGCCGCGGCACCCGGTCCGCGAACGGTCGCCTTACCCAGGTGGCTGACGTCGAACAGACCCACGGTGTCGCGGGTGGCAGTGTGCTCGGCGACGGTGCCGGCATAGGACACCGGCATCAGCCACCCGCCGAACTCGGCGAAGCTGGCGCCCAAGGCGCGATGGCGGTCTTCCAGGGGTCCGTGTTGCAGTTCGCTCACGTCGAGCCACCCTAATCGGCACACTTGTGTGAATGGTGGATTGGGATGCGCTCGAAGCTGCCGGTATCGCCGACGCCAGGAGCCGTGCGGGCCTGGTCGAGTACCTCGACGGCCTGGGTTTTAGCGCCGAAGAGATGGCCGATGCCGAGCGCCGGGGCCGGTTGTTCGGCCTGGCCGGTGACGCGGTGGGGCGTTCGGGTGCGCCCACCTACACGTTCCGCACCGCCGCCGAGGCGTTGGGCATCGGGCTCGACGCCGTCCAGCAGGCCTGGCGGATGCTCGGGCTCGGTGTCCCCAGCCCCGACGCGCCCGCGCTGAGCCAGGCCGACGTGGACGGGTTGGCCACCTGGGTCCAGATGCGATCGCAGCTCGGAGAGCCCGTCGACGGTTTCCTGCGGGTGCTGGGTGCGACGATGGCGCGGTTGGCCGAGGCCGAGTCGTCGATGATCCGGCTTACCCAACCGGACATGTGGCTGGGACACACCGGAGACGAACTGACCACCGCCCGGGCCTGGCGAGCGGTCGCGGCGTACATCCCGCGTATCGGCGCCATGATCGACGCCGTCCACCGCCAGCACCAGGTCAGCCACCGGACCTTCCTCGAAGGGCTGGCCGGCGGGCCGTCGGCCAGCATCGTGTGCGGCGTCGGGTTCGCCGACCTGACCGGTTTCACCGCCCTGACCCGGGTGCTCACCGCTGCGGAGCTGTCTACGCTGCTCAGCGAGTTCGGCGGCACCGTCGCCGACGTGGTGCACGCCGACGGCGGCCGGGTGGTCAAGTTCATCGGCGACGCCGTGATGTGGGTGAGCTCGACACCGAAGCTGCTCGTCAAGGCGGCGGTCGACCTCGTCAATCATCCGAAAGCCCGCGAAGCCGGCCTGCAGGTGCGCGCCGGCCTCGGTTACGGCGAAGTGGTGACGCTGGTCGGTGACTATTTCGGCACCCCGGTGAACCTGGCGGCGCGCCTGGTGGATGCCGCCGCCCCCCGCCAGGTGCTGGCCTCGGCGAGCGTGGTCGCAGCACTGCCCGACTGGCCCGCTACCGGGCAGGAACCGTTGATGCTCAAGGGCTTCGACGAGGCGGTTCCGGCATACGAACTGCAGCTGGACCCAGATCGTTAGGGTGAGTGCTTGTGAGCACCCAACCCGGATACCCCGCCCCCTCCGTCACCGTCGCCGCCTCGCTGCCCGCGAACGCCGATGAGGCCGTACTGATCGTGCCGGTCCTCTCGACCGGCGACGAATCCGAACCGGGCGCGGTGGTCGCCACGATCGAGCCAGCCCTGCCCGCCGAGGCGGTCGCCGAGATCGAGGCGGGCCTGCGCGCGCTGGGCGCCAAGGGCGGCAGTGAGCAGGTGCACCGGCTGGTGCTGGCGTCGCTGCCGGTGGCCAGCGTGGTGACCGTCGGGTTGGGCAAGCAGCGCGACTCCTGGCCGGCCGACACCGTGCGCCGGGCCGCCGGAAATGCGGCACGTTCACTCAACGGCACCGCCACGGTGATCAGCGCGCTGAGCGGGTTGCCCGGTGACGGGGTGCTCGCCGCGAGCGTCGAGGGGCTGCTGCTGGGCGGCTACCGATTCACCGCGTTCCGCAGCGAAAAGACTGCGCCCAAGGAACCGGGCCTGCGGGCCGTGACCGTGCTGTCCACCGCGGCCGACGCCGAGGCACAGGCGGCGCGCGGCGCCGACATCGCCGCCGCGGTGGCTACCGCCCGCGACTTCGTCAACACTCCGCCCAGTCACCTGTTTCCGGCCGAATTCGCCGACCGGGCCACGGCGCTGGCCGAGTCGGCCGGGCTGGAGGTCGAGGTGCTCGACGAGCAGGCGCTCGCCGACGCCGGCTACGGCGGGGTGATCGGGGTGGGACAGGGTTCCTCGCGCCCGCCGCGTCTGGTGCGGTTGGTCCACCGTGGATCACGCCTGCTCGATGACCCGGACGGTGCCAAGAAGGTGGCGCTGGTCGGCAAGGGCATCACCTTCGACACCGGTGGCATCTCGATCAAGCCGGCCGCCTCGATGCACCACATGACCTCCGACATGGGTGGGGCGGCCGCGGTGATCGCGACGGTGGTGCTGGCCGCCCGTCGGGGGCTGCCGATCGACGTGACCGCGACCGTGCCGATGGCCGAGAACATGCCGTCGTCCACCGCGCAGCGCCCGGGCGATGTGCTCACCCAGTACGGCGGCACCACCGTCGAGGTGCTCAACACCGACGCCGAGGGCCGGTTGATCCTGGCCGACGCGATCGTGCGAGCCTGCGAGGACAACCCGGACTATCTGATCGAGACCTCGACGCTGACCGGTGCGCAGACGGTGGCGCTGGGCG
Organism: uncultured Mycolicibacter sp.; assembly: GCA_964292075.1. Classification (GTDB taxonomy): domain Bacteria; phylum Actinomycetota; class Actinomycetes; order Mycobacteriales; family Mycobacteriaceae; genus Mycobacterium. The sequence goes on from CAXYUC010000061.1 coordinate 5,182, forward strand.
CGCGCATCCCCGGGGTGATGGGTTCGGACGAGTTCCGCGACCGGGTGGCGTCGATCTCGCAGGCCGTCGGCGAGAACGGCTGGCCGATGCCGCTGCCCGACGAGCTCAAAGAGGACCTGAAGTCGACGGTGGCCGACCTGGCCAACGTCAGTGGTCAGCGTTTCGCCGGGATGCTGGTCGCCGGGGTGTACCTGCGTGAGTTCGTGGCCGACGGAGTCGACTGGGTCCACATCGACGTCGCGGGACCGGCCTATAACTCCGGCGGCGCCTGGGGCTACACCGGCAAGGGTGGCACCGGGGTGCCGACCCGCACCATGTTCGCGGTGCTGGAGGACATCGCCGCGAACGGATAAGCCCCCCGCCGTCAGGCTTGGATTTCCGCGGCTTCCACGCTCTCGGGCGTCGGCGCGGAACGAGGCGGCCTTTCCACGCCTTGTTGAAAGGACAGCGCCGTACTCAGCACCAACATCAGCACGGCGAACACGGCAACCCAGAACCAGGATTCCGTCGCGTCCAGATGGGACGCGACATCGGTTTTCGGCAGCGCCGCCATCGAGCGAACGATCGCCGCGATGATCACGACGGTGCTCAAGTACGGGAACGCGGCCCGCATGCGCCCGGCCATGGGCCCGATCGGCGATTCGCTACGCCGTCGCGCTCGTCCGAGGAACCAGCCGATCGCACACGCGACGGTAATGACGACCGTGATGGGCACGGACAGTCGGTTGGCGTCGTCCCACAGCGGCTGCAACGGCCGATGCGTCTGCGGGTCGCCGAGCGAGACCGCAAGGTCCGCCAGCGTCGCCTCCACGAAGAACACCGCAATCGGCGGGACCAGGACCGCCACGATGAACACGCAATGTTTGATCAGTGTCCCGGCGCTGCCCGACACGAATTGCACGATGGCGTACAGCAGAATGTAGAGCGAGGCCACAAATGATATGCCGCCCAACAGTTCTGCGGATGCGGCCCGGCCGCTACTGACCGCACATCCCTGCTCGCCGGCGAGCAGACTGTATTGCACCGCCGTCAGGAACAGCCCCAGAAATGCGTTCATCAGCGCGACCCCGGTCAGGGTCTCGTGCTCGACTTCGCGCGGGTCCGGCGAATGACCGTCGCTGCGACGCCGATACGCACGATCGAGCACCAGATTGATGACGACGAACGCGAAACCGGCCAGCAAACCGGCTAGTTGGGCATAGTTGCGGGCCACGATGGATACGTCGAAGCCGGTCCACAGCTCACAGGCTGCGGCGATCTGCTCAGCGGGCACCCGCGAGATAGTAGTGACGCTGCAGCGGCCGCGGTAGCGCTTTGGCGGACTGCGCAGTCCGCGATACCCGACCGCCTCGCGAGCCGTTCGTCCGCCACCTCGATGTGTGCCGGCGAGACCGCAATGACAGGATGGTTTTCGACAGTCCACCTGGGCACCGCCCTCGCCCCACCACTGACGTGGTATCCAGGAAACGACGTGCAGCGACCGATCGAGCGAGGAGTCAACAACGATGGCCTTCTCAGTCCAGATGCCCGCCCTCGGTGAGAGCGTCACCGAGGGAACGGTGACCCGCTGGCTCAAGCAGGAAGGCGACACCGTCGAGGTCGACGAGCCGCTCCTGGAGGTCTCCACCGACAAGGTCGACACCGAGATCCCGTCGCCGGTGGCCGGTGTGCTGACCAAGATCATCGCCGGCGAGGACACCACGGTCGAGGTCGGCGGTGAGCTGGCCTTGATCGGCGAGGCAGGTGACAGCGCCGGGGCCCCGTCGGCCTCCGCGGCACCGGCGGGCGAGCCCGAGCCGGCTCCCGCCTCCCCGGCGCCGGGCCCGCGTGCTCCCCCGCCCGCCGCTGCGCCGGCGCCCGCCGCCCAGCAGGCGCCCGCCGGAGACGGCACCCCGGTGCTGATGCCCGAGTTGGGTGAGTCGGTCACCGAAGGCACCGTGACGCGCTGGCTCAAGCAGGTCGGCGACACCGTCGAGGTCGACGAGCCGCTGGTGGAGGTCTCCACCGACAAGGTCGACACGGAAATTCCGTCACCGGTGGCCGGCACCCTGCTCTCGATCACCGCCGGTGAGGACGCCACCGTCGAGGTCGGCGGTGAACTGGCCCGAATCGGTTCGGGTACCCCGGCGGCTCCCGCCGCGCCCGCTCCCGCGGCTCCTGCTCCGGCACCGGCGGCTCCCGCTCCTGCACCGGCGGCTCCCACTCCGGCACCAGCGGCTCCGGCACCTGCACCTGCACCTGCTCCCGCTGCCCCGGCACCCGCTCCGCAGGCCCCCCCGGCGCCGGCACCGGCGCAGCCGGCCGCTGCTGAGGCCCCGGCTGGCGACGCCGCACGGTATGTGACCCCGTTGGTGCGCAAGCTCGCCGCCGACAAGAACGTCGACCTGAGCCGCGTCACCGGCACCGGGGTCGGCGGGCGAATCCGCAAGCAGGACGTGCTGGCCTTCGCCGAGAAGCAGGCCGAACCGCAGCAGGCGCCTTCCGCACCGGCCGCCCAGCGCCCGGCCGCCGCGGCACCCGCCTCGGCGCTGGCGCACCTGCGTGGCACGACCGCCAAGGCCAGCCGGATCCGTCAGATCACTGCGAAGAAGACCCGCGAATCGCTGCAGGCCACTGCGCAGCTCACCCAGACCCACGAGGTCGACATGACCAAGATCGTGGCGTTGCGGGCCAGGGCGAAGGCGGACTTCGCCGAACGCGAGGGCGTCAACCTGACCTACCTTCCGTTCATCGCCCGCGCGGTGATCGACGCCCTCAAGGCACATCCGAACGTCAACGCCAGCTACAACGAGGATGCCGGCGAGATCACCTACTACGACGCCGAGCACCTCGGCTTCGCGGTGGACACCGAGCAGGGGCTGCTGTCCCCGGTCGTCCACAACGCCGGTGATCTCTCGCTGGCCGGACTCGCGCGGGCCATTGCCGACATCGCCGCCCGGGCACGCTCGGGCAACCTCAAACCCGACGAACTGTCCGGGGGCACCTTCACGATCACCAATATCGGCAGCCAGGGCGCACTGTTCGACACCCCCATCCTGGTTCCGCCGCAGGCCGCCATGCTGGGCACCGGGGCCATCGTCAAACGGCCGCGAGTCATCATCGACGAAGCCGGCAACGAGTCGATCGGCGTGCGTTCGATCTCCTACCTGCCGCTGACCTACGACCACCGTTTGATCGACGGTGCCGACGCGGGGCGGTTCGTGACCACGATCAAGAACCGGCTGGAAGAAGGTGCGTTCGAGGCAGACCTGGGCCTCTAACGGACGCCGGGGGATTTTCCGAAGAGCTGCAAGAGGATTCAGCTGTGAGCAATCCCATCGTCGCAATCGCCGGCTCGTCCGGGCTGATCGGCTCGGCTCTGGTCTCGGCGTTGCGCGCCGACGATCACCAGGTGCTGCGGATTGTGCGGCGGACGCCGGCCAACGCCGGCGAGCTGCAATGGGATCCCGAGGCCGGTGACATCGACGTCGGCGCACTGGCCGGGGTCGACGCAGTGGTCAACCTGTGCGGCGTCAGCCTCGGCGACCGCCGCTGGTCGGGAGCGTTCAAGCAGAGCCTGCGCGACAGCCGGATCACCCCGACCGAGGTGTTGTCGGCCGCGGTCGCCCAGGCCGGCGTGCCGGTGCTGGTCAATGCCAGCGGGGTGGGCTATTACGGTGACACCGGCAACCGCACGGTCGACGAGTCCGCTTCGGCAGGAGCAGGTTTCCTGGCTCAACTCGCCGAGGACTGGGAGGCGGCAACCGCATCCGCCCAAGCCTCGGGCGCCCGTGTGGTGCTGGCCCGCACCGGTATCGTGCTGTCGCGGTCCGGCGGCGCCGTTGGCCGGTTGCGTCCGCTGTTCTCCCTGGGACTCGGCGCCCGGATCGGCAACGGCCGCCAGTACATGTCGTGGATCAGCCTGGAGGACGAGGTGCGAGCACTGCTGTTCGCGATCTCCCATGACACGTTGTCCGGCCCGGTGAATCTGACCGGGCCGGCACCGGTGACCAACGCCGAGTTCACCGCCGCACTGGGACGCGCCGTCAACCGCCCGACCCCGATGCTGCTTCCCGCTTTCGCGTTCCGTGCCGGGCTCGGCGAGTTCGCCGACAGCCTCCTCACCGGCCAACGAGCCATTCCCGCCGTGTTGGAGCAGGCCGGCTTCCGGTTTCAACACCACACCGTCGGCGAGGCCCTGGCCTACGCCACCTCCCGGCCGACCCCGCTGTAGCCACACCGCGCCGAGTAGCCTGCGAACATGGTGTCCATCCGCTCCAGCACCACTCCGATCGAGGTGCGCCAGCTGGGCACCGTCGACTATGGCGACGCCTGGCAACTGCAACGCGAGCTGGCCGAGGCCAGGGCGGCCGGCGGCCCGGACACTCTGCTGATGTTGGAGCATCCCCCGGTCTATACCGCCGGACGTCGCACCGAGCCGCAGGAGCGTCCGATGGACGGCACCCCGGTGGTCGACACCGACCGAGGCGGCAAGATCACCTGGCACGGTCCCGGCCAACTGGTGGGCTATCCGGTGATCGGCCTCGCCGAACCCTTGGACGTCGTGAATTACGTTCGACGCCTTGAAGAATCCCTTATCGAGGTGTGTAACACGTTGGGCCTCAATACGGTTCGGATAGATGGCAGATCCGGGGTATGGCTGCCGCCGGGCGGCGGCCGGCCCGCCCGCAAGGTCGCCGCGATCGGCGTCCGCGTGGCCCGCGCTACCACATTGCATGGGTTCGCGCTCAATTGTGATTGTGATCTCAGTGCGTTCGGCTCGATTGTGCCGTGCGGGATCACCGACGCGGGAGTGACATCACTGTCGGCGGAGCTGGGCTTTGCGACCGGCGTCGAGGATGTCCGGCAGGCCGTGGCCAATGCAGTCGTCGATGCTCTCGACGGGGTGCTGCCGGTGCGCGAGCATTCCGGCCCGCGCGTAACATCGACCAGGTGAGCGCCGCCCCGGAAGGCCGTAGGTTAAGCCGTGCCGAAGCACGCAACGCCGAAACTCCGATCGAACGCAAACCCCCGTGGATCAAGACCCGCGCCCGGATGGGGCCCAGCTACACCCAGCTCAAGGTTTTGGTGAAGCAGGAAAAGCTCCACACGGTGTGCGAGGAGGCCGGCTGCCCCAACATCTACGAGTGTTGGGAAGACCGGGAGGCCACCTTCCTGATCGGCGGCGAGGTCTGTACCCGCAACTGTTCGTTCTGTCTCATCAAGTCGGGCAAGCCCCCCGAGCTGGACCGCGACGAGCCGCGCCGCGTCGCCGAGAGCGTGCAAACCATGGGCCTGCGGTATTCGACGGTCACCGGTGTCGCCCGCGACGATCTGCCCGATCAGGGATCCTGGCTCTACGCCGAGACGGTGCGTGCCATCAAGGCCCTCAACCCATCCACGGGTGTCGAACTGTTGATCCCCGACTTCGGCGGACGGCCCGACCTCTTGGGCGAAGTGTTCGAATCTCGCCCGGAAGTGCTGGCGCACAACGTCGAAACCGTGCCGCGCATCTTCAAGTTGATCCGGCCCGGATTCAGCTACCAGCGCAGCCTTGACGTGCTGACCCAGGCCCGTGATGCCGGGTTGGTGGCCAAGAGCAACCTCATCCTGGGTATGGGCGAGACGCCCGAAGAGATCCGGGCGGCACTGTCGGACTTGTATGACGCCGGCGCCGAACTGGTCACCATCACCCAGTATCTGCGCCCCACCGAGCGGCACCACCCGATCGACCGATGGGTCAAGCCCGAGGAGTTCGTCGAGCACGCCCGCTATGCCGAGGAGCTGGGCTTCGCCGGAGTGATGTCCGGGCCGCTGGTGCGCTCCTCGTATCGGGCCGGGCGGCTCTACCAGCAGGCGCTGGAGAACCGGGCGCGCCGCGAACAGGCCCCCGCCGCCGCCCACGGCTGACTGACGCCCCGGCTGGCGGTAAGCCCCGCTGGGTATCCTTGGTAGCTATGCCCAGATCGCGCACCACCACCGAGAACAAGGCTGCTCGGGCGGAAGCGAAAGCCGCCCGCAAGGCCGCCAGCAGGCAGCGCCGCACGCAGCTGTGGCAGGCCTTCCAGCTGCAGCGCAAGGAAGACAAGCGGCTGGTGCCGTACATGGTCGGCGCCTTCGTGCTGGTCGCTGGGGTGACGACGGCCCTGGCACTCAATGGCGGCACGTTCGCCAAGGTGACGACGATTCCGCTCGGCCTGGTGCTCGGTGCCCTGGTGGCGTTCGTGATCTTCGGCCGGCGAGCTCAACGGTCGGTCTACCTCAAGGCCGAGGGGCAGGCCGGGGCTGCGGCGTGGGCGCTGGACAACCTGCGCGGCAAGTGGCGGGTGACCCCGGGGGTGTCCGCCACCGGCCAGCTCGACGCCGTGCATCGGGTGATCGGGCGTCCGGGCATCATCTTCGTCGCCGAAGGTTCGCCCGCCCGGCTCAAGCCACTGCTGGCTCAGGAGAAGAAGCGCACGGCCCGGCTCGTCGGTGACGTACCGATCTATGACGTGGTGGTGGGCGCCGGCGACGGTGAGGTTCCGCTGGCCAAGCTGGAGCGTTACCTGACCAAACTGCCGGCCAACATCACCACGAAGCAGATGGATTCGCTGGAGTCGAAACTGGCCGCGCTCGGTTCGCGGACCGGAACCGCAGCCATGCCCAAGGGCCCGTTGCCCGGCGGCGCGAAGGTGCGTGGCGTTCAACGCGCGGTGCGCCGGCGCTAGCTGCAAACAGCCCGTTGACCTGCGCTGAGGGCGGGGGCTACTCGCACTTTTGCGCCGTACACGCAGACTCAATGCGGCGGCTCAAGGTTCAGCGACTGCGCACCACGGCGGTCGCAGTGGCCCGGTCCTGCAGGCCACGGCCGTCGGCGTCGGCGAACAAGGCCGGGACCACCAGCGCGATCAACAATCCGCGGATCGCGGCGCGACCGACGCCCACGCCCAGGCCGGGGCCGTCGACGGGGACCACCCGCAGCCCGCAGGCGTACTGGCCCGGCGTGAATCCGAACAGCCGCACCGCGGCCACCCCGAGGACCAGCCAGATCCCCAGCACCACGGTCGCCAGGTATTCCGGGGTCACCAGGCCCGCGGCCACGCCCAGGCCGGCCAGTCCGTAGCCCACCATCCAGTCGAGGGCCAGGGCCACCATGCGGCGGCCCATCGGAGCCAGGGAACCAGGTCCGCTGGACGGCAAACCCAGACCCTGTCCCGGGGCGTTGTCGGGGTGACTGGGTCCGGCAGATTCCGGCCCGGACAGCCACGAGGAGAACGTGCGGCTCATGGCCCCTACGATAGGCGGGCGGCGAATCCGACCCGGCGTCGCCGGGGGCAGCCGCGGTTGCGTAACGTCAGCACCGGCCACCTCAGCGGCCGACCCGGGCTTCCAGCGCGGGAGAACACTTCTGTGGCCCACAAGACGGCCGACGACATTCTCAAGCTCGTCGCCGATGAGAACGTGGAGTACGTCGACATCCAGTTCTGCGACTTGCCCGGTCAGATGCAACATCTGTCGATCCCCGCGTCCACGCTGGATGCGAGCGTGTTCGAAGACGGGCTGGCCTTCGACGGATCCTCGATCCGCGGCTTCCAGTCCATCCACGAGTCGGACATGATGCTGCTGCCGGACTTCTCGACGGCCCAGATCGATCCGTTCCGCGCGGCCAAGACGTTGAACCTGAACTTCTTCGTCCACGACCCCTTCACCCGCGAGCCCTACTCCCGCGACCCGCGCAACATCGCCCGCAAGGCCGAGAACTACCTCACCAGCACCGGCATTGCCGACACCGCCTACTTCGGCGCCGAAGCCGAGTTCTACATCTTCGACTCGGTGCGCTTCGACTCGCAGATGAACGGCACCTTCTACGAGGTCGACTCGGACTCGGGTTGGTGGAACACCGGTTCGCCGACCGAGGCCGGCGGACGGGCCAACCGCGGATACAAGACCCGCCCCAAGGGCGGCTACTTCCCCGTCGCCCCCAACGACCAGTACGTCGACCTGCGCGACACCATGACCACCAACCTGGCCAACGCCGGCTTCACCTTGGAGCGCGGCCACCACGAATGCGGCTCCGGTGGGCAGGCGGAGATCAACTACAAGTTCAACACCCTGCTGCATGCCGCCGACGACGTCATGTTGTTCAAATACATCATCAAGAACACCGCCTGGGCGAACGGCAAAACCGTCACGTTCATGCCCAAGCCACTATTCGGCGACAACGGCTCAGGCATGCATGTCCACCTGTCCCTGTGGAAGGCCGGCCAGCCACTGTTCTACGACGAGGCCGGCTACGCCGGACTGTCTGACACCGCACGCCACTGCATCGGCGGCATCCTGCACCACGCGCCGTCGCTGCTGGCGTTCACCAACCCCACCATCAACTCCTTCAAGCGCCTGGTGCCGCACTACGAGGCCCCGATCAACCTGGTCTACAGCCAGCGCAACCGTTCGGCCTGTGTACGGATCCCGATCACCGGCACCAACCCCAAGGCCAAGCGGCTGGAGTTCCGTTGCCCGGACTCCTCCAGCAACCCCTATCTGGCATTTGCGGCGATGTTGATGGCCGGCATCGACGGCATCAAGAACAAGATCGAGCCGGCCGCTCCGGTGGACAAGGACCTCTACGAGCTGCCGCCGGATGAGGCCGCCGACATCCCGCAGGCCCCGACCACGCTGGCCGAAGTGATGGACAACCTCGAGGCCGATCACGAATACCTCACCGAGGGCGGCGTATTCACTCCGGACCTGATCGAGAACTGGATCCGTTACAAGCGTGACCACGAGATCACCCCGATCAGCGTGCGACCGCACCCGTACGAATTCGCGCTGTACTACGACTGCTGAGTCGGGTTGACCGGCTTGATCGGATACAACCCGATCCGCCAGAACTATCGCATTACGATTAAATGATTCTCGCCGTGACACGAACTCCTTGGCATATCCGCGCTGACCATCACCGGACGAACTCCTTTCGGAGGATTTGACCAATTCCTCTCGCGGGGTGACCCGCTCCGTCACGCCCCGATGCGTCCGAGGTACTCATCGAGAGCGCGGCGCATGACCTCGCTGGGTGTGGTGTGTTCGGCGGAGGTATAGGCGTCCAACCGCCTGCTCAACTCAGCGGGCAGTCGTACGGTGCGCGTCGGGCTGGAACCCCGGCGTCCCTTGGCAAAGTAAGCACAAACCTTCGGTTCGCCGCGCGGGGTCCACACGTCCCGATTCGTCAAACGTATCCAGACCGCGACCCCATAGGGTCGATCAAGGGCCCGCACGTCAACCACGATGCTGAACGGCCTTCGCGGTTCGTACTGGACCGGCGGCCCGCACCGACCACCCCGAAGAACTCTTCCGAACCGACCCCGACCCACCCGACGACGAAGTCGCCTAACGGCGAATTACCCACGCGATTCTGTGTGTTTGCCGGGAGTCGGAGAAACGACACTAGCCATCCCCGACACAACCGGGGCAACCTGGACGCTGAATTCGAGACCTGCCGAAACATGTTTGCGGACAGGCTATTTGATTCTCCAGCGGGCCACAACGCCGGGTCACGCGCTCGTTCACCACAGCCACACCGAATGCGCCGCGGACGTTTGTCGGCGGGGCTCCACATACCAAAATCAGCGCGCCGGTAACGAGCGTTACCACAACCTCAAAATATGTGATTGAACTTAGAAAATATTCGATGTAATTTATCGCCGGATCAGTATTTCTCCAGCTAAAGGGTCTGCTTTTCACGAAAGGGACGCCCATGACCGATCGCAGGTTGCTCCCACTGGCCGTTGCACCGCTGCTGATTGGCGCAATCTTCCCACCCGCAAGCATCGCGGCCCAGGGCCCGAAGTCGGTCTCCGCGCAGGTGGTCCTGCTCGACTCCGAGGGCTGGGGCATGGGTGGCAGCGGTACTCCGATTCCCTCCCAAGCGCTCATCGACGCCATCAGCGCGCGCTACATCATGCCGGCCTCGCCGATCTTCCCGGGCCAGCCGATATTCCCGGTCGACTCGGTGCACCCCCTGTTCACCCCGGAGGGCCTGTACCCGATGACCGGCGTCAAGTCGCTGGTCCTCGACCAGTCTGTGGCCCAGGGCGTACAGATTCTGGACGCCACCATCAAGGACCGGCTCGCCTTGGGCCACGACCTCGTCGTGGTGGGCGGCTCGCAGAGTTCCACTATCGCCTCGCTGGAGATGCGCAATCTGCTTGCGCTGCCGGCTGATCAGATCCCGACAGCCGACCAGCTGTCGTTCGTCCTGCTGGTCGACCCCAGCAACCCCAACGGGGGTCTGCTGTCCCGCTTCGGTGACCCGAGCCTGCCACCGTTGAGCTTCCCGAGCATGGGCGTCACGTTCAGCGGTGCCACCCCCTCGGACACCCCGTGGCACACCGCCATCTACAACATGGAATACGACGGCTTCTCGGACTTCCCGCGCTATCCGCTCAACTTCCTGGCCGATCTCAACGCCGTGTTGGGCATCGCCTTCGTGCACGGCAGTATCACCGGCCTTTCCGACGAGCAGATCGCCCAATCCGTTCTGCTACCGGTGTCCGACGGTTACGCCGGCAACACCGACTACTTCATGATTCCCACCGAGAACCTGCCGTTGCTGGAGTTGCTGCGAGCCGTTCCCATCCTGGGCGATCCGCTGGCAGATCTGATGCAGCCGGCGCTGAGGGTGCTGATCAACCTGGGTTACGGCAATATCGAACACGGTTGGGACCAGGGACCCGCGGACCTGTCCACCCCATTCGGGTTGTTCCCGAATGTGGGTCTGGGCGACGTCTTCACGGCGCTGGGCAACGGGGTTCAGCAGGGCTGGCAGGACTTCATCCACGATCTGGGCTCGCTGCCGAGCCTGCCCGACGCCCTGGCCAACAGCGCGGCGGTTCTGGGCGACTTCACCGAGGGGGTGAACGCGTTCTCCGCCGACCTATCGACCCTCTACTCGACCCTGCTGCCGATCACCGACCTGGTCAACGCCCTGTTCACCACCCTGCCGGCCTATGACGTCAGTCTGTTCGCGCAGGAGCTGGCCTCCGGTGACCTGCTCAACGCCGCCCTGATGCCGATCGCCGCCGACATGGGGTTGGCCACCGCGGGCATCGGGATCGGTGTGCTGAGCGTGCTGTCGGCCTTGATGTCGTTGTAGCGGACGCGCCGCTGCCGTCACTCGAGCCCGTCGCGGGCCCAGGACGGCGTGATGAAGACCCCGTCGGCCTCCACGGTGACCCCGTTGGCGTCCGAGATATGGCCGCGGGCGTAGGTTTTCACGCCTTCCTTGCGGTAGATCGAGGCTTCGGCGTGCAACGGCCCCAGCGGTGTTCCGCGCAGGTACTTCACCGTGATCGTGCCGGTGTAGAGCGGCTTGGTCAGGCCATCGCTGGCCGCCTCACCGAGCACATGGTCGAGGACCAGCGCGCTGACCCCGCCGTGGACCAGCGACGGGGGGCCCTCGTAGGCCGCGCCCAGGTGAAAGTCGCTCCAGCAGTGGCCGTTCTCCCCGTGCTGGATCACCAGCGGCGGGGCGATCGGGTTGCGCAGCCCCACCACGGCGTTGCCCCACGCCAGCGGCCGACCGTCGACGACGTAGCGCAGTCCCGGTGACTCGCTGAGGGTTCCGCCACGAAGCCGCTCGGTCAGCTCCTGCACCTGGGCGGTCACCTCGCGGGCCGTGGCGTCGTCGGCCTGGGTGCGGATGGTGGCGTCGATCAGGTCGCGGACCGCCTGGGCGAGCGGTCCGTAACGCTCCACCAGCTGCCCGCTCTCGTCGGCGCTGATCGTCGGCACGTTCGAGCGAGCCCTGAAATCCACCACAGAGGTCCTCCTTCAGTCTCCGAACACGTTGCGCGCGACGACCTTCGCGCGCCGTGTCACCCGGAGGTAGTTGTCCAGGAACTCACCGCCGTCGCCGCCGGGCCAGCCGGCGGCCACCGCGACCGCGTTCAGCGCGCGGCCCGGCCCGGGCAGTTGGTCAGTGGGTTTGCCACGAACCAGCACCAGCGCGTTGCGAGCACGGGTGGCGATCAGCCAGGCCTGCCGGAGCCGGTCCACTTCGTCTTCTTCGAGTAGCCCAGCAGCGGCGATGGCGTCCAGGGGTTCCAGCGTAGAGGTGTTGTGCAGCGCCGGTACACGGTGGGCGTGGCGCCGCGGCAGCAGCTGCACGGTCCACTCGGCGTCGGCTAGTCCGCCCCGGCCCAGTTTGGTGTGCGTATTGGGGTCCGCCCCGCGCGGCAGTCGCTCGGCATCGACGCGCGCCTTGATCCGGCGAATCTCACGCACCGCGTCGGCGGACACCCCGCCGGGCGGTTAGCGGGTGGCGTCGACCATCCGCAGGAACCGGCTGCCCAGACCCGTATCGCCGGCGACGCAGTGCGCCCGCAGCAGCGCCTGGATCTCCCATGGCTGTGCCCACTGGTCGTAGTAGGCCGCGTAGGACGCCAGTGTGCGCACCGGCGGGCCGTTGCGGCCCTCGGGACGCAGGTTGATGTCGACCTGCAGCGGCGGATCGACGCTGGCGGTGCCCAACAGCGCCCGGACCTGTTCGACGATCGACGTGGCCCAGCGCACCGCGTCTGCGTCGCTCACGCCGGTCGCCTTCTCGTTGACCTCGCACACGAACATGACGTCGGCGTCCGAGCCGTAGCCGAGTTCGCCGCCGCCGAGTCGGCCCATGCCGATCACCGCGATCCGCGCCGGCGCTTCGCGGGGCTCTGTGTCGGGCGCGCCGGGCAGATTGACCCGGACGATCGCGTCCAGGGCGGCCTGTAGCACGGCCGCCCACACCGCGGTCAGTGCCCGGCAGACATCGATGACGTCAAGCATGCCCAGCAGGTCCGCTGAGGCGATGCGGGCCAACTCGTGGCGACGCAGGCTGCGGGCTGAAGCGATCGCGCGCACCGGGTCGGGATGGCGGCCCGCCGACGCGATCAGCGCCCGTGACACCGCGTCCGAATCGGTGTTGAGCAGCTTGGGTCCGGTCGGTCCATCGCCATAGGCCTGGATGACATCGGGTGAGCGCATCAGCAGTTCCGGGATGTAGGCCGAGGTGCCCAGCACTCGCATCAGCCGTTTGGCCACCGCGCTGCTGTCGCGCAGGGTGCTCAGATACCAGCGCTGCTGGGCCATCGCCTCACTGAGCCGCCGGTAGGCCAGCAGCCCCGCGTCGGGGTTGGGGGTGTCCGACAGCCAGTACAGCAGCTTGGGCAGCAGCACTGCCTGCACCCGGCCTCGGCGACCGCTCTGGTTGATCAGCGCGCCTAGGTGGGTCAGAGCGTTGTGCGGCGCTTCGTAACCGAGTGCTGCCAGTTGCCGTTCCGCGGCTCCGGGGGTCAGTCCCCCGACCAGCTCCAGTCCCGCCGGGCCGACCGCCTCCAGCAGCGGCTGGTAGAAGAGCTTGGCGTGCAGCCGCGACACCCGCCGGTTCTGGGCTTTGAGCTCTTCGCGAAGTACGCCCAGGGCGTCGTGCCGGCCGTCCGGGCGGACATGGGCGGCGCGGGCCAGCCAGCGCAGTGCCTCGTCGTCGTCTGGCGGCGGGAGCAGATGGGTGCGTTTGAGCCGTTGCAGCTGCAGCCGGTGTTCCAGTAGTCGCAGGAACTCGTAAGACGCGGTCAGGTCGGCCGAATCCTCCCGGCCGATGTAGCCGCCGGCACCCAAGGCCGCCAGTGCATCGACCGTGGATGCCACATGCAATGACTCGTCACTGCGGCCGTGCACCAGCTGCAGCAGCTGCACCGCGAACTCCACGTCACGCAGTCCTCCAGAGCCCAGCTTGATTTCGCGAGACCGAAACTCCGCGGGCACCTGTTGGGCCACCCGGCGGCGCATCGCCTGTACGTCGACGACGAAATCCTCACGCTCGCATGCGGTCCAGACCATCGGCAGCAGCGCATCGATGTAGGCCCGGCCCAATTCGGCGTCACCGACCGCCGCGCGCGCCTTGAGCAGCGCCTGAAACTCCCACGTCTTGGCCCACCGCTGGTAGTAGGCGATGTGCGATTCCAGGGTGCGCACCAGCGCGCCGTGCCGGCCCTCGGGCCGCAACCCGGCATCTACCTCGAAGAACGCCTCGCCGGCCACCCGCATCAGCTCACCGGCTACCCGGGTGCTGACCGCATCGGCCTCCTCGGCGACGAAGATGACGTCGACATCGCTGACGTAATTCAATTCCCGCGCACCGCATTTACCCATCGCGATCACGGCCAGCCGGGGCGGGGCCACATCGCTGCCGGCGACGCATAGTTCGGCCACCCGCAGCGCGGCGGCCAGCGCGGCATCGGCCAGGTCGGCCAGATGTTCTCCGACCGCCACGAAGGGTAGGGCCGGCAGGTTCTCGACGGTGGGCGCCAGGTCCATCGATGCCAACACCAGCATCCGGTCGCGGTACAGCGACCGCAGCCGATCGATGTAGGCGCCGTCGGCGGTGGCGGCAACGCAGTCGGTGAACATCGCGCGCAGCCCGGCCGCGGACGGCAGCGTGATCGTGTAGTCGTCGGAATCGGCCGGACTGGCCAACAGCTTCCAGGAGTCTGGGTGGGTGATCAGGTGATCGCCCAGCGTCAGTGAGGATCCCAGTACCGCGAACAGTCGTCCGCGCAGTCCGCGGTCGGCCATGAGGGCTGCACTCAGTTCGGCCCAGTCAATGCCCGGAGTTTCGGACAGCCGGACCAGGGTGCGCAGTGCGACGTCGGCGTCGGGAGCGCGTGACAGCGCCCAGAGCACGTCGACGTGCGGTTGGGTGTACGCGCTGTACCAGCCCAGCGCGGTCAGGTCTGCTGCGGCATACCGGTCGACCAGGCCGAGGCGCCCGACGCTGGGCAGCTTGCGGCGCTGCGCTCCGGGATAGGCCATGAGGCGTCGGAGGCTTTACAGCGACAGGTAGTTCTGCAGCTCGTAGGAGGTCACGTGGCTGCGGTAGTTCGCCCACTCCTGGCGCTTGTTACGCAGGAAGAAATCGAAGACCTGCTCCCCCAACGCTTCCGCGACCAGCTCGGAGTTCTCCATCTCGCTCAGCGCGCGCTCCAGGGTGCCGGGCAGTTCGCGGTAGCCCATCGCCCGGCGCTCCTCGGGAGTCAGCGCCCAGACGTTGTCCTCGGCCTCCGGGCCGAGCTCGTAACCCTGCTCCACCCCGCGCAGCCCGGCGGCCAACAGCACCGCGAACGCCAGGTAGGGGTTGCATGCCGAGTCCGGGCTGCGGACCTCGATGCGCCGCGACGACGTCTTGTGCGGGCTGTACATCGGCACCCGCACCAACGCCGAGCGGTTGGAGGCGCCCCAGGACGCCGCGGTGGGGGCTTCCCCACCGTGGATCAGCCGCTTGTAGGAGTTGACCCATTGGTTGGTGACGGCGCTGATCTCGTTGGCGTGCTCGAGGATCCCGGCGATGAACGACTTGGCGGTGGCGGACAGCTGCAGCGGGTCGTCCGGGCTGTGGAAGGCGTTGACCTCACCCTCGAACAGGCTCATGTGGGTGTGCATGGCCGAACCGGCGTGCTCGCGGAACGGCTTGGGCATGAACGACGCCCGGACGCCTTCCTTGAGCGCGATCTCTTTGATCAGGTAGCGGAACGTCATCACGTTGTCGGCCATCGACAGCGCGTCGGCGTAGCGCAGGTCGATCTCCTGTTGCCCCGGCGCGTTCTCGTGGTGGCTGTACTCCACCGAGATGCCCATCGATTCCAGCGCGTCGATCGCGTGCCGGCGGAAGTTGGCGGCCGAGCCGTGGATCGACTGGTCGAAGTAGCCCGCATCATCGGCCGGAACCGGGGTGCTCCCGTCGTACGGTCCGGGCTCCAGCAGGAAGAACTCGATCTCGGGGTGCACGTAGCAGGCGAAACCCAGTTCCCCGGCCTTGGCCAGCTGGCGGCGCAACACGTGGCGCGACGACGCCCAGGCCGGCGACCCGTCCGGCATGGTGATGTCGCAGAACATCCGCGCCGAGTACTGCCGGCCGGAATCCGACGTCCACGGCAGCAGCTGGAAGGTGGACGGATCGGGATGGGCGACCATGTCGGATTCGAAGACCCGGGCGAAGCCCTCTATGGCCGAACCGTCGAAGCCGACGCCCTCGTCGAAGGCGCCCTCGAGCTCCGCCGGGGCGATCGCAACAGACTTCAGATAACCGAGTACATCGGTGAACCAGAGCCGGACGAAACGGATGTCGCGTTCCTCCAGTGTGCGGAGCACAAACTCCTTCTGACGGTCCATACCGCGAAGCGTATCAGCGCTCAGCACTTCGCATCGGTCGGCGGCAACGTGCCGTCGACCAGGTATCGCGCGGCGAATCGGTCCACGCATTCGTTGCCCTGAAACACCACCGTGTGCTGGGTTCCGTTGAACGTCAGCAGACCCCCGCCCAGCTGCTTGGCCAGGTCCACACCGGCTTGGTACGGGGTGGCCGGGTCGCGGGTCGTGGAGACCACCATCGTCGGCGGCAGGTCCGGCACCGAGAGGGCATGCGGCTCGGTCGTCGGCGGCACCGGCCAGAAGGCGCAGGTGCCCAGCGGGGCGTCGCCGGTGAACTTTCCGTAGCTCATGAACGGCGCCATCTCGCGCGAACGCCGGTCTTCCTCGATCACCTTGGCGCGGTCGGTGACCGGCGGCTGATCGACGCAGTTCACTGCGACCCTGGCATCGGTGGCGTTGGTGTAGTGACCGTTGGCGTCACGGCGCATGTACAGGTCGGCCAGGCTCAGCATGATGTCGCCGCGGCCGCCAGCCAGATCAGACAGGCCGTCGTTGAGGTGCGTCCAGAACGTCGGCGAATACAGCGCCATGATGGTGCCGACGATCGCGTCGCTGTAGCTCAGCCCGCGCGGGTCCTTAGTCTTGGCGGGCTTGTCCACCAGCGGGTCGACCAGGCTGTGGTAGACGTCGACGGCTTTGGCCGGGTCGGTGCCCAACGGGCAGTCGGCTTCTTTGGCACAGTCGGCCGGGAAGTCGTCGGACGCGCCCTGGAAGGAGTGGGCCTTGCGCAAGTCCTCAATGCCCGCGTTGATGCCGGATTGCAATTCGCGCAAACTGCCCAAGTAGGTGCCGCTCATCCGTGCCGAAAAATCCCCTTGTGCCACGCCGGTCACGGCTTGGTTGGCATCGTCCAACGCAGCACGCAGGCTGCACAACAGGTTGTTGAAGCTGTGTTGCAGCTCGCCAATTTCGTCGGCTTGTCCCACTTCCACCGGCACATCAAAGCGTTGCAAGCTGGTGGCCAGCCGTATGCTGGTCAGCATGGATTGCAGCGGCACCATGATGAGCCGTTTCACGTCCCACAAAATGATGGCCGCCATCAGCAGCATCAGGCACGCACTGCCCAGCATCATGAGCCAGATTTTGGCTTCGTACTTGGCAATCACGGCGTTGGTGGGCCCGGCATCCACCAGCAAAATGTTTTTACCGATGGTGGTGCCGCTCTCATCGTAGATATCGCGCACGGTGACCAGCCGTTGCCCCAGCAGCACGGGTTGCGAGAGTTGGGCGATGGTGTTCCAGTGTTGGCGCACAAAGGCCACGTCGGCGGCCTCGAACCATTCGGCGTGTGCCAGCAGTTGGCCATCCTGAATGCGGGGGTTGCGCTGGAAGACGGCGGGCAACGCACCTTGCGTGCGCGCGCGCAACCGCGCTTCGTCAATCACTATCACCCAGCCCACCGATTGCCGCTGGAGGTCTTGCACCACCGAGCGCACGCCTTGCGTGACCGAGATCAAACCCAGCAATTGGCCTTGGTGCAGCACGGGTGCAAAGCCCACAATGCCCGCACCCGCGTTGCCCACCCCAAAGTGGGCGTGGGCGGTGCGCGTTTGGGCCACAATGGGGCCCAGCGGGTGGGGTGCTTTGGCCCCAAAAAAAGCGGGGTCCCAAGAGCGGGGCACGATTTCAAAATCGGCGTTGATGACTTGGGCGCGCACGTGTTTGTACGACGTGACCTCGGCAAAGTCTTTTTGCAAATCTGTGACGACTTCCAACAGCGGCGCGCGGTTGCGCGTGAGCAAACCTTGTTGAATCCGACGGTCGCGTGCCAATGCTGTGCTGGTGGCCACCACCGCAGATTCTTTGGTGGCCAACTGTTGGTCTAGGCTCTTGAACGCGGCGCTGGCGGCCTGTTCGGTGGCGTTTTGGGCTTCGAGCCGAATCACCACCAGGTACACGCCCAAGGCAATCAGCCCCACGCAGCCCAGCGCAACAAAGGTGGCACGAAGAAAAATGGTTCTAAAAAGACTGCGGTGTTGCTGTGGCATGTCGGGTCGCGAGATTTTTCTGTTCTAAATCACCGAATCTGCCATTCTATGCCACCCCTTGGCCGGGCATGACCCACCAAGGGGCTAAAAATCGCCTACCCGGTGCCCAGCAACAAAAAACCCGCTGGGGTGCAGCGGGTTAAGTGGTTGTTTTTGTTGGTGCCGGAAAGAGGAATCGAACCCCCGACCTTCTCATTACGAATGAGCTGCTCTACCAACTGAGCTATTCCGGCGAAGCCCTGAATTATATATGCGCTAGCGCCCCTCAGGCCTTGCGGTGGTAGCTGGTGACGCGCTCGACTTCGTTTTTCGAGCCCAGAATCACGCTCACGCGTTCATGCAGTTGTGTGGGCTGGATGTCCAGAATGCGTTGGTGGCCGTTGGTGGCGGCGCCGC
>CAXYUC010000062.1:0-23767 GCA_964292075.1 uncultured Mycolicibacter sp.
CGTTGAACGCCGAATCGCGATCAACTCCGCTTAAGTAAACGGTATTGGGGTTAAGTCCCGTCCGTCACATCTGTCACCGACGAGAGGGTATGTGGTGTGCGCCCGGCTTTGAGCGACTGCAGATTTGCGGCGCTCCACCCCATTGCCGCGCCGCGTCGATATGGCCTACCCACTACCTGACATAACGCTGGTTGTCGCTCCAAGGTGGGCGCACGATCACATGGTCCGAAGCGGTGACGGTTGGGGTTATTGAGGTGACGACGGTTTCTTAGGGGCGACGACGTACCGCTGCCGAGTCAGACCGGGAAGATCACCCCGGTCATCTTCTCCGACGCCTCCCACAGCTGGCGCCACAGCCGCTGATCCTTCGACAGCTTGTTCGACGGGCACGGTCCCATCGTGCCGCGGGACTGGTTCAGCTTGGTCGGACCCCAGTAGGTGTCCGGGTCGGCGTCGGGCACGGTCGCGGCGAACAGGGTCGACTCGGCGCCGCGCTCCGGCGGCTGGCCGACTAACGGCAGGCCGTACTTGGCGATCAAACCGACGAGGGATTTGTCGTTGTCGAACAGGTCGGTGGTCGACACCCCGGGATGCACCGCGTAGGAGCGCAGCGGCGAGCCGGCCGCGACCAGTCGCCGCTGCAGCTCGCGGGCGAACATCAGGTTGGCGAGCTTGGACTGCGCGTAGGCCAGGTTGCGCTGGTAGGGACGGTGCTCATAGTTGAGGTCGTCGACCCAGAACTTGGGGGTCTGCTTGTGCGCGATGCTCGAGACCGTCACCACTCGGTCGCTGATCCGATCCAGCAGTAGGCCGGTCAGCGCGAAGTGACCCAGGTGGTTCACCCCGAACTGCGTCTCGAAGCCGTCCACGGTGCGCCGCATCGGGATGTTCATGATCCCGGCGTTGTTGACCAGCACATCGAAGCCGCCCTGCTGCGCGGCGAAATCGCGCACCGAGGCCAGGCTGCCCAGATCCAGCGCCGCCACTCGGACATCACCGCCGATTCCGTCGGCGATCTCCTGGGCCTTGGCGGTGTTGCGGCAGGCCATCACCACGCTGGCGCCCTTGGCGGCCAGGGTGCGGGTGACGACCTCACCGAGGCCACCGTTGGCGCCGGTCACCACGAAGGTGCGGCCGGACTGATCGGGGGTGTCTGAGATTCTGAAAGACATGCTGGTCACCGTACCTGCCGGTGGCGCTCAAGTGACGCTCACGTCAGTCCTTGAAATACACCAGCTGATGCGTGCTGGCCAGCAGCCGGCCCGCCCGTGACCACAGGTGCGCGCTCTGATCGAAGTATCCGCGCGAGAACCGATTGGCGTGCGCGCTGGCCAACAGGAAATCGCTTCCGAGCGCATCGATCTCGCCCTGGTCGGCGTGAAAATAGGTGGTCAGGGAGATAGTCCCGGCTGGCAGGAAGCGGCCGCTGCGCAGAAAAACCCGAGGGAAGAACACGTCCGACAGGCATGCCAAGGCCGCGAAGTCCAGCGGCCGGTCCTGGGCGTCGCGCACCCACAACGTGGTGGTCGACGATGTGCTGGGCTCTCCTGACTTGAGGGGAACCGGGCCGTCGGTGAAGCGCATGTCGTAGCGCTTGGCCCAGACGATGGCGTCGACGAACTTGCCCGGGGCGACGTCTTCGGGAGCGGGTGCGCTCGGCGGGTGGCTTTCGTCGTCGGCCCAGGTGTCGCGGTGCAGGCCGAACAGAGCGGTGGCGGTGGTCTTGACCTCGTCGCCCTGGCGCAGCTCAAGCACCCAATGCTGGTTGCTGCGGTTGGTGCGGGCGGCCCGCAGGCGAATGTCGAACTCGCCGTCGGTGATCGGTGCGGCGAAGTTGACGGTCAGCGCCAGCGGGTCGCCTATGCGCTGGGGGTGGGATTCGATGGCGCGCAGCAGAACAGCCGCGGTGATCCCGCCGAACGGCCCGACCATGTTGGCCCACTCCGGGTGGGTCACGCCGCGAAACGTCTCGGCGTCGACGGACTCGAGCTGCATGGCACGGTCGAAGGGGTGGGGTGTCACAGGAGTCCTTACCGGTGAGCGGAGCGGTCCCGATCACGCTATCGCGGGCGATGCGCACACCCGAGCCCCGTGTCTGGCGTCAATACCGCGGACCACATTCGCCCCATCCGTATCGTCCGCGAGTGAGTAGGGTCTGTTCGAATTGGATATCGCATGCGCTACTGGTGGTCCGCTGCGAACCGGGTGATAGCGCATGCGACATCGTTTTCGAACATGACTACACCCGACGATGGGGGTGCGCATGTGGCACCTGGGGATTCGAGGCTCGGCAGCGAACTGCTCAGCCGGGATTCGTTGCGGTGACCACCCAGGTACGGCCCGGGAACTGCACCACCCCGTCGACCCGCTGCCGGCGCAGCTCGCCGCGCAGCTCCTCGACCACACCGGCCCAGCCTTCGGCGCCGAGCCTGGCCTCCAGTTCGGCGCGGGCCTGCTGTCCGGTGCGGTTGGCCAGGATCAACGCCAGACGTTCCTCGACGCCGTCGCTACCGCCGATACCGAAGTTGCAGACCCCGTCGAACGCGTCCAGCGCGACGTCGGTCCAGCCGGCTCCGGTCAGGACGGTTCGCACCCGATCGGGATTGCCGAAAGCCAGCGGGCCGGGCGCGCGGGGATCCAGCGCCGCCGGAGGCGACTCCAATTTGGCGGCCAGGACATCAAGGCCCGTGGTGAACATCGGATTGTCGCCTTCGCGCCAGCACGCGAACGCCAGCCGGGAGTCCGGGGCCGCCGCACCGCGGACGTTGGTGAACGCGGCCACCGGATCGTCGAAGAACATCACCCCGAACCGGGAAATGACCCGGTCGAATGAGGCGCCGTCCGTGGCGGCACGCAGGTCCATGGCCTGGGCGTCGCCGAGCATCACGGTAGCCCCGGGAACCCGGCGTCGCGCCGCCGCCGCCATCGGCTCGGAGATATCGACGCCGAACGGGACGGCACCCAGGGCTGCGGTGCGCTGCAGCAATGTGCCGGAGCCACAGCCGATGTCAAGCACCCGCTGATCCGCGATGATGCCGGCGGCGTCCACTACCGCGTCGGCGAACGGCGCCAGCACCGCCTCGAAGATCGCCGCGTTGTCCACCCAGTCGATGCCCTGGGCCGCCCAGGCCTGCTGCTGTTCCTCGTTCGCCATGCCCTCAGGGTAGGGGCCGAAAGTCAGGGTGGATGTCGCGCGGCCCATGATGTTGTTCTAGGCCAACACCTCGGCGAAGGAATCCCGCATGCCCGACGCTCCGCTGCGTGACGATCACCTTGAGCTGCTGCGCCGTCGCGCGCTGACCGAGGACGCCGCCCGACCGCACGCGGTACAACGCCGGCACGACGCCGGGGGCCGTACGGCCCGCGAGAACATCGCCGACCTGGTCGACCCCGGGACCTTCGTGGAGTACGGGCGGTTCGCGATCGCGGCCCAACGCGCCCGCCGCGACATCGACGACCTCATTGCCAACACCCCCGGCGACGGCCTGCTCGGCGGTACCGCCACGATCAACGGCGCGCTGTTCGGACGCGAAGGCGGCGCCTGCGCGGTGTTGTCCTACGACTACACCGTGTTGGCGGGAACCCAGGGCGCGCTCGGCCACTTCAAGAAGGACCGCCTGTTCGAGCTCATCGAACGGATGCGCCTGCCGACAGTCTTCTTCGCCGAAGGCGGCGGTGGCCGGCCCGGCGACACCGACTATCCGACGGTGTCATCGCTCGACGTTCCGGCATTCGCCTTGTGGGCCAAGCTGTCTGGTCTGGTACCGCGGATCGCGGTGGTCAAGGGCCGCTGTTTCGCCGGCAACGCTGTGATCGCGGGCGTCTCGGATCTGATCATCGCGACCGCGGACACCTCGATCGGTATGGCGGGCCCGGCGATGATCGCCGGCGGCGGATTGGGCCACGTCGCACCCGATGACGTGGGCCCGTTGTCCGTGCAGGCACCCAACGGCGTCGTCGACGTGGTGGTGGCCGACGAAGCCGAGGCCGTCGCGGTGACCAAACGGGTTCTCGGCTACTTCCAAGGTGCGACCGCTCCCGGCTCTGCGGCAGACCAGAACGCCTTGCGCACCATGATTCCCGAGCGGGCACGGCGCGCCTATCCGCTCAAGCCGATCATCGAGACCATCGCGGACGACGATTCGGTGACGTTCCTGCGGGAGAAGTTCGCGCCCGAGATGGTCACCGCACTGGCGCGTATCGACGGCAGGCCAGTCGGGATCATCGGCAACAACACCATGGTGATGGCCGGGGCCATCACCGCCGCCGCCTCCGACAAAGCCGCACGTTTCCTGCAGTTGTGCGACGCGTTCAGGCTGCCCATCGTGTCGCTGATCGACTGCCCCGGCTACATGGTCGGCCCCGCCGCCGAAGCGGAAGCACTGGTACGGAGGGCTTCTCGGCTGTTGGTGGCCGGCGCGGCGCTGCGCGTGCCGCTGATCGCGGTCATCCTGCGGCGCGGCTACGGCTTGGGTGCCCAGGCCATGATGGGCGGCAGTCTGCATGAACCGGTGCTGACCGTGGCCTGGCCGAGCGCGCATCTGGGCCCGATGGGGCTCGAGGGTGCGGTCCGGCTGGGGCTGCGCAAGGAACTCGACGCCATCGCCGATGCCGAGGAGCGGGAGGAACGCGTCCGGCAGGCCACTGCCATTGCGCAGGAGAATGCCAAAGCGCTCAACGCCGCAACGCTTTTCGAAATCGACGATGTCATCGATCCCGCCGAGACTCGGGGTCTGATCATCGCGACGCTGCCGGCGTCGGCCGGGTTCGGGCGCGACGTGCGGGCGCGGCGGTTCGTCGACACGTTCTGACAGCGGGCCTCGATCAGAGCAGTCGGCCGAGCACCACGAAGGCCGCCACAGTGAACAGCAGCGCGTTCACGGCCACGCTCTTCGGCTCCTGCAGACGGGAGTGTGCCCAGGCTGCCCCGACCATCACGACGCACAATCCCGCGGCGGCCAGCGGGGTCAGCAGCCGCCCGATCCCCGTGAGCCCGGGCGCGAGGAGTCCGACAGCGGCCAGAAGTTCCATCGCCGCGGTGAAACGCACCACCGGCATCGGAAACATCGCTACCCCGGTTTGGCCGGTGTCCAGCAGACGCTCGCGGGTCATGGTGAGTTTGGCGCCGCCGGAGGCGGCGAATACCGCGGCAAGGGCGAATTGGGCAGTCCACAGTGCGATGTTCATGGTTTCGGTCCTTCCTGTTTTGGGTGTTCATCTGCTAGGACGGAAGGTGGCCGGTGAATGTGACAGTTCGCTGGTGTCACACTCGCCCACGCGGAATCGTCTACATGACATGAGCAGGTATCAGACCATCCGCTATGACCGGTCCGTGGGGCGCGGCGTGCCATCGCTGCGGGCCGCCGGGGCGACGACGCCGCCAGCCTCCGGGCCGCGGTCACCGAACAGGCCCGATGTTTGGCGTCCGAGGAATTTCGCCATGCCCACCCGAACCAGACAAGGTGATGCCATGACCATCGACCTGCCCCACATCGACGAGCACACGCTACGGATCGACGCGCCGCGCAACGTGGTGTGGAGCGCCCTGCAGCGCTATGTCGAGGCCATGTTGCACACCAACGAACGCAATCCACTGCTCGCGCCGCTCGGCCTGCAGCCCCGCGCCGGCTTCGAAGTGGCCGAAAGCGTTGAGCCGCAACGACTCGCCCTGGCCGGGCAGCACCGCTTTTCGCGCTACCGGCTGGTGTTCGAGCTCACCGACGACCCGGCGGGCGCGACGCGACTGCACGCCCACAGCTACGGGAGCTTCCCCGGACTTCACGGCGGCATCTATCGCGCCCTGGTCATCGGGACGCGGATGCACGTCGTCGCGACGAACCACTTGTTGCGGGAGATTCGCGCGGTGGCAACCGGTTAGAAGTCGCCCCGATCACGCCGCCGAGCGCAGATCCCGATCACCGCTGGCCGGCAGCGGCGCCGGACGATTGCGCACCGGCGCCCACCCGACATACGTCAGATACAGCCCGATCAGTGCGAACAGCACGTAGGCGGCGCGTGTCCAGCCTTCGGCGTGCATCGCAATGTTCGCGGTCGACATACCGGCGTCGGGAAACACGCTCAGCGCGAACCCTTTGATCGCGGTGATCCAGCCCGTCACCGACACGAAGATGGCCGCCGCGCCGCGCCAATACGGGTGAAATGCCACCACGATCAGGCCGGCTAACAGCGTGAACGCCCCGGCCACCCACAACAACAACGGGTCGGTCCCGTAGTCCGAGGCTCGTTCCCATACCTGCGGGGCACGAAATATCGCCGTCGCGGTGAGGATGACAAGGAAAGGACCGATCACCCGGGCGAACATCCGCGTGCGGGCCTGAGATTGCTCTGACACACTCATCACACTGCCCTCCAGGACCTTATTTCACCAGGTTACGAGCATTTGGTGGCCGCCGCCAGCACCGTGGCGGCCGTGTCAACGACCGGTGGTGGTGTCCAGCGTCAGCTCCCAGGCCGACAGCCACGGCGCGATGGTCTGGGCGATCGAGAACGGATGCGGGTCTTCGCATTTGGGCTCGGAGTAGGTGCCGTCGGACACCGCGATGTAGATGCCGACCGCCTCGGCGGCGCCGTCGTCGCGCAGTCGGTATACCGGCCCGCCGGAGTCGCCGCAGGTACCGCCGGCTTCAAACCGGACTTTGTTCGTCTCGCTGGCCACCACCGGACCGCACAACGGCCCGCCGCTGCGGATTCCGTAGTGACACAGCACATCACCGACCGATACATACTCGGCCACCCCGATCACCGGATGCCCATCGATCACCGAAGTCAGGGGAATCTTGCCCGGATTGTCCAGGGTGATCAGCCCGATGTCGTAGTCATCCCAGTTGCTGCCGTCGCTGACCGTCTCGGTGAAGGTGCCGATGGTGCGATAGGCGAAGGCCCCGCCGTAGCGGATCTCCACCTGCCCGGGCCCGCCGCCCGGGTTGCAGTGCCCGGCTACCAGTAGGCCTGGGCGGTCGTCGCGGGCGTGCACCAGGAACCCGGTGGTGCAACTGATACCGGCTGCGTCGCCGCCGGGGGAGACGTTGACGCCGATGCCGGGCCCGATCGCGTGCGCCATCGGGATCGGGATCACTGGGTGCGCCGGGTGGGTGCGGTTCACCTGGTAGAGGCCGATGAAGATCGCGGCGACGACGACGGCGGTCCCGATCCGCCATACCGCCGTCTTCAGCGTGTCCCAGCGGCGCCGTTGTGTCACCGTCGCAACGGTAGATGGCGCTGCTACGAGTGGCGTGACCGCCAATGCGTTCGACCCCCACCCAATATGAGCATGCTAATGTATGAGCATGTCCGGGTTGGAGCGTCGACTTCAGATCCTGATTGATGACGAACGTCATCGTCGGATCACCTCGTTGGCACGCGAACGCGGCGTATCAGTGGCCACCGTGGTGCGCGAAGCCATTGACCGCGGTCTCGCAGGTCCTGTCGACCGCCGCAAATCCGCCGGTCAGCGCCTTCTCGATGCTCCCGATATGGACGTTCCCGAGCTGCCGGCACTCAAGCGGGAACTGGATGAACTACGTGGGCGACGCGGATGATCGTGCTGGACACCACGGTGCTGGTCTACGCCAAAGGTCTCGACCACCCGTTCCGGGATCCATGCCGTGCGGTGGTCGCGGCGGTCGCCGCCGGACGCATTGAGGCGACCACTGCTCCCGAGGTGATTCAGGAATTTGTCCATCTGCGTGCTCGACGACGTGGTCGGACTGATGCCGCTGCGCTGGGGCGCAGCTACGCTGAGCTGCTCGCTCCACTGCTGACCGTGACCGCCGACCACCTCGAGCGGGGGCTGGCGATGTTCGAGACGACCCCCAGCGTCGGGGCCTTTGATGCGGTGCTGGCGGCCGCCGCCAAGTCCGCCGGGGCAATCCTCGTCTCCGCCGACAGTGGGTTTGGCGATCTCCCGGACATCACCCATGTCCTGCCCGACGCCGCGGGCATTGGCGACCTGCTCGGTGATCGTTGAACTGCCCGTAGGCTGGCCAGATGGCGTCCCCGATTCTGACCGCCGACTTCGCCCGCGCCTTCCCCGAACTCGCCCAGCCCTGGCAGGCCGCCACCCCACCGGAACCGACGCTGCTGGTACTCAATGAGAATCTGGCCGCCGAACTGGGGTTGGATCCGGCCTGGCTGCAAAGCCCCGAAGGTCTAAAGCTGTTGACCGGTACCAACGTTCCCGACGGGGCTACCCCGGTGGCCCAGGCCTATGCCGGACACCAATTCGGCAACTATGTGCCACTGCTCGGCGACGGCCGCGCCCTGCTGCTCGGCGAACTCGACGGCGACCGTCGACACGACATCCACCTCAAGGGCTCCGGGCCCACCCCGTTTGCCCGCGGCGGCGACGGCTTGGCCGTCGTCGGCCCGATGCTGCGCGAATACGTCATCAGCGAAGCCATGCACGCGCTGGGGATCCCCACCACCCGCTCTCTGGCCGTGGTCGCCACCGGAGCCCAGGTGCAACGGGAGACGCCACTGCCCGGGGCCGTACTGAGCCGCGTCGCCGCCAGCCACCTGCGGGTCGGCAGCTTCCAGCTTGTCGCCCAGCAGGCCCGCGCCACCGGTGACCTGGGGCTGCTGCGTCGATTGGCCGACTACGCGATCACCCGACACTACCCCGATGCCGCACAGGCCCAAAACCCTTACCTCGCACTGTTTCACGCGGTCGTCGAAGCCCAGGCGTCGCTGATCGCACGCTGGATGCTGGTCGGATTCGTGCACGGCGTGATGAACACCGACAACATGACCATCTCCGGGGAGACCATCGACTACGGGCCGTGCGCATTCATGGAGGCCTATGACCCGGCGACGGTGTTCAGCTCCATCGACCACGCCGGGCGCTACGCCTACGGCAACCAGCCGCTGGTCGCGCAGTGGAACCTGGCCCGGTTCGCCGAGACCATCCTGCCGCTGCTTGCTGCCACCGAGGAGCTGGCGCTGTCGGTGGCGGTGGAAACCCTCGAAGGGTTCATGCCGCGCTATCACGGTCTCTGGTCGGCGGGGATGCTGGCGAAGTTCGGGCTGTCCGGCAGCGTGGAGGCTGCCGCGCTGATCGACCAGGCGTTGGCGCTGATGACCGAGCACCAGGTGGACTACACCTCGTTCTTTCGGCAGCTGGCGGCGGCCGGGCGCGGTGACACCGATGCACTGCCCGCGGTATTCGGCAACTGGCTGGAACGCTGGCGGGCTATGCAGCCCGACCTTGACGCGATGGATCGCGTCAATCCGGTCTACATTGCGCGCAATCACCTGGTGGAGCAGGCGTTGACCTCCGCGATGCGCGGCGACCTAACGCCGGTGAAAAAGCTGTTGGACGTGATCACCGAGCCCTACCGGCAGCGGGATGGCTTGGCTGCATACGCCGCGCCGGCGCCGCCGGAATTCGGTGCTTACCGCACCTTCTGCGGGACCTGACGGACGCGGACGGCCAAATCTAATCCGGCGTGGACAGCGCCGCCTCATGCGTGGTCCGGTGAGCCCGATGCGCACCGTGATGTGCCGGCACATGCGGGGCCCGAAGCCCCGGCGGCGCGGCATGGCGACCCGTTGCCCCGCCGTTCTCACTGATCTCGAAACGCCGCGCCAGCCGCGCCAACGGGCGAGGCGCCCACCAGTTCCACCGGCCCATCAGATGCATAAACGCCGGCACCAACACCATCCGGATCAGCGTGGCATCCGCCAGCACCGCCAAGGTCAGACCGAGGCCGAGCATGCGCATGAACGACACCTGCGCGGCGATCAACGCCGCGAACGAGATCGACATAATCAGGGCCGCCGCGGTGATCACCCGAGCGGTATGCGCCAGCCCCTGCGACACACTCTCGTCGTTGTCGGCGCGAGTGCGCCCCGAGGCCAGCCAGTACTCCCGGATCCGCGACACCAGGAACACCTCGTAGTCCATCGACAGCCCGAACGAGATGCAGAACAGCAACACCGGCACGTTGGCAACCAACATCCCGGTGGGGGTCGTGCCCAACGCACCCAGATGGCCGTCCTGGAATATCCAGACCAGCGCCCCGAACGCGGCGGCCAGCGACAAGACATTGAGGATCAGCGCCTTGATCGGCAGCACCACGCTTCCGGTCAGCAGGAACAGCAGGGCGAAGGTGATGACAGCGATCAGCCCCAGCACCTGCGGCAGCCGGTCGGTGATCGCGTTGACACTGTCCCGGTTGATCTGTGCCAGCCCACCCATCTGCACCGGCCGGTCGGCGGGTCCGGGCACCTGATGCAACAGATCGAGCTGGGTCTCGGAACGTTGCGAAAACAGTGGGGCGCTGCTGGCCACGGTCAGCAACGCGGTGTCGTCCTTGATCCCGGTGGCTGCCGAGGGATCGCCCACCCGGCTGCCGCCGACGAAGGTGCCGGTCGGTGCCGACACCGAGGACACCTCCGGCACCCGGGACAGCTCGGCGGCGTAACGATCCAACTCCTCGGGTGCTATGCCGTTCGCATCACGAACCACGATCGATACCGCCCGGTCGGAGTTGTCGGCGAACTGCTCGCGCAGCGCGTCGCCGACCTGGTGCGCCGACGCGGTTGGCGGCAATACCCGGTCATCGGGGTAACCCCACTTCACCCCGAGGAACGGCACTCCGACCGCCACCAGCAGCGTGACCACTGCCAGGCCGATCGGCACCGCGTGGCGGGCGACGAATGTCGTTGACCGGTACCAGAATCCCTGTTCAATCGGCTTTGCGACGGGCTCGGGGCGCCGGAGCAGCCGTCGAATCGGGCGACGCAGGTTCAGCGCGTCGAGCCGGGGCCCCAACAGGGCGATCGCGGCTGGAGTCACCACGATCGCCGCGATCGCCACAAATGTCACCGTTGCAACACCGGCGTAGGCGAACGATTTGAGAAAGTACATCGGGAACAAGACCATGGCCGCCATCGACAGCGCGACCGTGATCGCCGAGAACAGCACGGTGCGACCGGCGGTGGTCATCGTTCGGATCAACGCTTGATCGGGGGCGACGCCCTCGGCCAGTTCGTCGCGGTAGCGGTTGATGATCAGCAGGGTGTAGTCGATCGCCAGCGCCAAACCCATCGCGGTGGTGAGGTTCATCGCGAAGATCGACACGTCGGTGCCCAGCGCGATCAGCCGCAGCACCGCCATCGAGCCCACGATCGCCAGTCCGCCGAGCGCGACCGGCAACGCTGCCGCCAACAGACCGCCGAAAACCCACACCAGCACCGCGAAGCTCAACGGGATCGCGATCGACTCCATCAGCAGCAGGTCATGTTGATTCTGGTGATTGATCTGCGCATAGACCATCGCGCCGCCCCCGGCGCGAACGCTGACCCCGTCCCGATCGTGGGCCACCTGGTCGGCCAGGGTGCGGGCGTAGCGCTGCGCGTCGTTCTCGCCGCCGCGCAGGTTGGCCACGATCAGGCCGGCGGAGCCGTCGGTGCTGGTTAGTCGGGCCGCCGCTGATGGTGGATCCGTCCACGGCGAGGCGACGTTGAAGACGAACGGCGAGCGCTGCAGCACGCCGGCGATTTCGGTGCCGACCGTGCGGGCCCGCTCGCTGTCGGCTCCCTCGGGAGAACTCACCAGAATCAGCAGCTGCTGGTCACTTTGGCCGAACCTGTCGGTCAACAACTGAGTGGCCTGTGCGGACTCCGAGCCGGGGTCCTGAAAGCCTCCCGCGGACAGGCTTTCGGCCACCGGGATCCCGAACACCGCGGCGGCGACCATCACCAGCCCGGCCAGGGCTAGGACGCGGCGTGGAGCGGCGAGGGCCAGCAGGGCGATCCGGTGCAGCACGTAGTGACCTTCCGCCGAAATGGTCCACCGCAGGTACCGAAGGCACCTCTACGACAAGATACGTAGTGGATGGCCCCCTCGTTCAATATTTGCCCGCTGCGCCGCGCCGTTGAACCACGGCCGTGTCGGCACCGTGACCTCGGCATGGACAACACTGCGACCGTGGCCGCCGTAGCCGTGAAATTCCCTTCTCACCAACACCGTCAGGGCGAGGTGATGGCCGCCCTGTCGGAGTTCGCCGTGCCGGACATCCTCGTACGGTTGGGGTGGTAGCGATGTACTACCTGTTGGTGTTGGCGGTGGGGGTCGAACGACTCGCAGAGTTGGTGTTGGCCAAGAACAACGCCCGGTGGGCGTTCGCCAACGGCGGTGTCGAGTTCGGGCACCGCCACTATCCGGTGATGGTCAGCATCCACTCGGCGCTGCTGGTCAGCTGCGTTGCCGAGGTGTGGCTGTTGCACCGGCCCTTCATCCCCTGGCTGGGCTGGCCGATGTTTGCGGTGGCGATTCTGAGTCAGGTGCTGCGCTGGTGGTGCGTGCGCACGCTCGGCCGACGCTGGAACACCCAGGTGATCGTTCTGCCGGAAAGCCCGCTGGTGCACGGCGGCCCGTATCGCTGGATCCGTCATCCCAACTATGTGGCAGTGGTACTCGAGGGGTTAGCACTGCCGCTGATCCACACCGCTTGGCTGACCGCGCTCTGGTTCGGTCTGGCCAACGCGGCGGTGTTGCGGGAGCGGATTCGGGTGGAGAACGTCGCGCTGGGGTACCGGTGACCGGCTTCGACGCCGACCTGCTGATCGTCGGTGGCGGGCCGGGTGGCCTTGCGACGGCGTTATGCGCTCGTCAGCAGGGACTTTCGGTGATCGTCGCCGATCCCCGGGCCAGCCCGATCGACAAGGCCTGCGGGGAGGGCCTGATGCCGGGCGGGCTGGCCGTGTTGACGTCGCTCGGGGTGGACCCGGTCGGTATGCCGCTGCGCGGCATCAACTATCTCGACGGGCAGCGCCGGGCCGAGGCGCCCTTTCGCAACGGCCCGGGGCGCGGCGTGCGCCGCACGACGCTGCATGCCGCCATGACTGATCAGGCCAAGCAGAACGACGTCGACTGGACGGCGACGAAGGTGCACACCGTAGTCCAAGACGCCGGGGGAGTTACGGCCGGCGGCATTCGGGCCAGATGGCTGGTCGCCGCCGACGGGCTGCACTCGGTGGTCCGCCGCGCCGTCGGGATCTCCTGTGTCGCAGGCACTCCGCGGCGCTATGGGCTGCGCTGGCACTACCGGGTTCCGGCCTGGTCTGAGTTCGTGGAGGTGCACTGGTCACGGTGGGGCGAGGCCTACGTGACGCCGGTAGAGCCGGGTCTGGTGGGAGTGGCCATCTTGTCGCCGCACCGCCCGCAGCTCGACTGGTTTCCGTCCCTGGCTGCCCACCTTGCCGATGCTCCACGCGGCTCTGCTCGCGGCTGCGGCCCTATGCGGCAAGTGGTTTCGAGGCGCGTCGCCGGCCGGGTGCTGCTGGTCGGTGACGCCGCCGGCTACGAGGATGCGCTGACCGGTGAGGGCGTGAGCCTGGCCGTCAAGCAAGCGGCTGCCGCTGTGGCGGCGATTGTCGATGACAACCCACTGTCCTACGAGCGCGCCTGGCACTCGATCACTCGCCGCTATCGACTGCTCACCCGCGGTCTGGTGCTGGCCAGCGCTTGGCAGCCGGTCCGACGGGCTGTGGTCCCTGCCTGTTGTGCGCTGCCGGCGGTGTTTGACCGCGCGGTG
This sequence comes from uncultured Mycolicibacter sp., assembly GCA_964292075.1. Taxonomy (GTDB): domain Bacteria; phylum Actinomycetota; class Actinomycetes; order Mycobacteriales; family Mycobacteriaceae; genus Mycobacterium. The sequence continues at coordinate 13,560 of CAXYUC010000062.1, forward strand.
AATCTGCTGGCGCATTGAGTGTCCGCTCGACGGCGGACAGCACCATCTGGGTGGAGCCGCGGGAGCCGATGGTGATGCGCACGGCGCCGTCGGGATAGTTCCGCACCCGAAGTCCGCTGTCGGCAAAGATCTCGCTCCACGGCCGACCCGCCGCCGGCAGGTAGACAAAGTTTGCGTGGGAATCGGTGGTGTACACGCCGGATGCTCGCAGCCGGGCGCGCAGATAGCTGCGTTCGGCGACGATATGGGCGATGCGCTGGTCCAGTTGTGCTTCGGCTTGGTAGGAAGCGGCCACCGCCACTGTGCAGCCGGTGCTGATGCCGAACGGCAGCTGCATCGACCACAGCAGACCGGCCAGCTCCGGTGCCGCCAGCGCGTAGCCGATGCGTAGCCCGGCCAGACCGTAGGCCTTGGAGAACGTGCGCAGCACAATCACATTCGGGAAGCGCGCAATGAGGCTCGGGACGTCGATGCGCTGGCCAGGGGCAACGAATTCGATGTAGGCCTCGTCGAGCAGCACGATGGTGTCGGCAGGAACGTCCGCAATCAGCCGTTCGACATCGGCGACGGTCTCCAGGGTCCCGGTCGGATTGTGCGGGCGGCATAACACCACCACCCGGGCACCCTGCGCCGCCTGGGCCATCGCGGTCAGGTCGAGATGTCCGTAGCTGTCGAGGGGGACGTCGACCGGGGTCAGCCCGGCCATCTGGGCGAAAGCGGGATAACCCTCAAAAGTGGGCGTACTCAGTACGATCCGCTCGCCAGGAGCTGCTGCCGTTTGCAGCACCCGCATGGCCAGCCCGGACGCCCCCGGGCCGAGCGCCACGTTGTCCTCGGTCACCCCGGCATGGTCGGCCACCATGCTGCGCAGCCGGGTGGGCAGGAATTCCGGATAGCGGTTGGCCGCCCCGATGAAGTCAACCAGCGCCGCACGCACCGCCGGCAGCGGCGGTAGCGGGTTCTCGTTGAGCGACAACGCACACGGGTCGACGGCCGGCGGGAGTGCGCTGCGAGGATGCGTGGTGCCCGAATCCGCTTGCGCCGCTGAGGTCATTGCGGACGTCCGCCCCATCGGATGGCCGCCGCACCGGCGAAGTCGCCGGCGTGCGCGAAGCCGGCCATCACCACCGTCTCGCCCGGCTGCAGGCGGTTCTGAGTTATCGCCCGATCCAGATTGATCGGGATGCCGGCGCCGAACAGGTTGCCGCACTCATCAAAGGTGTCGACGTGTCGTGATTCGGGCACTTCGAGCGCTTCGCGCCAATTGCGCAGAAAGACCCGGTTGGGCTGGTTGGTGACCAGCAGTCCGATATCCGAGGCGGACAGGCCGTTGCGATGACAGACCGCGAGGGCGACCTCGGGGACCTGCCGGTTGCCGCGGGCGAGCACCTTGGTGATCTTGTCTTCGGTGAAACCGATGTAGGCGGCGCCGGGCCCGGGCTGCCACCACTTGCGGGGCGGGTCAGTGTTGTAGGTCATGTCGCCGGCGTACTGGCCGTAGGTACGGCATTCGACGTCGATGATCGGCGACTGATCGGATCGGGTGAGCAGCCCGACCGCAGCGCCGTCTCCGGGAACCGACGCCTGCGACTTGCCGCGCACGGCAGGCTGATCGAAGACCTGGCCGGCGGCGTTCTGCGCAATCGCGATCAGCGCGCTTTGTCCCGCGCCGGCCGCCAACAGCTGCCGGGCCACGCCCAGCCCCAGCACGAACGCGGCGCATCCGCCGTTGTGCAGATCCAGCACCGTGGTTGGACGCATCCCCAACCGGTGGGCGATGCCGCCGCCCGCGCCGCAGAACGGGATGTCCGGCAACTGGGTGTGGGTGATCAGGACGTCCACGTTCTCGATGACGTCGCGGCCGTGGCGCTCGATGATTCCCTGCGCGGCCTGCTCGATCATGTCGGCCGCGGTCTCGTCGGCGCCGACGTGATGGCGCCATCGGGGTGCGCGGAACATCAGATTGTCACGCAACGCATCGGACTCGGCGAACGTGGTGTAGTAGTCGGCGCCGATGGGTTCGCCGGGAAGATAGCTGGAGACGTCGATCAGGCTGACTGCTGATTGGTTCATGATCGCCTCATCGCATCCAGGACGGGGTGACCGGCAGGCCGTTGTGGTGCCGGTATTCCGCGATCGCCTTCAGGTTCTTCAGTTCCAGCAGGTGGCCGGCACTGAACATGTCCCAGAAGTCGCCGACCCACACCGGGCGCTCGGGCGGCGCGGTGTCCGGGTAGGGGTTGTGGTCGTAGAACGGGTGGTGGCAATTGGTCCACAGCACAACCGATCCGGGCTTGTTCAGCACGACCTGGGCGTCGACGATCCGGATCAGGTAGATCATCCACAGGTGGTCGGGCTGATCCCAGGCGCAGTGGTAGTCCACCGTGAGGGCTTGCCGGTTGGCGACGGTGCGGGTGTAGATCTTGGTCTCCGAACCCAGTCGGTCGTAGGCGAGCCAGAGGCCTGATTCGTCGGTCGGGGTGAAGCCGCGCAGGCTGTAGGTCCACTCTTCCAGGCATCGCGTATCGGAGAGGTAGTCGAACAATTCGTCGGGCGGACAGTCGATGTAGTCGTTGACGGTGCAGTAGTCGCCGAACACCACATCGTGGGGGTAGACCGAATGCATCATCTCCATGATGATCGGGGTGGCGACCTCCCGGGGACTGGTCTCGACCCGGACCAAGCCGTCGATGGGTCCGGGCCTACCGGTGTGGACGCTGATATCAGCGAGGGCGGGCAGCGACATCGAATTGAACCTCCTCGTCGGTTGGAACCTTGCCGTTATGACTCACTGGAGCAGTGGTTTTCGGTGATGTATCGGTCGAAAGGAACGGCGCGAACGGCGGTATCTCGTCGGCGGCGCACTCGACGCTGATCACCGAGGGCCCTTCACGGTCCAACGCCGACTCCACAACCGCGTCGAAGGTGTCGGCGTCGTCCACGTCGATCGCGTTGAGGCCCGGGAACATCGACGCCAGGCCGGCGCCGAGGTAGCTGGGGGTGAAGCGGTTGTAGCTGTAGAAGCCGTCGTAGAACAACTGCTCGCGGGTGACGCACATGGCGTGCGCGTTGTTGTTCAGCAGCACGAACAGCACCGGAAGCCGGTACTGCACGGCGGTGTGGATCTCCATGCCGTGCATGAAGAACGCACCGTCGCCGGCGATCACCACGGTGCGCTTGCCGCGGCCCAAGGCCATCCCGATGCCGGCACCGAAGCTGTAGCCCATCCCGCCCATCCCCAGCGCGACCAGGAAACGCCCGTCGCGCCGCGGCGGCAGGTAGTGGATGGCCGCAGCGCCGGTGTTGCCCGCATCGACGACGATGTCGGTCCCGGCAGGCAAAGCTCGGTCCAGTACGGCCATCGCATCGCGGTAGCGCACTCCCGGGCCGGTGTAGGGCGGGGGAGTCAATTCGGTGTGCGGCACCGTCTCGGGCACCCGCAGCCATCTGGGGCGCCCGGCTCCCGAGAGCTCCCGGCAGATCGACTGCAGGGACATCCGCAGATCGGCCGTCTGTACGTGTGTACACGGAACATACGGCGGCGCCGAACCGATCGAGACCGTGCGGATGGAGCTCAGCGCTGCCTCGAGGCCGGCGCGGGCGGTCATCGTCAACCGGGTGCCCACCACCAGGCACACCGCACTGCCGGCTAGTGCCTCGGCGACCGAGGGGTGACCCATGATGCCGGCCACGCCCAATGCCGACGACAACCCCAGCCCGGAGGTGCCCGAGACGTCTTTGGCGTCGGGGACGCACACCACCCGTGCCCGCAGCAGTGCCCGCAGGTTCTCCAGGTCGGTGCGGGCGTCGTCGCGGGCCACTTGCTCGCCGGCGATGATCGTGACCGGTCCCTGGGCGTCGCGCAGCGCGTGGATGACCGGATGTGGATCGCTGATCACGACGGGATCGCCGCCGGCGTCGTCGCCGTTGCGGTACGCGCTGGCCGTCGCGAAGCCCTGCTGAACATCCTTGGGCAGCAAAAGTACGGCGGGTCCGCCGCTGCGTGCCGCGGCGATCGCACGGGGCAGGGCAGCCACGATGTCTTCGGGGTCGGTCACCCGCTCGCAGAAGACCGACACCGCCGAGAACAGGGCCTGCGCGTCGAGTGCACCGTTGCGGCCACTGGTGTCTTGGAAACTGCCTCGACCATCCAAGGTGCTCGGGGCCTGGCCCACCAGCGCCAACACCGGAACCCGGCTGGCCAACGATTCGCCGAGTCCGGCAATCAGGTTCAGGGCGCCCCCGCCCGACGTCGCGGCGACCACTCCCAGGCCCGCACCGCTGCGGCTGTAACCGTCGGCCATGGTGGCGGCCGAGAACTCATGCTTGGCCAGCACCGCCGTGATGTCGGGACGGAAATACGCCGCGTCGTAAAGATCTTCGATGTTCGCGCCATCGACGCCGAAAATGTGACCGACTCCCATGGCCGCCAGCTGGGCGACGATGAAATCGACCACGGAAGCGATCCTGGACATCTGCCCGCCTAACTCGTGACGATGTCATTGACACGGTTTCGGTCGGGCATTGGTTCGACGAAGGCATCGACGAGGCCGATTCCCCGGGGTCGTTACAGCGTGCGCTCCAGGAGAACCTGGCCGTTGTCCGCTGACACCACTTGGACCGAGGCGATCTGATCGGACGGTGTCGAGATGCTGCCGGCCGGGGTCGCGGTGTGTCCGGGTTCGGCAACCCAGGTCGCCAGCCGGGTCTGGCTGCCGTCGCGGCCGACCACCACCAGCGCCAAGGTGTCGTGGTGCGCGTTCATCGGTGCCAGGCAGACGCAACTCAGATCGATGTAGCTGCCCCAGGATTCGTCCCGGACCGCAACCGTCGAGGCGAGCGCGGTGGTTCCGATCTGGGCCATCGGCACCGCATCGGGGTGTGGGGAGGGTGTCGTCGATGAGCCGATGCCGATCAGGACACCGATCCCGAGCACGGCGGCCGCAGCAGCTGAGGCCGTCCACGTCATCAGCCGGGTACGCCGGCGCCGTCGCTGCACTTCGGCCAACAGGGCCGGCAGCAGGTGGGCCGGCGGGGGAGGCTCTGTGTCGGAGTCGTTGATCGCAGCTACACAGTTGCCGTCGAGCTGCGACAGCAGCGCCGGCACGCCACTGATTTCGGCGACGGCATTGCGGCACTGCGGGCAGTTGGCCAGGTGCCCCTCGAATTCCCGGCGGTCGGCCGCCGACAGCGAACCGAGCACATAGGCGGCATCCCACATTGCGTAAGGGTGCTCACTGTCGACCGGCCCGCAGGCCGAGCCGAATTCCCGCGGCGACGTCATCGTGTCACCCCCATCTCCTGCAGGGCCAGTCGCAGCGCCCGCACCGCATAGTGCAGGCGTGATTTCACTGTTCCCTCGGCGATCCCGAGGTCTTGGGCAGTCTGCCCGGTCGTCCATCCGCGGTAGTAGGACCGTTCGATCACCGCCCGGTGCTCCGCCGAGAGGCCACTCATCGCGTCGGCGATCAACATCCGGTCCAGGGCGGTGTCCACCTCGTCGCGGGTGGGCTGCTCGGGCGTGGTCGTCTCGTCGAGGGAGGCGACGACATTGCGGAACTGGGCGCTGCGCCGTTCGTCGATGATCATGTTGCGCGCCACGGTGCACAGCCAGGCCCGCGGTGACCGTTCGGCGTCGCCGACGACTTCGGGGTGTTGCCAAGCGCGCAGCAGGGTCTCCTGCACGACATCTTCGGCACGGCTGGCGTCGCCGGTCAGGCGCATGGCGTAGCGCCACAACACCGCGGCGTGCTCGTCGTAGAGCGCCTTCATCAGCGCGGCTTCGTGGTCCGGCGGTATGCCGATACGAGGCAAGCTGATCACCTCCTGCCTAATGACACGACGACGGCACCCATCGGGTTCAGCTCAGTCAGGGATCCAGCTCCCGTGAAAACCGTGCGGAACGCGACGCGGCAGCCGCACCCGGGCGACAGGTTCAGCGCCGAACTCCGACGCGCCCAGGATCACCAGTTCGCTGCACTCGCGGACCGGACTGTAGACGTAGGTCAGATACCAGCCGGCCGATTCGTCGGTCTGCCCCGGTGCCGGCGCGAACACCGCCTCATCGGGTGCACCGGCCCCGCCGTTGACGCCGAACCGGTGAACCTCGGCGCTGTCGCGGGCCAGGTCGTAGCGGACCAGACCGTCGGTGCCGACCGCGACGGCGTAGCGGGCCGCAGCGCCCACGCGCCGGTCGTCGACGCGGGGGAACTCGATGTCGCGGTCGTCGAGCTGGACCTCCCGTACGACGCCGGCCGCCAAGTCGATCGTCCAGCGCCACAGCGAGGCGTCGGTGTCGAAATCACTGTTGTCGCGCCAGATTTCCGGGTAGCGGACCACCTGCATCACGATCGCGTCGCCCTGGGCCGACGCCACGTCGAACGCATTGGCGACGTGGAAGACGTAACACGGGTCGATGTCGAACCAGCGCACCGGACCGAACGGGTCATCGCGGCGCAGCACCCCCAGACGGGCGCCGTAGTCGTCGTCCCATCGGTACGGCAGATCACGCTCGATGGGCCGGGTGAGCGCAACCTGCGGATTGAACACCAACGGCAGGTCCAGGAACACCACATGCTGCGCGGTCAGCGCGAAGTCGTGCATCAGCGTCAGCCCGGGAACCTCGATCGGACGGCGGACCTGGACCACGCCGTCCGCGCCGGCGCGGTAGTAGGTGATGTGCGGGTGGCTGAGGTCGCCGTATCCGAAGAAGTGCAACTCGCCGGTGATCGGGCAGACCTTGGGATGCGGCGCCATCGAATCGACCAGCTTGCCGGCGAAGTCGTAGGCGCCCAAGGTCTCCAGTTCGGTGGAGATCTCGTACGGCAGTGCGGTGTCCATCAGCGCCAGGGTCTTGCCGGCGTGCTGGATCACGTGGGTGTTGGCTGCGCTGGAGTGCAGATTGCGGCTGCCGTCCGGGTTGAACAGCGGTAGCGGGCGCTCGAAGCTCTCGGTGCGCACCCAGCGGTTGCGGTACCAGGCGGCCCGGCCGTTCTCCAGCCGAACCCCGTGCACCATGCCGTCGCCGGTGCACCAGTGGCCGCCCGCTTCGCGGGGGTTGGGGCCGTTGCGCAGATACCAGCCGTTGAGTTCGGGCGGGATGTAGCCGTCGACGGGCAGATCGAAGGCGGTGAGCTCGTCGGGGACCGGAGCGTAGTTGCCGGGGCGAAAGACTCCGAAGACCGTCTCCGGCGGCTGGATGACCGCCACTGCAGCGCCGGAGTCGTGGCCGTTGACCTGGCGGGCGACACCGGCTGTCACGTCGTTGGATTCCAGGTGGGATTCTCCGAAGTCCTCTTGGTCCAGCAGCGACAGCACTGCCGGCATCTCGGACAGTTCGCTGACGGCGTCCTGGCACAACGGGCAGTTGTCCAGGTGCGTCTCGAACTCGCGATAGTCGGATTCCGAGAGTGACCCCAGCACGTAGGCGGCATCCCACATGCCGTACTCGTGGTCGAACGTCATGGCACCGTTCCCATATCTCGCAGTGTCTGTTGCAGTGTCCGTAGCGCGTAGTGCAGTTGGGTCTTCACGCTGCCTTCTGCGATTTCCAGATCGACCGCGATCTGCTCGGTGCTCCATCCGTAGTAGTAGGCACGATGCAGCAGGGTCCGGTGTTCGGCGGAGAGCTGCGCCATCGCGGCGGCGACCGTGGTCCGGCTGGGTGCGAAATCGCGGCGCAGGGCGCTTGGAGCGCTGGTCAGGTGGGGCCGGGCCTGGTCGTCGGTGGTCATGGCGGTTCAGGCCCCGCCCGAGCCGGTGATAGGCACGCCGACACTCGGCCGGGGCCTGCCCACGGTCGCGTGGCGATCTGCCGCTGGTCTTCCTCTACCCATGCACCAGCCTCCCGGAAGAGACACGACGCGGCGTCGCGTCCGGTTCAGTGTCGCGCGCGCGGGACGGCTGCGGTAGAGGTTCTTTACGTGGTGGTGACCAGCGTCAGCTGCCAGGCCTGAAGCCACGGCTTGATCAGCTGCGCGACGGAGAACTCACGTGGCGCAGCGCAGGCCGTCTCGGGGTCCTGGCCGTCGGACTCCGCGGTGAGGATGCCGACCGCTTCGGCGGTGCCGTCGGGGCGCATCCGGTAGGCGGGACCACCGGAGTCGCCGCAGGCGCCGGCCGCGGTGAACGTCACCGTGTTCTTCTCGCTGGCGGCCACCGGCCCGCACATCGGTTCGCTGGTGCGGCTGCCGAAATGGCAGAGGGTGTCACCGATCTTGACGTTGTCGGCCACGCCGGTTACCGGATGTCCGTCGACTTCGGAGAACAGCGGGATCTTGTCGGGGTGATCCACGGTAATCAGCCCGATGTTGGTGCCCTCCTTGCCGTCGTAGACGCTCTCGGTGAACGTGCCGACGGTGGGGTAGAGGGCACCGTGGTGGATCGCCACCGCGGCAGGCCCACCGGGCTTGTTGCAGTGCCCAGCGGACAGCAGCCCCGGCTGGCCGGACTTGGTGAGCACCAGGAAGCCCGCGGTGCAGCTGGTGGCCTTCGAGCCTTCGGCGGAGGTGACACTGATGCCGACCCCGGGGCCGATCGCCTCGGCCGGCGGCAAAGGGACAAGCTGCTGCACCGGCTGGGCCCGGCTGATCCAGACCATGCCCGCTAAGACCGTGAGGGCGCCGGCCGCGATGGACAGGCGCTTGAGCAGGGTTTTGGGCGGGGGTCGTCGGAAGGCGGGCACTTAGGCCACGGTACCGAGGGTGGGGCGGGTGTGCAGGTGGGGCGGTTACGCGGAGGGTGAACGGGGGGGGGGAGCGCTATGCACCGGTGACCTGGGTCACCGGAGTCGGAGGAGGCATCTAGGCTGCTGCGAAAACGACGCTGCCGTCGTCGGTGCGCCTCGCCTCAAAGGAGCCCAGGGTGACCGATGCTGACCACAGCGCACAGCCGGATCAAGTGCCCTATGGTCGGCACGCCAAGGCGGAGCCATTCGATGCTGAGCCGCTGGTAGGAGATCAGTCGCTGGCCATGAAGTTACGTTCTGGTCGACGCCAGATAGCGTCGCGCCCGTTCCAATGCAGCGGACGTCGTATCACTCCGCTTCGCTATCTTGTCGAGCAATAGCTCACCACTATGCTCGAGGCGGACGGGGTCAAACCCAAGACGTTTAGGTTGGAGAGCCAACCGTCGGTTGTGCCGCGTCAGCTCGGGCCGCGGTCGGCGGCGCATGTGCCGCCGGCAGAACGGGAGTATCACTCGCAAGCGGGCGAGGGCCGTTGATGTGGCGGGTGCGCAAGTTGGAACGCGGGACGCAAGGTGTAAGACCGCACAGCTCTGAGGTCGATTGCTACTTTCAGGTCGTGGATGATGCAGACGGTACTCAGCTGCTTCACCTGAGTACGTTCGGATCAGACGGTCGAGCATCGACGCCGAAGAGCAGTCAGTCGATCCAGATCGATGAAGAGATCGCACGCCAGCTTGCTGCGCTCTTAGTCGAGACGTTCCCTCGGGCGCGGCCGGGAGCGCCAGGTGGCGTGGGCTAGGTATTTCAAAAGTCATGGACCCAAACGTAATTCTGAGTTGACCAGCGTTTCCGGACCTGTGTTCAGTCAGCGCCAGCTCGCCTCGCGATGCATCTGGGGCACCATGATTCCGCCCAAGGTGCGTCAGATGGAGAGCCGGATCGCCCGCCTCGAGGAGGTCGTCGAACCCCGCAGGGAATGGACGCTGCAGTTCACCATCGGGGCTGCGCCACGGTCGAGTTCGGTGGTTGCGACACTCGACAATGCCGTGGTGCGGCAAGGCGATTTCGTCCCGTTGTGATGACCCTCCGAATGGTTCAGTGAATTGGTTGCTCAGTGCGTTGAGCGATGATGTCATGCGGGACGACGTTGTTGGACAGGACCTTCCGCATCACCGCGGAGCTGCGCCACCAACTCCACCGGATCGGCGCCGTACGCGAGTAGGGCGGTCAGCGGATCGCGCTGGTGCGGCGAGATCGGCTCCAGTGCGAAGAACTGCAGCCCGGCCCCGTCGGTCGCCACCCGGGCGCAGACCAACTGCCCCGGCTGCAACTGCAGGCTGGTCCTGCGCACCCCAACCTCGTGCCGCTCGCCGGTGCGCAGATTGCGGGCGGTGGCACTCCGGTCGTGGTGCACGTGCTCGATCTCGAACACCGACCGCTCTGCCAGCGACCACTGCTGGGCTAGCGCCAATACCGTTTACTTAAGCGGAGTTGATCGCGATTCGGCGTTCAACGACCGGTG
>CAXYUC010000063.1:0-23628 GCA_964292075.1 uncultured Mycolicibacter sp.
GGGGGCGGGGGAAAGGGGCGGCGGGCAAGGCATGCAGCCCCCGCCACGCGGGGACCAGGTCGGCCAACAATACATCGGCCCACCAGGGCGGGACGCCCTGGTGCGGCAGCACGCCCAGTGCCACGTCGGCCGCCGCCAGAGCCTCGACGGCAACCGTGGACAGCACCGCGACATCATGGCCTTCAGCCTGGTAGGCGGTTACCGCGGCGGCCAGCGCCTGGTCTATCGATGCGCCGTCTAGGGGCCGGATCTCGTCGAAGACCGGCCGCAGCTCTCCGAGCGACTCGGCCTCCACCGAGACCACCTCGACGTCGGCGCGGCGCGCCTCGGTCACCACCGCGGAGGCCAGCGGCAGCAGCGCGGGCTGGAACGAGGCCTGCACACCGGAACGCGAACCGATGCGATGCCAGCCCGGTTTGAGGTCGGCGTCGGTCAGCCGGGCCTGGGCCTGCGCCCACACGGCGCGCAGTTCGTCGTCGTCGGCGCCGCGCACCTGCATCACCCGCAAGGTGTCACCGCACAGCACGCGGGGATCGATGACCACGGTGTCGACGCGGTCAAGCTCACGCAGGCTGCCCGGCCGCAGCACCACCGTGCCGTGCTGATCAGCCAGACCGCGGCCCAGGGTGGCGGCAAACGACTCGCGTGCGGTTCGGGTGGCTTTCGGCGCGGTCACCGCGGCGGCCGTCCCGGCCAGATCCGGACTGCGGGTCGCGGCGCCGACCACCCCGGCGCCCAGGACCTGCGCCCAGGCGCTGCGGGTCAGGTGGCGCTCCACCGGACCCGGTGGCCGCGGCGCGGGCCGCTCCGGGACGGTCACCGGCGGATGCTCGGCGTGATCGGCGAGTTCCGGTTCGCGACGGCGCCAGGCCCGTGCCTCGGCGCGTTCCTCCCCGGCCCGCATCGCCTCCACCGACAGGTCCACCGCCAGCGCGGTCGGCGCCTGGTTGAGGGTGTGCACGCCGGCACTGGCCAGCGCCAACAGCGCATCGGTCGCCTGCTTACCGATGCTGTCCTCCAGCAGCCGGCGCAGTCGAGGCTGGTAGTCGACGACGACCACGCCGGCTTCCAGGCCGAGTGGCAGGCCCGGCAGACGCAGCAACCGGCCCACCGTCGCCGCGCCCAAGCCGGCGATGTTGGCGCCGACAGTCAAGGCGCGCAGCGTCTCGGTCATCCCGTCACCGGGCAGGCTCACCGGCGCATGACCGCGAGATTCCGCCGCGCGGTTAGCGAGGCTCGACGCAGGAGAGTCGAAGCTGGACCCCCGAATCCGATCCGCGCGGTATTGGCTCTCGGTGTCAGACACCACCTGGCACAGCTCGCGCACCGAGACGACGTCGCTGCCGGCGGCCGCGTCGAGCCCGACGACCAGGCGTGACAACGGGTGGTTCAAGCGGACCGAAACCACCCCGGGCAGTGCGCGGGTGACACCCAAGACAGCGGTCGCCAGTTCGTCGCCGGCGGGGCCGTCGAGCCCACGGATCTCGACCCAGGCCCGCCCCTCGCCGCGGAAGCACCGGCGGGACAGCACCGGACCTCCGTCGCCGTTCGGGAGGACAGCTGCAGCTACCCCGGCAGCGGTCTGGACCGAGGCATCGATCAACGCTGAGGTCAGTTGGACACCGAAATTCGCTGCGCGCAGCGGCCATGAGCGGCGGACGGCTGCCAAAGGAGAGTCTAAATTCACTCGTACCCGATTAGTGGCGGGTGCGGGTGCTGCTGCTGGCGCCGCTGCGTGATTGCCGTGCCGCTGTCTTCTTCGGCTGCGGGCTACGACGCGATGACGTGGCGGAAGTGGCCGAGCTCGCCGACTTCACCGGCTTCGCCGCCTTCGCCGGCGGCGCCACCTTGAGCGGCCGCGCGGGCGCAGCTGGGGCCTTGGCCGGCGCCTTGCTGTCATCGGATCGGTTGGTCAGTTGCTTGAGCACCAAGGCGGTGCCGCCCACCGCGACCAGAACCGGCCACTCGACCAGCCCGGTCACGCCGAGGGCGCCCAGGGTGAGTGCGGCCGCGGGGGTCGAGTGGCTGCCGGTGCGCAGACCACGCTGCACGCCGCCGGCCGCACCCTTGACGCCGCCGATTACCCCGTTGACTGCGGCCCCGCCGATCGCTCCGGCCGCCTCAGTGGTCATGGTGACCGCGCGGTTCGCCGCTCCGGCCACCTTTCTTACCGTCCCTGCGACGGCGTTCATGGGAATTCCCTGCCCTTCGAATGAGCAAATTGGATAATCCGCCTATCTTATGCGCGATTTTGCGATCGGTCCGAAATCCACACCGAATTCATAGAACTGGGGGTGATCAGTCCCGCTGGATCTCGACCAGCACCGGAGCGTGGTCACTCGGCGACTTGCCTTTGCGTTCCTCCCGGACGATCTCCGCGTGCGCGACGCGAGTCGCCAGCGCGGGGGAGCCCAGGATGAAATCGATGCGCATGCCCTGCTTCTTCGGGAACCGCAGCTGGGTGTAGTCCCAGTAGGTGTAGACGCCGGGACCGGGCGTGAAGGGCCGCACCACGTCGAGGAACTGCGCGTCGGCCATCGCTTGGAAAGCCAACCGCTCCGGTGGCGAGACGTGCGTGGCGCCCTCGAAGAACTCCATGCTCCATACGTCGTCGTCCTGCGGAGCGATGTTCCAGTCACCCACCAGCGCGATCGGCGCCGACGGATCATCGCGCAACCAGCCTTCGGCGGTATCGCGCAGGGCCGCAAGCCAATCGAGCTTGTAGGTGTAGTGCGGGTCGTTCAGGGCGCGTCCGTTGGGCACGTACAGGCTCCAGACCCGCACCCCGTCGCAGGTGGCACCGAGCGCACGCGCCTCCACGGCGGGATCGGCGTCGGCCTTGGCCCACGCCGGTTGGCCAGGAAACCCGACCTCGATGTTGTCCAGGCCGACCCGCGACGCGATCGCCACCCCGTTCCACTGGTTCAACCCGACATGGGCAACCTCGTAGCCCAATTCGTGAAACGGCAGCGCCGGAAACTGGGCGTCGGTGCACTTGGTCTCCTGCATGGCCAGCACGTCGACCTCGGCGCGGGCCAGCCAGTCGGTCACCCGGTCCACCCGCGTGCGGATGGAGTTGACATTCCAGGTGGCCAGTCGCAGCGCAGTCACGCAGCAACCCTAGACAAGCCGGGCATCGATATAGCGAGTGCGGTGCTGGCCGGCGAATCCGATCGCCTCGAAGAACTCGAACTCATGCACGTCCCCGCCGGCATCGAGCGGCGGTCCCAGCTTCGCCTCTCCTTCGTCGAGGCGCGCAGAACCGCTCGGGACCTGTGCGTAGCCGCGAGTGGCACCACGGGCAGCCCCCCAGGCCTGCAACGCGGCGCAGATCGCCCGCCCGTAGCCCTGCCGACGCCGGTCCGCGGCCACCCGCACCGCCGTCAGCCCCAGCCAGCGGGTTCCGTCGTGGCCCTCGGTGACCGCACCACGCCCGACCGCCACCCCGGGGATCGAGGCGAAGATCACCTCACCGCCGACCACGGCGGTCAGTACGTCCACCGGCATGTGGTGGCCGAACACCGCCAGCCAGTCGCCGCCGGGTTCGGCGGCCGTCACCACGTCACCGCGGGCCGCGCTGGCAGCGACGACGTCGCACACCAGGGTGCGGGTTTGGTGCCGCGTCGGGATGTCCTCCGGCAGCCGCAGGAGTCGCTCGGGGACCGCCAGTATCGGTGACAGGCCGCGCTGCCTGTACCAGTCGATGATCGCCGGGACGGTGTTCGCATGGGCAAACATGTCGAGGGGCACAGCGGAATTGGCGGCGAAGTCGGCGCCGGGACCCGCCCGCAGCAACCAGCCGTCCAGCCACTGATGTTCGCTGCCCGGCCAGGCCAACGCGGCGGCATGTTCGACCGAGCGGATCGCCGAGTTCTTCACCGGCCGATCGGTCAGCCGGCGCACGTACAGCACATCGGCAAGCCGGCATTCGTGGGTCACCCCGTCGGCCGAACGGACCCGCACCAGCGGACCGGTCGCCACCAGCTGCCCGATCACATCGCCCATCGGTGGCTCGGAACCCGGGGCACGCAGGTAGCGCAGACTCACCCGGACGCCGATCTCAGGGAGTTCGGGTGGTTGGGACATCAGGGCTCGTCAGTGACCGAACGGATCGGGCACGTCGCCCGGCATCCAGGACAGGCCGGGCACACCCCAGCCGTTGGACTTCACCGTCCGTTTCGCGGCGCGGGCGTTCCGGCCCACCAACATGTCCAGGTAGAGCAACCCATCGAGGTGGCCGGTCTCGTGCTGCAGCATCCGGGCGAACAACCCGGTGCCCTCCAGGGTGACGGGGTTACCGTCGGCGTCCAATCCGGTGACCCGCGCCCACTGCGCCCGGCCGGTCGGAAACGATTCGCCGGGCACCGACAGGCAGCCTTCGTCGTCGTCATCGGGGTCGGGCATGGTTTCGGGCCGTTCGGAGGTCTCCAGCACCGGGTTGACCACCACGCCGCGGCGCCGCGTGGCGGAGCGGCGGTCGTCGGCACAGTCGTAGACGAAGACCCGCAGCCCCACGCCGATCTGATTGGCGGCCAAGCCGACGCCGTTGGCGGCGTCCATGGTCTCGTACATCGTGGTGATCAGCTCACCGAGGTCAGCCGGCAAGGAGCCGTCATCGGCCACGGGCACCGGGCTGGTCGGAGTGTGCAGGACGGGATCGCCCACAATGCGGATGGGTATGACGGCCATGACCGCAAATCTTAAGTGGCCGGTGGGTGTCAAGTGCACTGGCCATGGCGACTCGCGGGGCCGGCTCCCGGTTCAACACAGCTTGTCGTGATTCAATATTCGCTCAGAACACTCCGCCGAAAACAACCGAACGTTTGCAGCGAGAGAACTTTCCGGAAGGGCCCAGGAAACGATATGGACGGCGCCATGGCGCAGGCGAATCGCTCAGGGGACGATTCGGAACCCACCGACGGTCTGAGCCGTCGCGAACACGACATCCTGTCCTTCGAACGGGACTGGTGGAAGTACGCCGGCGCCAAGGAAGAGGCCATCAAGGAGCGCTTCGCGTTGTCGGCGACCCGGTACTACCAGGTCCTCAACGCCCTTGTCGACCGGCCGGAGGCTCTGGCTGCCGACCCGATGCTGGTCAAACGGCTGCGCAGGCTGCGGTCCAGCCGCCAGAAGGCGCGCGCCGCGCGCCGTCTCGGTTTCGACATCACCTGATTGCTTGACACCTTGATTGCTGGGCGTTTATAGGTCATGGCCCGCTTCTCGATACAGTGGGCGCAATGAACGACCACGTTCCTGACTCCTCCCGACTCCCGCTCCGGGCGATGGTGATGGTGCTGCTGTTCTTGGGCACCGTCTTCCTGCTGGTCGGGTTTCAAGCCCTCGGATCGTCGAGCACCGACGACGACGCCGACCACCCGACGACGGCGCACCCCGTCACCACGGCCTCGGCGCCGGCCAAACCCGAACGCCCCGCACACAAGTCCGATGTGCGGGTCTTCAACATCTCCGAACAGGCGGGGCTGGCCGGACACACCGCCGACCGGCTGCGCGAAGCCGGCTGGAACGTGACCGAGATCGGGAACCTCGAACTGCCCGAGGTCACCCAGACCACCGTCTACTTCGGCGACGCCGAGGGTGAGCAGGACGCGGCCCATTCGGTCGGCCAGGTGCTGGGAGCCGCCGTCGAGCCGCGCATCCCCGATGTGGCCGAGCAACCACCGGGCGTCATCGTGGTGGTCGCGGGTTAAGCTCCTCGCATGGTCACAGGTCACCGCAGAGCCCTTACCGCCGTCTTCTTCGCCACCCCGGCCATGCTGTTGGCGGCGTGCAGTCCCAACCAGCTGCCTTCCGACACGCCCGGCACCACGCCGGCCATCTGGACTGGTTCGGCGGCGCCGTCGGCCACGGAGTCCGAGTCGGGTGGTTCGGGTGGTTCGGACAGTCTCGTCGCGCACCTGACGACCGCCGATGGCGGCCAGGTCGCCACCGCGACGTTCGAGTTCAGCAAGGCCGGCGGCCAGGAGTTCGCCACCGTGACGGTGCGGACCACCAGCAGCGGGGTGCTGTCGCCCGGTTTCCATGGCCTGCACATCCACTCCATCGGTAAGTGCGAAGCCGACTCGGTGGCTCCCACCGGCGGCGCGCCCGGCGCCTTCCTGTCGGCCGGCGGACACTTCCAGGCGCCCGGCCACAGCGAGCACCCGCAGAGTGGCGACCTGACGTCCCTGCAGGTGCGCTCCGACGGCAGTGGGCTGTTGGTCACCACCACCGACTCGTTCACCAAGGCTGAGCTGCTGGCCGGCGACGGGACCTCGATCATCGTCCACGCCGACGACGACAACTTCGCCAACATCCCGGCGGACCGCTACACCCAGGTCAACGGCACGCCCGGCCCGGACCAGACCACGCTGACCACCGGAGACGCCGGAAAGCGGATTGCGTGTGGTGTCATCGGCGCCGGATAGCCCGCCGAACGGGGCGTCTTCGAGATCTGAAGCCCGAATCGAGTTCGCTCGCAGCGCCCGTCCCACCATCGGCGTGGAATGGGAGCTGGCTCTCGTCGACGCCCACACGCGTGATCTGAGCAACGAAGCCAGCGCGGTGCTGTCCGAGCTTGGTGAAAACCCGCGCGTACACAAGGAATTGCTGCGCAACACCGTCGAGCTCGTCACGGGTATCTGCGACAACACCGGCGAGGCGATCGAGGATCTGCGTCAGACGCTGACGACGACCCGGCCGATCGTGCACGCCCGGGGCATGGAGCTGTTCGGCGCCGGCACCCACCCGTTCGCACAGTGGTCGGCGCAGAAGCTGACTGACGCGCCGCGCTACGCCGAGCTGATCAAACGCACCCAGTGGTGGGGCCGGCAGATGTTGATCTGGGGCGTGCACGTCCACGTCGGTATCTCTTCGTCATACAAGGTGATGCCGATCATCTCGTCACTGTTGCAGCACTATCCGCACCTGCTGGCGTTGTCGGCGTCGTCGCCGTGGTGGGACGGCCACGACACGGGTTACGCCAGCAACCGCGCGATGATGTTCCAGCAGTTGCCCACCGCGGGCCTGCCGTTCCAATTCCAGACCTGGAACGAGTTCGAGGGTTTCGTCTACGACCAGAAGAAGACCGGCATCATCGACCACACCAACGAGATCCGTTGGGACATCCGGCCCTCACCACATCTGGGCACCATCGAGGTGCGGGTCTGCGACGGGGTGTCCAACCTGCGGGAGCTGGGCGCCCTGGTGGCGTTGACGCACTGCCTGATCGTCGATCTGGACCGGCGGCTGGAAGCCGACGAATCCCTGCCCACCATGCCGCCCTGGCATGTGCAGGAGAACAAGTGGCGCGCGGCCCGCTACGGGCTGGACGCCGAGATCATCCTTGATGCCGACAGCAACGAGCGGCTGGTCACCGAGGACCTCGACGAGCTGCTGAACCGGCTGGAACCGGTCGCCGCACGGCTGCACTGCGCCG
Organism: uncultured Mycolicibacter sp.; assembly: GCA_964292075.1. Classification (GTDB taxonomy): domain Bacteria; phylum Actinomycetota; class Actinomycetes; order Mycobacteriales; family Mycobacteriaceae; genus Mycobacterium. The sequence continues at coordinate 7,436 of CAXYUC010000063.1, forward strand.
ACGAGTTGGCGGCTGTCGCCGACATCTATCGAACGGGCGCGTCGTACCAGCGCCAGCGCCGGGTCGCCGAGGAACACGACGGCGATCTGCGTGCCGTGGTCGATGCACTGGTGGGCGAGCTCGATATCTCGTGATGGAACTGCCGATGTTCCCGCTGGAGTGGGTATTGCTGCCCGGCGAGGAACTGTCGCTGCGGATCTTCGAATTGCGTTACACCGTCTTGGTCGCCGACCTGATGCGCAGCGGCGATCCCCGCTTCGGGGTGGTGCTGATCGCGCGCGGCCGGGAGGTGGGCGGCGGTGAGCAGCGCAACGACGTCGGCGCGATGGCCAGCATCACCCAGTGCACCGAACTCGGGGCTGGCCGGTACGCGCTGCGTTGCCTGACCGGGGAACGGATCCGGGTACGTGAATGGCTCGCCGACGACCCCTACCCGCGGGCGATCACCGAGATTTGGCCCGACGAGCCGTCAGAACCGGTTAGCGACAAGCAGTTCGGCGCACTCGAAGACCGGATCGTCGCGCTGCACAAGCGGATGGCCCAAGCTCAGCGACGGTGGATGATGCCGGGTCGCAACAGCCTGCTGGGTGGTCGCCGGCTGCGCGCGCTGGACCCGGGGCAGCGGCTGTACTCGCTGGCCTGCCGGGTCCCGATGGGCGAGGCCGACCGCTACGCCGTGCTGGCGGCGCCGTCGCTGTCCGACCGCTTGACGGCACTGCACGAGGCGATCGAGACCGTCTCGGCCCGGGTCGAATTCGACATCCCTCGTTGAGTCAACGGGTTCTGATGTGCACCGCGCCGAACACCGCCGCCGCCGCGGCCAGCAGCGCCGAACTGGCCAGCCAGGGCAGGATGCGCCCCGCGGAGAACATGCCGGCGTACAAGCCGGGCGCAACGGCGGTCGCGGCGGCCCATGCCGTCTGCAGCAGTGAGGCGTGTCGGCCAGACGATTCGTCGGGCGCGAACGTCAGCATGATGTTCGCGCTGAGCGCGTTGGCCGCTGCGTCGGACAGGCTGAATAGCGTCAGCCCGACAGCCAAGACGGCGAAAAGAATTGCTGGTAACGCATTTTGGATGCCGGCGAGGAGATCGATCACCAGGAAACTGATCGAGCACAGCGCGGTCGACCAGGCCAGAATCCGAAGGTGCGGGACCCGTGTGCCGATTCGGGCAACCCAGCGCGCCGCTATTGCGACCATGACGCAGATGAAGAGGTAGGCCACCGTCGTCGACCAGGCGGGCAGGCCCACCGACAGCATGAACAGCGGCAGTGCCGTATCCATCCCGATGGTGGTCAGCGCGATGACGAACACGCCGGCGATGAAGGCCATGAAGGCGCCCTGACGCAACACATCGCGGTAGCGCGGCGGCTCGCAGTCCGGCGACTCGTCGTCGGCGACGGCGCGGTCGATCCAGCGCAGGCGCCAGAACAGCAGGCCGGTGGTGAGTTCACCTGCCGCGATGGTCGCCACCAAGGTGGTCCAGAACCATTCGCCGTTGCGGTCGATGGCCAGGCCCGCGGTCGCGGCCAATGCGCCGAGACCGAACCCGAGTACCCGAACCGAGGTGAGCAGCGCGAACATCTGGGTGCGGTCGTCCTTGTCGCGGGTCAGCCGCCGGACGGCCTCGGGATCGGCGGTGAAGAACAGGTTCGCGCTCAGTGCTGCGGCGAAGGAGAAGATCGCGACCTCGGCCAGAGTGTGGGTGCACAGAAAGCCCAGGAAGGCGCCGGCGCCGCCGACGCCGGCCATCGCCATCGTCCGAAACGGTCCGAACCGGTCAAGCGTGCGCCCCGAGACCAGCACCCCCAGGATGAGTGCGCCGGTATTGCCAAGGGTGGCGGCGACGCCGGTACCGGTCAGGGGCAGCCCGCGTCCGAGGGTGAAGAACAAGAAGATCAACGGCACCCACAGGCCGGCGCTGGCCATGGCGACGACGTTCGCGAAAATGAACGACCGGCGGGCGCCCAGCAGCCGTTCGGTCATCGGGTCGGTGAGCATGTTCTCTTTCGTCTTTCGGACAGCCGAAGGTACCGCGCGGACCGCGGCCGATGCATCCCATTTTCGGTGCCATCGGCCGAATCGACCATCGATGACGGGCTCGGACAGGTAGGGCCCCGCCGCGACGACCCGCCGCTGGCCAGTCATCCACCGCCAAGGCGTACGCCGAGCTGAAGCAGTAACCCCAGGTCGTCCCGGATGGCGCGGTGCTGGGTGATCTGGCCGTCGGCAACGGTGAAGATGTGAACCTGTCTGTGGTTGATCGCTGTCCCGGTGGGAGCGATCCCGTTGAACACGCCGGTGTGCTGGCCGGTCATGGTTGCCACGGTGATCACCGTGTCGTTCTCGGCGAGGTTCTCCTGTATCGCGAACCGTAGATTCGAAAACGCGTCGCGCAACCATTGGCTGGTGGCGAGAAATCCCGCCGGGCCGTGTTGCTGGCGTGCGACATCCTCCGGATCGTCGTCGGCCTCTCGGTTGATGAAATCGGGTGCGATGATTCGTTGAGCCAAGTCTTCGTCGCCGGTTTCGATGATCCGAAAAGACTGTTGGGCAATGGTTCTCGGGTCGGTCATGAGCGAAGGCTACGGCGAGTGGAGGGCCGTGGTATTGCAGGAAACGGACAAGCCGCCCGACGGTAGCCCGGTCGGTGGAACTCCGGCCAGCGCCACGCACTCGTTGATCATGTGGGATTGGTCGGTATATCCCGACGCCGCCGCCAGCTCGGCCCAGCGCGCTCGGCCATCAGCCGCGTGCAGCAGGTCCAGCAGTCGCTGAAAACGCAGCACCCGGCTCAAGCGTTTCGGGCCGTACCCGACCGCGACGTCAAAACGGCGGCGCAACTGCCGCTCGCTGAAACCCACTTCGGCGGCCAGCGTCGTCACCGGCAGGTCTGGTCGGTTGCGCAGGACCTGCACCGCATGGGCGACCGGCCGGTCCAGCACCGGGTCAATGGTGGCGAAATAGACGGTCAACAGGCCTTCCAGGAGTCGTATGCGCTGCCTGGGAGAGGTTGTGTCGAAAAGACTCTCGATCGTTCGCCGACCGTCGATGCCGAACTCGGAGCCGAAAGGAATGCGCGCATCCCGCAACTCGCTGGCGGGACGCCCCAGCACGCCGGCGACCGCGCCCGTCCGCAACCGCAGGCCGGCCAGCGCTCCCTCGGTGCCGGAAGGCAAATCGTAGTAACCGGTGGCGGGCCCGGCCACCAGAATGTCACCGCCCCCGGTCACGAACAGGTCCACGCAGCCGTCGGGCAACACCCGCGTTGGCCGATCAGTCGACGCCGACAGCGCCCAGCCGCATTCCACGAACGGCAGGAGCCGCTGTTCGGGGCGAAATTCCTGGTACATCTACCGTCACCAGGCATCAACGTACGCTTTCGACATGCCTGATGTCGCATTCACCGCGGTCGCGCCGATCATTCCGGTGCGAGACCTCGACGCCGCATTGGACCGCTACCGTCGGCTCGGATTCACCGTCCGCGCCTACCAGGGCCCGGCTCGCTACGGATTCGTCGACCGTGGGCCGGTGTCGATGCACGTGTCCGAGTGGGCCGAGCACGATCCGCTGCGGACGGCGGCGAGCGTGTATCTCTATGTCGACGACGCCGACGCGCTCCATGCGCAATGGTCCTCGTCGGGCGTACCGGGGCGCTTTGTCGAACCGGTCGACACCGACTACCAGCTCAGGGAATTCGCCTACGTCGACCCCGAAGGCACCTTGCACCGCGTCGGCTCGCCACTGCCGGCGAAAGTCGTCAGCGCCAGCAGGATCATCGCAGCGCCGGCGAAGCTGATCTTCGATTTCATCGCCGACCCGGCCCGGCAGCCGCGCTGGGACGGCAACGCCAATCTGGCCGAAGCCCCACCCGGACAGCGGGTCCGTGCCGTTGGGGACGTTTTCACCATGACGCTCACCATGGGCGCGGTCCGGGAGAACCACGTGGTGGAGTTCGAGGAAGGCCGCCGCATTGCCTGGCGCCCGGCGGCCCCCGGGTGTGCACCACCGGGACACCTGTGGCGGTGGGAGCTCGAGCCGCTCGGGCCTGCGCGCACCCGGGTCACCCACACCTACGACTGGTCGCAGCTCTCCGACCCGAATCGTCTCGCTCGCGCCCGGGCCACTACCGCGGACATGCTCGCGGCCTCATTGTCCCGCCTTGCCGCGCTGGTCGAGGTCTCCTGATCTCCGGGGCTGCGAGCTCAGCGGTTGTCGGCGAAGGCGCGCAACGCGTCGATCTGAGCGGGATCCAGTGAGGGACGGACGCTTTCGCGTGCTGCGGCGATATCGGCTGGGGTGACGTCGGCAGCGTCGATACTGCGCCGCATCGCCGTCAGGGCCGCCTCGCGTAGCAGTGCCACGCAGTCGGCGGCACTGTAGCCGTCCAGGTCGGCGGCCAGCGCGTCGAGATCGACATCCTCGTGCAGCGGCACGGATTTCCCGGACACCCGCAGGATCTGGCGGCGGGCATCGGCATCCGGTGGCTCGACGAACACCAGCTTCTCCAGCCGGCCCGGCCGGGTCAGGGCAGGGTCGACCAGCTCGGGGCGGTTGGTGGCGCCGACCACCACCACGTCGCGCAGTGGGTCGACGCCGTCGAGCTCGGTGAGCAGCGCGGCCACCACCCGGTCGGTCACCCCGGAATCGAAGCTTTGGCCGCGCCGCGGTGCCAGGGCGTCGATTTCGTCGAGAAACACCAGCGACGGCGCCGAATCGCGGGCGCGCTGGAACAGATCACGCACCGCCCGCTCACTGCTGCCCACCCACTTGTCCATCAACTCGGCGCCCTTGACCGAATGCACGCTGACCCGACCCGAACCCGCCAGGGCACGCACCACGAAGGTCTTGCCGCAGCCGGGCGGGCCGTAGAGCAGCACGCCGTGCGGCGGGTCGACGCCCAGGCGGGTGAACGTGTCCGGATGCTGCAGCGGCCACAGGACCGCTTCGGTCAGCGCCTGCTTGGTGGCGACCATGTCACCGACATCGTCGAGGGTGACCGAGCCGACGGACACCTCGGCTGACGCCGACCGCGACAGCGGCCGGATCACGCTGAGCGCTCCGACCAGGTCCTCCTGGGTGAGCTTGGGTTCCTCGTCGTTGTCGCTGGCCCGCGAGGCCGCCCGCAGTGCCGCCTCCCGAACCAGTGCGGCAAGGTCCGCGGCGACGAAACCCGGTGTGCGTTCCGCGATCTCACTCAACGTCAGGTCGGCGGTGGGAACCGAGATGAGCAGGGTGGCCAGCAGTGCTGCCCGGGTCGCGCCGTCGGGCAGGCTCAGCCGGATCTCGCGATCGCACAGTTCCGGCGCCCGCAGTCGGGGATCGACATGGTCCGGCAGCGCCGATGTCGGGACGAACGCCACCCCTTCGGTGGACACCAGGTTGCGCAGTTCGGCCAGGATCAGTGTTGCCACCGGTTCCGACGGTTCGGGTAACAGCGTGTCGACGTCGGCGATCAGCAGCACCCCGCCGTCGTCGCAGATCTGCTTGGCCGCGGAACGAACCGCGGCCAGCCGCTCATCGGCGGCCAGCGCCCCGATTTCGGGCCCGTCCAACTCGATCAGCCGCCGGCCCTCACACACCGCCCGGACCAGGGTCGTCTTACCTACCCCGGCCGGACCCGACACCAGCACACCGAGATTCGTTCCCGCACGCAGGGTTTTCAACAGCTGCGGTTCGTCGAGTGCGAGTTTGAGCCATTCGGCGAGCTTGGCGGCCTGCGCCTCGCACCCCTTGAGCTCATCGATGGCGATGCGGGCGGGGGCAACCGGCTTGGCGACGGTCACCATCGCGGCGGTCGGGGCGCTGCCGAAGGTGACCAGCGAATTGGGCTGCACGCTGACCGGCCCGGCCGGGTCCACACCGGTGACCGTCAATAACTCCGAGGTCCAGCTGATACCGACCGCCGACGCCAATGCTGAGGTGGCCGCTGACGTGGACGTGCCGGGTCCGAGGTCGCGCGGCAGCAGGGAGACCGCGTCGCCGACAGTCATCACCTTGCCCAGCAACGCCTGGCGCAGCGTGGTCGGTGACAAACTCTGCGAGGCAAGAGTCGAGCCGCTCAAGGTCACCGATCGGGCGCCGTAGACGGTCACCGCGGCCACGACCACCTGCGTGCCGTCACGCAGTCCGGCGTTGGACAGCGTCACGTCGTCCAGCAGCGCCACACCGGCCGGGGCGTCCGGTCCGGTCAGCCCCGCCACTGCCGACGTCGTGCGCGAACCGGTCAGCGAGACCGCATCCCACTCCCGGATACCCAGGGCGGCAACGACTTCGGGGTGCAGCCGTACCACGCCGCGGCGGGCGTCGACCGCGGCGGTGTTGAGCCGGGCGATCAACGTCAGGTGCCGGGAAGTGTCGACCCGGCGTTCTTCTTCGCGCTCTTCGGTGGAACCCACCCGGCCATTATCGGCATACCGGCGATCGGCCTCCCCGGTAACAGCCGGATCACCCGGGAAGGTTTGAATAGAGCCATGCGGTGCGGCGTCCTGACTTCGGCGATCTGTGCGGTCGCCCTGCTGACCTTTCCGGCCCCGGCCAGGGCCGACGGGGGATCCCCGCTGTCCGACCTGGTGGACGCCGCCGCCCAGCGGCTCCAGGTCGCCGACGACGTAGCGGCGATCAAATGGCAGACCGGCGGTGCCATCGAGGATCCGGCCCGGGTCGGACAGCAGCTGGCGAAGCTGGCCGCCGACGCCGCCGGCAAAGACCTCGACCCTGATTACGTGCGGCGGATCTTCGCCGATCAGATCGCCGCGACCGAAGCCGCCGAGCACTACCGGTTCGCCCAGTGGAAGCTGGACCCGACGGCCGCCCCGCCCACCGCGCCCGAACTGGCGGCCTCGCGGGCGCGCATCGACGGCTTCAACCAGGCCATGCTGGCCCAGATCGGCCAGCGATGGGAACTGCTGCACTCACCGGATTGCGCCGGACAACTCGGCGAGGCAACCCGAACCGTCAGCGATGCCCGGCAGCTCGACGAGTTCTACCGGCGGGCGCTGTTGTCGGCGACGCAGGACTACTGCGCCCGGTAACCGCGCCGCTACCGACCCGGCTTGCGCAGCCGCAGCCGGGCCATCGATTGCCCACTGGGCCGACGGATGCGCCGTACGCCAGGGCGGCGGCCCGGCTGCGCGCGGCGGATCGCCCGCCGCGCGGCCCGGCGCTGCTTGGGGGCGTCTTCCCACGCCTCCGGGTGTGCGGCGACCCAACGCTGACTGCGGACCGAGAACGGAATGGTGCACAGGTACGCCCCGATCAGCACCAGCACCAGTACGTAGGGGAACAGGAACGCCGCCGCGGCCACCAGCGCCAGCACCGCCAGCAGTACGGCGGCCAGGTGCGGCGGTACCGATACGGCGTGCATCTTGCGCATCGGGATCCGGCTGACCAACAGCACCGAGGTGCCCACCACCCAGATGCAGGTGAACCATTGCGACGCCCACCAGCCGTCGCCGAACTGCAGCTTGGCGGCCAACAGGCCCATCAGGGTGATCGCACCGGCCGGGGCGGGCATGCCGACGAAGTACTCCCGGGTGTAGGCCGGCAGGGTGGCGTCGTCGAGCAGGGTGTTGAACCGGGCCAGTCGCAGCACCACGCAGACCGCGTACAGCAGCACCACGATCCAGCCCGCCGGTTGCGTCGACAGCAGCGTCACATAGATCACCACCGCGGGAGCCACCCCGAAGTCGACGGCGTCGGCCAGGGAATCGATCTCGGCGCCCATCCTGGTCTCGGCGTCCAGGATGCGGGCCACCCGGCCGTCCAGGCCGTCGAGGATGGCGGCGGCGGCGATCAGCGCCATCGCGAGGTGCGGCTGCCCATCCAGCGCGTACTTGATCGAGGTCAGGCCGGCGCAGATCGCCAGCACCGTCATGGAGCTGGGCAGGATGTGCAGGCCCACCGGGCCCCGGCCGCGGGCCTGCTGGGCGGGACTGGTCATGACAGGTCGGCCAGGACGGTCTCGCCGGCGACCATGCGCTGGCCGACGCCGACCAGCGGCTGCGTCCCGACCGGCAGGTAGACGTCCAGGCGCGAACCGAATCGGATCAGGCCGTAGGTATCACCGATCGCCAGATGATTACCGGGCCGGGTGTCGCACAGGATGCGCCGCGCCACCAGCCCGGCGACCTGTACGGCGATCACCTCGGCGCCGTCGGCGGCGCGGATCCGTACGCTGTTGCGTTCGTTGTCCTCGCTGGCCTCGGTGCGGTCCGCGGAGCCGAATCGGCCGGCCCGGTGCAGCACCTCGATCACCTCACCGCCGATCGGTGCCCGTTGCACGTGGGCGTCGAAGACCGACATGAAGATGCTGACCCGCGGCAACGGGGTGTCGGGCAGGTCGAGCTCCGGCGGCGGGGGTGCCGAGTCGACCAGGCAGACCATGCCATCGGCGGGGGCCACCACCACACCGGGGCGAGTCGGTGGCACCCGGTGCGGATGCCGGAAGAACCCGGCGCAGGCGCCCGCGGCCAGCAACCCGGCACCGCGCAGCCACCGTTGCTTGCGGCCCAGCAGCGCCACGCCCAGTGCACTGCCGACGAATGGCAGCCCGGCGCTGTGCATCGGCGGCACCGTCGAGCGCACCAGCTCGATCAGGTGCCGAAGACCGCCGGGATCATCTGCTGCGCGGGGGCGTCTGGCCATTGGGCCATCTTAGAAGCTGCTGGTTTCATGCGGTGGTCCCAGCGTCGGGCTCATGCGGTCAGGTCCCAGACTTCCACCTCGGTGCCCACCGGCAGCTCGGTCACCTCGTCGGCGATGTCCAGAAGGCAGTTGGCCGACGCCAGGTAGCGCAGATGGTGCGAGGCCGGCGGCCCGTAGTTGGTGACGGTCCCGGTTTCGTAGTCGAGCAGCCCGCGCCGGAACTGCCGTTTGCCGGCCGGTGAGACCAGCTTCTCGCTCAGAATCGCGTTGCGGCGCGGTCGATCCGGCTTGGGTAGGTCCATCGCGCGGCGCAGCGCGGGCCGGACGAAGACCTCGAAGGACACCTGGGCGCTGACCGGGTTGCCCGGCAACGTAATGATGGTCGCGTCGCCAACGCGGCCGATGCCCTGCGGCATCCCGGGCTGCATCGCCACCTTGACGAAGTGCACGCCCTGGTCGCCGTCGCGGCCGAAGACATCCTTGACCACCTCGTAGGCCCCCGCGCTGACCCCGCCGCTGGTGATCACCAGGTCCACCGCCCCGCCACGTACGCCGTAGCGGTCGAGGACTTCGGTGAACGCAGCGGTGTCGTCGGCGACCGTCACTGCGGCCACCACCTCGGCACCGGCGTCACGTACCGCGGCGGACAGCATCACCCCGTTGGATTCATAGATCTGGCCGGGCGCCAGCGGCGTGCCGGGTTTGATCAGTTCGGAACCGGTGGAGATCACCAGCACTCGTTGCCGGGGCCGCACCGTCAGCTCGGCCAGACCCAAGGCCGAGGCCAGGCCCGCGGCCGGTGCACTGACGAGTTGTCCCGCCCAGAGCACGGTGGCGCCCTCGGCGACGTCGCCGCCTGCCCGGCGGATGTGGCGCCCCCGGGCGGTGGCGGCGCTGATCTGGACCACGTCGATGCCGCCGTCGGTCGCCTCGACGGGAATCACGCCGTCGGCGCCGTACGGGATCGGTGCGCCGGTCATGATGCGGTGCGCGGTTCCCGGTGTCAGAGTGGGGATATCGGTGCGTCCGGCCGGAATGTCTTCGGTGACGGGCAATCTCACCGGATGGTCGGACGCGGCGCCTGCCACGTCGTCGGCGAGCACGGCATAGCCGTCCATCCCGGAATTGTCGAAGACCGGCAGCGAGATCGGTGCGATCACGTCCGCGGCCAGTACCAGTCCCTCGGCATCGGCCAGTGCGACCGTGATCGGCGGACGGGCCTGGATCAGGTCGCCGACGGCCCGCTGGTGCTCTTCGACGGATCGCATCCCGACAGTCTGACTCAGACCGGGAAGGTGATTCCTGTCAGCTCCTGCGAGACCGCCCATAACCGCTGCTGCAATTCGACTTCGTGCGCCTGCTTGCTGGCGTCCACCAGCTTCGGATATCCGCGCTGCTCACCGATGCCGCTGGGACCGTAGTACTGCCCGCCGGTCACCTCGGGGTCGGTGGCGGCACGCAGTGTGGGCAATGCGCCCATCGCGGCGCTCTGCACGACCAGGGGCATCAGCAAGCGGTCCGCGGGACGCAGCAATGGCGGCAGGTGCCGGGTCAGTTCGGTGTTGGCGGTGCCGGGGTGCGCGGCGACGGCGATGGTCGAGCGGCGTTTGGCGGCCAGACGGCGCTGCAGTTCGTAGGTGAACATCAGGTTGGCCAGTTTGGACTGCCCGTAGGCGGAGATCCGGTTGTAGCCGTGCTCCCACTGCAGGTCGTCGAAGTGGATCGCCGCCATGATCCGGTGCGCCATGCTGCTGACGGTCACCACGCGGGATCGCTTCACCCGCATCATCCGAGGCAGCAACAGGCCGGTCAACGCGAAGTGCCCCAGATGGTTGACGCCGAACTGCAGCTCGAAGCCGTCGACGGTGCGCTGTTTGGGCGTGTACATGACGCCGGCGTTGTTGATCAGCAGATCGATGCGGGGGTGGGCGGTGCCCACGGCCGCGGCGGCTTCGCGGACCGACGCCAGCGAACTGAGATCGAGTTCCTGGACCTCGACGCGTGCCTGCGGGCTGGCGCTGTTGATCCGTTTCGCCGCCGCGTTGCCCTTCTCGAGGTCACGTACCGCCAGCACCACCAGCGCGCCGTGCCCGGCGAGTATCTCCGCGGTGTGATAGCCGATTCCCGTGTTGGAGCCGGTGATTACCGCGACGCGGCCGGTCTGATCCGGCACGTCGTCCGCAGCCCACTTGTCCCGGCCACTCATGTGACAAACGATACTCAGGTGACGCATCGTGCGCCGGTTCGTTTTTCGCCGGTCGTGCGGTCAACGGTGCGGCGCGGCCTGCGTCCTGACATCCTCTCCTACATGGCGCAGCACGCAGACGGGTCTCCGGCGATCAGCCTGGTCGATCCCACCAATCCGCCCAGCTCCCGCGCGCCCCTGGTCTGGGCGCTGGTCGGTGCGGTGCCCTGGCTGTTTCTGGCCCTGCTGCAACTGGGTTGGGTGATCGCCGATGAGCGGTTTGCCTGGCTGCATGTCGTCGCTCTCGCGGTTACCGCGCTGGGGCTGCTGGTGGCGGCGGTGATCGCCCCGCTGTGGCGCTACCGGGTGCACCGCTGGGACGTCAGCGACCAGGCGGTCTACACCCGCACCGGCTGGTTGGTGCAGGAGCGCCGGATCGCGCCGATCTCGCGGGTGCAGACCGTCGACACCTACCGGGGTCCGCTGGATCGGCTGCTGGGGCTGGCCAATGTGCGGGTGACCACCGCGTCGTCGGCGGGCGCGGTGCACATCGTGGCGCTGGATGCCGCCGTCGCCGACCGGATCGTTGCGCAACTGACCGACATTGCCGCCCTGGGTGCCGAGGACGCCACGTGAGTACTGCTGAGCCGGGCTGGCAGCGGCTGAGCCCGGCGAAGATCGAGGTCAATGATCTTCCGGATCTTTCCCAGCGCATTGCGTATGCCCAGGCTTCCGCCACACTCGCTGTCGCGAAACTGCTTTACAAAACGCAGCTTGAACAGCAGTAGTGGTGCGCCTCCGCCTCCTCGTCGCTGACCCCAAGCGCCGATCCGATGATCGTCCAGCTGTACCCGCCGGCCCGAGCCGCGGCGGCGGCGCGGACCGTGGGTTCGCGTCCGGCGCGGTAGCCACGGCGCGGATCAGTTGCGGGTCCCGCTCGTAGCTCGGCTGCGACTCGAAACTCTCGAAGGCCGTGGCGATCTGGGCCTGGTGCGCGCGACGATCCAGGCGGTGGGGTGGGTCATGCCGTCAGCCGCGCCGTCCTGCTCGCTCGGCGAATGCGTCGAGTGCGTTGAGGATTTCCGGTGCACGCCAGATCCGGTCGCGTGTGCGCCCGGAGGATTCCACGACAATCCCGGCTTCGGCGAGTGGATCGAGATAGCGGCGGGGATGATCGGTGCGCAACCCGAGTTCGTCGCGCAGCAGCGCGCCGTTGATGACCGGGCGTTGAGTCAGAAGATCAGCGACCTTCCACACCGCCGAGTCCGATCGCGCCTTGACCAGCTCATTCCAACCGGACCGTATCTCGCGCAGTTCGGCGATCAGCTGACGTCCGTTGACGACGGCTCGGATGCTCGCCTGGGCGAACTTCTCGACAATCGGAACGGCATCACCCTGGCGGTAAACGGTGAGTGCGTCGATGTAGCCAGCCGTGTCAGCCAACAACCCGGCTGAAACCGGAACGGTGACCTGCCGGGTCAAGCCCTTGTTGCGCAACATTGTCTGGACCAGCGCGCGGCCGGTGCGGCCGTTGCCGTCGGTGAACGGGTGAATGGTCTCGAACTGGGCATGAGCCACCGCGATCTGCGCCAGCAGCGGAGCGTCGCTGCGCTGCGCGTAGGCGATCAGATCGTCGATCGCTGCGGGCACACGGGAGTGCTCAGGAGGGACGAACTCGGCGGCGAGCGGACTGTTCCCTCGCCCGATCCAGACTGGCTCGGTACGCCATTGTCCAGGGGTGTGCTGCGTCTGGCCTTCCAGCAATGTGGCGTGCATGGCCAGGATCGCCTCGGCTGTGATGGTGTCCGAGAGTTCGATGGCGGTTTGCGTCGCTGCGGTGTTGGCCACGATGAGCCCGGCGTTGGCCTTTCCTTTGCCGTTCGCCAGCTCGGCTTCGGCGATGGATCGCGCCGAGGCGGTGAGGTTCTCGATGCGGGAGCTGGCCGCAGACTCCGAGCGCAGCAGCACCGAGGCGAACGGCGCGATTTCGCCGCCGAGTTCGGCGTCGAAGCGGGCGATCTCGTGGCTGGCGTCTTCCATCTCAGCGTGAACCGACGGCGGCAACGAAATATCGAGATCGGCGATCACAGCAGGCACCGTCGCCAAGTACGGACCCGCGCGGCGGGAGCTTCGGGAGCACCCGAGATCAAGACTCGGCTGCCAGTGCAGAGTCTCGTACGTCAACGGAGCAAGTGCCGCCATGGATACAGAATAGCGATACTTAACGAATAAGTGTCGCTATCTCTGCCTGCTACGGCCACGTAGTTGAAACTGGCGACGGAGTAGCCGTCCAGCATGGGTGTACCCGTGCTGCGATTGGACGCGTCGATCCCACCGACGGTGACCTGTTGCGCGTACACAGCCGCGAGACGGTTCGCCGCCTCGCGCATCACGTCGTAGACCGCGACCGGGTCGTCGGGAACCGGAGCGTCGGCGGCGCCGCCGTCGGATATTGCCGCCAGCGCGGCTTGCCACATGCGCCAAAGATGCCGCATCTCGCCTAGCGGTCACTAGGCAACTTTTGCGGCTACGGTTCCAAGCGGGGCGCGACGACGCGCGGAGCCCCGACCGCGAAACGCTAGGGCACGGGTGGGGCACGGAGAAGGTGAATGACCGACACAAAGCGCTCTGAACAGTGGCAACGACTCAGTCCCCGGATGCTGCTGGTGCATCCGCTGCACGAAGTGCTGCGTGAACTGCCCCTGCTGATCGCGGTGGTGGTGTTCGGCTCGGCGACCGACAACCGGCCCTGGGTGGCCGCGGTGGTGTCGGTGATCGCCGTGGTGGGTGTGACGCGCTGGTTCACCACCACCTACCGCATCGAACCCGACCCCGAGGCCGGCCGGGTGCAGCTGCGCTCCGGGCTCTTGCGCCGCAAGGTGCTTTCGGTGCCCCGCAACCGGATTCGCTCGGTGGAGACCGATGCCCGGCTGTTGCATCGGATGCTGGGTCTGACGGTGTTGCGGGTCAGCACGGGCCAGCATGCCGCCGCGGATGGCGCCTTCGAACTGAACGCGGTCGAGAGCAGCGAGGTCCCTGCGCTGCGCGCGACGTTGCTGTCCCACACCGGGCAAACCGCGCGCGCTTCGACCGGAACGGCGCCCGCCCCGGCGACGGTGCTGGCGCGGTGGCAGCCGTCGTGGTTGCGCTACAGCCCGCTGAGCCTGTCCGGGCTGGTGATGGTCGGGGCCGCGGTGGGCGCGCTGTACCAGAGTGGAGTCTGGGCGGCGCTGGAGGATTCGCCGGTGAGCCGGTCCTGGCTGGAGGCCGCCGAACAGTTCGGCGTCCAGCAGAGCCTGACGTTGGTCGCCGCCCTGCTGGTGGTGGTCTCCATGTTGCTGGCGGTGCTGCGTTCCCTGGTGACCTACGGAAACCTGGTGCTGTCCCGCAGTTCCGGGTCGGCCGGGGACGTCCTGGCATTGAGCTACGGGCTGCTGCGGGTGCGCCAGCACAACTACGACATGCGCCGGTTGCGCGGCGGAACGCTGCGCCGGCCGCTGCTGGTGCGGTTGTTCGGCGGCGCGCGGCTGGACGCGGCGATGACCGGAGTCACCGGGGAAGGCGAGTCGTCGATCCTGCTGCCGCCCTGCCCGCGGGGGATCGCCGAGGACGTGCTGATCGGGCTGGTCGCTGACCCGGTGGTGGTCACCGGGCCGCTGCGCAAGCACGGCCTCGCGGCGACCCGCCGCCGCTGGACTCGGGCGCTGCTGGTGCCGGTGGCCGCCGGGGGCGGGCTGGCGATCGCGACGGCGTTCGTTGACCTGCCGCAGTGGTGCTGGCCGGCCTGGGCAGCGATGACCCTGGGCGCCGCGCTGATGGCCGTCGACCGGGTGCGCGCCCTGGGGCATCGCGTCGACGCGCACTGGCTCTCGGCCCGCACCGGCAGCTGGGAACAGCGCCGCTACTGCATCGCCACTGCGGGCATCGTGAGTTGGACGGTGCGCCAGAGCTGGTTTCAGCGCCGCGCCGGGGTGGCCACCCTGATCGCGGCCACCGCCGCGGGCGTCAAGGCGTACCGGGTGATCGACGTGCCGGCCGAGTGGGCGTGGTCGGTGGCCGCTACGGCATCGCCCTGGGTGGCGCGCAGCAAGTGGGCGCGCTGAGTCCCTGTCGGGTTTCGCCGCTCGGCGGCAAGATATGAGTCAGCCGAGCACTACGACTCGCGATTGAACTGCCGGATGGCAACGATCCGCTCCCGCAGCTGATCCGACGTCGCCGCCGCCACCGGGGGGCCGCCACAGCGCCGGCGGAGCTCGTTGTGAATCCAGCCGTGCGGCTTGCCGAGTCGATGATGGGCCGCCGACACCAGCGCGTTGAGTTCGTGGCGGAGCTCGCGCAGCTGCCCGTGCGTGGTCACCGGTACCGGCACCCCGCCGGCGTTGACCGCCTTGGACCGCCGGTCCAGCTGCTCTTCCTGCCTGCGCCGCAACAGGTCCCGCATCTGGTCGGCGTCGAGCAGCCCGGGGATGCCCAGGTAGTCGGCCTCCTCCTCACTACCGGCCGGGGTCGCGGTGCCGAACGAGGCGCCGTCGAAGATCACCTGGTCCAGCTCGGCGTCGGCCCCCAACGACTCGAACGTGTTCTCCATCTCAGAGGGTTCGTCGCGTCGGCGCTCGGCCTCGGCGAAATCGTCGCGCTCGGACTCCCGGTGCGGCTTGCCCAACACGTGGTTGCGCTGCTGCTCCAGCTCGCTGGCCAGGCCCAACAGCGACGGCACCGACGGCAAAAAGATGCTGGCGGTCTCGCCGGGCCGCCGCGACCGCACGAACCGGCCGATCGCCTGCGCGAAGAACAACGGGGTGGAGGCGCTGGTGGCGTAGACCCCGACCGCCAGCCGGGGCACGTCGACACCCTCGGAGACCATCCGCACCGCCACCAGCCAGGGGGTGGTGGCCGCGGAGAACTGGGCGATCTTGTCCGACGCGCTCGGGTCGTCGGAGAGCACCACCGTGGGTTCCTCGCCGGTGTGCCGTTTCAGCAGCACCGCATAGGCGCGGGCGGGCTTCTGGTCGGTGGCGATGATCATGCCACCCGCGTCGGCCATGCCGCCGTCGCGCAACCGGCGCCGTCGGGTGGGCGCCGCCGTGGTCACCCCCGGCATCCACTCGCCGGTCGGGTCCAGCGCGGTTCGCCACGCCCGGGCGGTGTGCTCGGCGGTCAGCGGCTCGCCGAGCCGGGCCGAGTATTCCTCGCCGGCGCTGTCGCGCCAGCGGGCCTCGCCCGAGTAGGCCATGAACACCACCGGGCGCACCACGCCGTCGGCCAGCGCGTCGGTGTAGCCGGAGCTGTCGTGGGCCACCGGACGCAGGGGGCCGGCGCCCCCCGGGTTCGAAGTGGCGCACCGGGTGGGGGCGGCGCCGGCG
>CAXYUC010000064.1:0-23431 GCA_964292075.1 uncultured Mycolicibacter sp.
GGCGGGGGGACCGAGCGCAGCCCGCCCCTGCCCGCCACGCCGCTGGTCTTGGAGCCCAGCTCCAGCCCGGCCTCGGCGCCGGCGCGACGCACCGCAGCGGCCAACGCCTCGATATGCTCGCACGTCCCCCCCACCCCGCCCACCCCGTCCCTTGATGCTGACCCCACCTCTTTGCGGAGCGGGGCCGCCGGGCCCACCTACGGACCCGACGACTTGGCTCGTTGGCCACCAGTCACAGCGTGTAATGGCACAAGCTGCGCGTATCCGGCTCAGCGCTCAGCAGGATTCGACATGGATGAAGACCGTGGCTAACCGAGCAAGTCATGTGGCAATTCGGCGAACCCCGGCGGCCGTGATGGCGGCGTGCTTCTGTCGGTCACAGTGGCCGCTTTGCGGGAGGGATAGCTCGGTAGCCCGCCCCGCGGACAATGGATCTGCGCATAGTCGCGATTGGGCGGCCCAGTCACAGCAAGAATCAACCGCTTTGGTGATGGAAGGGCTGCGGGTGCCGCCGCAGCAGCGGCGCAAGCCCCACGGCTCCTGCGCCGCGTTCGACCATCAGCGCGGAGGCATCTTCGTCTGTAGGAGGTCGATTTCGAATTCAACGTCACCGGGGCGGGGCGACCGGTCAAGATGGGCGGAGTAATCGGGGGCAACATCGCCACGAGAAGTTGTCGAACAGCCTGCAGAGATGCGCTGACGAAGCGTCCCCAACCAGGGACGATCACTGGCGGGGTCGGCAGCGTGGCAATGCGCAGAATCTCGAAGATGTGGGCAGTCGTTGTGCTGATGGGGCTGAATGTCTTCGATCGCTTCGTGGAGGCCGGCAGGTGGTCGTGCTTTGTGCCGACCTGGTTACCTTGGCCTACAAGGTGTTTGAGTTGGTGGGCCGCATTAGGTGAGTCGGCGCCTCCGATGTCAGACCACCCGCAGTCCCTCGGATAGCCGTTGCGGATCACGCCAGAACGCGTCGTTGACAAAGCGGTTGAACAGATCCGGCGGCAGCAGGCTCTCCCGCGGCTCGGCTTTGACCGTGCCGCGCACGGTGTGCAGCCCCGGGGTGCCCGCCCGCTCGTCGAACTCGGTGACGTCGTAGTCGGTGTGGTTGAAGTCGTGTTCGAAGTGCGGCTCGTCGAGGAATTGGTAGATGGCGTGCATGGTCTTCGCCGGGTCGGTGGTCAGCGTTTCGTACTGCACCAGCATCAGCCGGTCGCGTTGCGCTCCGTAGCAGGCCTGCTTGAGCGAATCGTAGGGCGCGCCGACCATGCCGTTCTGTGCGGCCACACCGTTGGCTCGGGTGTAGACCGTACCGCCGGGCTGGAAGTTGAAGATCGACGACGGGGGGAAGACGTTGTGTTGAATCAGCCGTTCGATGCTGTCGAGGATCCACGGCATATCGCGGACGCAGGCAATGACTTTCGCCTCGGGGAACAGCTGAGCAATCGCGGGCATCCAGGCGCACCAGGCGCGGTTGGTGTCGAAGACCACCTCGGCGGGGGAGTCGGCGTAGAAGTTGTCGAACAATCCGTGCAGGATGCGCTGACGTTTGGCGTCGTCGATGAATACCGAAAACTCGTTGCGGGCACTCATCTCGGAGAGCAGTGCGCCGAACAGGCTGGCGAGGGGACCGGACATGCCGGCCTCGAAGCGTGGGTTCT
This sequence comes from uncultured Mycolicibacter sp., assembly GCA_964292075.1. Lineage (GTDB taxonomy): Bacteria > Actinomycetota > Actinomycetes > Mycobacteriales > Mycobacteriaceae > Mycobacterium. Next base: position 1,659 of record CAXYUC010000064.1, read on the forward strand.
GCCGCAGCAACGCGGCCAGCAACGTCGACCCGGAGCGCGGCAGGCCGGAGATGAAGTGGATGGATGGCATGGGGGAGTGTTCCTTTGAGTCTGCCGCGTCGTCCTAGCTCGGAGCGTGCGGGTCCAGTGATTTGAGTGCAATACCGTTGTGTGCGTGACTTAGTGATTGCGGCCGCAGTAGACCGCGGCTGCTTCTCGGCAGCATGGATGCTGATAGCTGGTTCGGCGGCCAGGAACTAGAAAAGTGACGTGGTTGACGAATTGCTTCAAAACGAAAAGATCCCATTAGGAATACGCCGCGACCGTCTACTGCCGAGTCGGGCGCTTGAGCGCGGCGCCGATTTGCCCGCAGGTGGTTGCCATGGCCGTGATCTGTGGCCGAGTCAGCGGACCCAGGAAATGGGTTCGCACCTCGTTGGTGTAAGTGATCATGGCCTCTTCGATCAACGTGCGCCCGGTCTCGGTGATGGTGGCCAGGACGCGACGCCGATCGTGCGGGCTCGTCGTGCGCTGTACCAGGCCTTCATCTTCCAGGCGTCGGACTTGTCTAGTCAGCCGGCTGGGCAGAGACATCAACGCGATTGCCAGCTCGCCCATTTGAACGCTGCCGCTGGGTGCGTTCGCCAGCAGGTACAGCAGTTGGACATCGGCCAGGGACAGCTGATGGGTAGAGGACAGCTGTTTATTGAGCATGGTGTTCATGTGCAGAACCGCTGCCAGATAGTTCTGCCACGACTTCTGCTCAGCGAGGCTCAATTCCGTTGCGGCACCGTCGATAGGGCCGGAAATGAAGCCGTCCATGCGGCGATACTACGCGTCAATAAACCGAATGAATAGCGACAGTTTGAAACACTTTTTCTGTCGCCAAGGATCCGAATTGTCAAGTAGCGCAAGGATTGCTGTGGACGTGCTGTCAATAGTTGGTCCCGCCGGCCCGATACGCCCTTTCGGGGATTCCTTCGGCGCTCAAACGGTAAGTCGACTTACAGCCCGCGGAGCGGTGGTTCAATCGCGCTGCGATATTGCCTTGCCGTCTCCTGCCAGTGCCCGCAGCTCGGCAACCGCCTGCGCCGCCGTCGGCGCGCTGTCGGGATCGATGAGGGACTGGATCATCAGGCCCAGTACGACGGCCAGGGCGACGGATCCGCCCATCTCGCCGCGCGCTCGCTGTTGGCCTTCGGCCAGACGGGCCCGCAGCTCGTCATTGCGCTGGGCCTGCGCGATCGCTTCCAGGTGTGACGTCCACAGCGCCTTGTCGGTGGTGAAGGACTCGATGACCGGTCGCCACTGCTCCACGGCGATTTCCGACCGGCGCTCGGGCGCCATGCGGGCGTCGAGTTCGTCGAGCTCTTCGAAGAGCGCCCGCACCAGCAGGCGTTCGCGGCTGCCGAAGTGATAGCCGATGGCGGCATGGCTCACACCGGCCGCCGCGGCGATGTCGCGCACCGTCGTATTCGCCCAGCCCCGTTCGACGAGGCAGCGCTTGGCGCCCTCCAGCAGATCCTCACGGTTACCCATCTGTGCAGGTTAGCCAGGCTCGGACCGGTTGCACAAATGGATTGACCATATGGATTGACCATTTGGACAAATCGGGAGTACGGTACTGACACCAACGGATCCCGCCGGGGGTTCCGCAGAGCAGGAGGTGCCGGCTATGGCGCACGAAGTCATCGAGCGCATCGAGAAGATCGCCGCCCAGCTGGCCGATACCGCCGAAGACAGCGAACGGCTCGGCAAACTCTCGCAGCAGTCGGTGGGGCTGATCCGCGAAGCCGGCGTGATGCGGATGCTGCAGCCGACGGACTTCGGCGGTTACGCCGCCCACCCGCGCGACTTCGCCGAAGCCGTCATGGCGGTCGCGAAGCACTGCGGCTCCACCGGCTGGGTGTGCGGCGTCGGGGGAGTGCACCCCTGGGAGATGGCGCTGATGGACCGCCGGCTGCAAGCCGAGATCTGGGCCGAGGATCCCGACACCTGGATCGCGTCCCCCTATGCCGCACAAGGCGTCGCGACCCCGGTCGAGGGCGGCTACCGGTTGACCGGGCGGTGGAACTTCTCCTCGGGCACCGATCACTGCGACTGGATCTTCCTCGGCGCGCGGGTGGGGGAGAGCATGCCGCCCAAGGTCTTACACGTCGTCTTGCCGCGCGCCGACTACACCATCGTCGAGGACTCCTGGGACGTCATCGGCCTGTCGGGCACCGGCAGCAAGGACATCATCGTCGACGGCGCCTTCATCCCGGACTACCGCACCATCGACTTCGAGCACGTCGCCTCCGGTGCCAGCGCCGCCGAAGCGGCCGGGCGCGATGAGACGGTCTACAAACTGCCGTTCTGGACGATGTTTCCGCTCGGGATCACCGCTGCACTCATCGGGATCACCGAGGGCGCACTGGCCGCGCACCTTGATTATCAGCGCGACCGGGTGGCCGCCACCGGCACCAAGATCAAAGACGACCCGTACGTGCTCTACGCAATCTCCGAGGCCGCCGCGGAGATCGCGGCCTCACGCGTGCAACTCCTGGACGGCATCAGCAGAATGTACGACCTCGCCGACGCCGGTAAGGAGATCAGCTTCGAGGACCGGTCGTTGGTGCGGCGCAACCAGATTCGCTGCGCCTGGCGGGCCGTTGCCGCCGCCGACGCGATTTTCGCCCGCTCCGGGGGCAACGCCGCGCGCCGCAACAACCCGCTGCAGCGGTTCTGGCGCGACGCCCACGTCGGGCTGGGCCACGCCATCCAGACCCCGGGGACCATCTATCACTCCAGTGCCCTGACGGTCATGGGGGTGGAACCGGCGCCGGCGTTGCGGGCGATGATCTGAGGCGTGCTCCGGTAACGCTGACATTGCAGTGAGGGTCGTGGTTCTTGGGAGTCTACGACCCTCACCGCAGTTCGAACCCACTCGGCTTGCGCCGCCGACAGGGAAATCGCCTGATTGAAGCATCTCGGGTTTGAGTCCACGGACGCTCCGGGGAGCCAAGCCTTCGCACGACGGCGGCGTGCTACCGCGGGCAAGCTCGCGGTAGCTCGGCTACCGGCTGCGCCGAAGTCGGGGCACTGTCGGGGTCGATGAGGGATTGGATCATCAGGCCCAGTACGAGTGGTTTCCACGACTTGACGAAAAAGACCTGATTTAACTGCAGTGATAATTGACTGATCTCAATAATCATGTGCAGTGACTTGCCGTCCTTGACTCGGTACAGTGGATGCCATGACAAGCCCCATCGCCAAGCTGCTCGAGGCCGAGCTGGCAGCCCACGGGGTCGACGTCGCGACGCTCGGCGAAGCGCAGTACGCACCGGCGGTCCGCAGCTTCGCGTCCCGATTGTCGACCGAAATCACCGTCGAGCAAGCTTGGTCGGACCATCTCGGAGCTCTGGCGGACCACAGGCAGGTGCTGGCACTGACCGGGTGGACCAAGCAGGCGCTGCATGAGGCGGTCAAAGCGCACCGTGTCTTGCGATTGCAGGACGACGACAAGCATTTCGCTTATCTCATGGCAGGTTTCGACGACAAGCACCCCGCCCGCCCGCTGCCCGGGCTGAAGGAAGCGCTCAAGCCCTGGGCTGAGGCGGACCCGCGCGGTTGGGTGGCGGCCTCGTGGCTCATGTCGCCGCAACCTGAACTCGACGGCAGGACGCCACGCGATGCGCTCGCCGATGAGGCGATGCGTGCAGATGTTGCGGCCCTTGCCGAGCAGTCTGTGGCCAGGCTTGCTGCGTGAACACCGGCCGGGTCCCTGGCACTCATCTGGGCCCGGTTCAGCCGCCTGATCGGTTGGCCGGATTTCCCGCCCGCACCTACCGGTCCGGAACCGAGCTGTTTCGGTGCCACCAGCACGGTCGGGGGGCATGCTGGTTCAGTAGCTCGGGGACCGGACGCTTTGATCTGGCGGCGGCTGAAGGAACCTGCTACCTGGCCGAGGCGGAACTGGTCACCCTGCTCGAAACGTTCGGTGGTTCCAGGGTCATCGCGGATTACGCTGTTGCGCGACGGGATATCTCGCGACTCCGGTTGGGGGCGGACCTGCGGGTCGCGGACATGACGTCGAACCGTGCGGTCGGCTTCGGCGTCACTGCGGAGATGTTCACCACGCTCGACTACGAGGTGACTCAGCTGTGGGCCGCCGGGCTGCGTAGCGCGGGCTTCGCCGGTATCCGCTATTGGGCCCGCCATGACCTCGAACACACCGCGGCATGTTTGGCCGTGTTCGGTGCGGCGGGCGCCCCGCCCTACGGCGCTCGCACACCTTGGGACACGGCGGGCGCCGAACATCTGGCGGATCGACAGGATCTGGTAGCTGCATTTCAGGCCACGACCGGGATCGCGGTGCTGCCTGTACCGAACCTCGGCGCCATCAGCGGCGCCGGTTACAGCCGGCAGAAAGCAGACTGACGACCGATGTGCAGGTGCGTCGCTGGTGTTCGGCGACTTATCGCGGAACATGGAAGTCGACCAGCGCGGCCGATCCCAGTTCCACGTCCGCCCAACCGCCGGTGACATGGAGCACGGCGATACCCGACGTCGGGTACTTCTGCGAAATCCGTTGGACCACGGCGGCATCGGTGCCATGGCCGGCCAGTCCCAGTGCGACGCTCGACATCGCCGGCTCGTGGCCGATCACCAGCAGCGTGTCGACGTCGTCGGCGACGGTGTTGATGGTCGCGATCACGGTTCCGGGCATCGCGTCGTAGAGATCGTCGACGTAGCGCACCGGTGCGGCCAACCCGGTCCGCGCGTAAGTCTGCCGGGTGCGGGTTGCGGTCGAACACAGCACCGCATCGATAGCCGGCGCGTGGGCGCGCAGCCAGTCCCCGGCCAACCCCGCCTCCCGGATCCCGCGCGGCGCCAACGGACGCTCGTGGTCGGCCGCCCCGGGCGGATAGTCCGACTTGGCGTGCCGCAGCAGAATCAGGGTGCGGTGAGGGCTCACCCGTTCCAGGGTAGGGGGTGCCCGCTATCGCCCGCGCTATCCGATTCGGAACCCTCTGACTGTGCCCTCGACGGTGCTGAAGTGCCGGGTGTGACGCACGAGTTCGAACCGCGATTCGGTCTTGCGGACCTGCCGATCGAGGTCCGCGGGCTTGTCGGTGACCGGCCATACACTCGCGATGCCCGGCCGACGGTCCGGCGGAAAGGGACAGGACCGACATGCGCTTCGTGCACACCGCCGATTGGCAGCTCGGCATGACCCGGCACTTCCTGGCCGGCGACGCCCAGCCGCGTTACTCGGCGGCCCGACGCGACGCGGTGGCCGGGCTGGGGGCGCTGGCGAAGGAGACGGACGCGGAGTTCGTGGTCGTCGCCGGGGATGTGTTCGAAGACAACCAACTCGCCCCCGAGGTCATCAGCCAGTCCCTGGAGGCCATGCGCACCATCGGGATCCCGGTCTACCTGCTCCCCGGAAACCACGATCCCCTCGACGCTGCGTCGGTGTACACCAGCGCGTTGTTCACCGCGGAGTGCCCCGAGAACGTGGTCGTGCTCGACGGCGTGCACCAGGTGCGCCCCGGCCTGGAGATCGTCGCCGCGCCGTGGCGGCCCAAGCGCCCCACCACCGACCTGGCGGCCGCCGCAGTCGAGGAGCTGCCCGCCGACGGCACCATCCGGGTCCTGGTCGCTCACGGCGGCGTCGACGCACTGGACCCCGACCCCGGCAACCCGGCGCTCATTCGGCTGGCCGGCCTGCAAGACGCCCTGTCGCGCGGCGCGATCCACTACGTCGCCTTGGGGGACAAGCACTCCCGCACCCAGGTCGGGGAGACGGGCCGCATCTGGTATTCGGGTTCGCCGGAAGTCACCAACTTCGATGACATCGAATCCGACCCCGGCCACGTGTTGGTGGTCGACATCGACGAGGCCGACGGCGCCGTAAACGTCGACTCCCGCCACGTCGGCCGCTGGCGTTTCCTGACACTGCACCGTCAGCTCGACACCGGCCGTGACGTCACCGACCTGGACATCAACCTCGACCAGCTGCCCGATAAGGAACGCACGGTGGTCCAGCTGGCACTGACGGGTTCGCTCAGCGTCACCGACCGGGCCGCCCTGGACGTCTGCCTGGACCGGTACTCGCGACTGTTCGCCTGGGTGGCCACCGGGAAACGTCATCCCCACTTGGTGGTGGTCCCGCCCGACGGCGAATCCTCCGACCCGGGCACGGGCGGTTTCGCCGCCGACGCGGTCGAGGAACTGGTCGCCGCCGCCCGCGGTGCCGACACCGGTGCCGCCGACGACGCCCACGCCGCGCTGGCGCTGCTGCTGCGCCTGGTCGATCGGGGAGTGGCATGAGACTGCACCGGTTGGTTCTGACCAACTACCGCGGTGTGGCGCACCGGGAGATCGACTTCCCCGACCACGGCGTGGTGGTGGTCTCCGGCGCCAACGAGATCGGCAAGTCCTCGATGATCGAGGCGCTGGACCTGCTGCTGGAATCCAAGGACCGCTCCGCCAAGAAGGACGTCAAACAGGTCAAGCCCACCCACGCCGACGTCGGCGCCGAGGTTACCGCGGAAATCAGCACCGGCCCTTACCGTTTCGTCTATCACAAGCGCTTCCACAAGGCGCCCCGCACGCAACTGACGATCTCCGAGCCGCGCCGTGAGCAGCTCACCGGCGATGAGGCGCACGACCGGGTCCGCACCATGCTGGAGCAGACCATGGACACCGGCTTGTGGCAGGCCCAGCGGGTGCTGCAGGCGTCGTCGACGGCGGCGGTCGACTTGTCCGGCTGCGACGCGTTGTCTCGGGCGCTGGACGTCGCGGCCGGTGACACCGCCACCCTCAGCGGAACCGAACCCGTTCTCATCGAGCGCATCGATGCCGAGTACGCGCGCTACTTCACCGGGACCGGCCGTCCCACCGGGGAGTGGGCCGGTGCCATCGCCGCGCTGGCCGACGCCGACGCCGAGGTGGCACGCTGCGCCGAGCTGCTCGCCGAAGTGGACGACCGGGTGCACCGGCACGCCGAGCTGTCCGACCAGTTGGCGCGGTTGACCGACGCGCAGGCCGCCGCGGATGCCCGGCACAGCGCAGCGCAGGCCGCCGGCGCCGCGATCGCCGAGTTGCGCGGCCAGCTTCGCGATGCGCAGTTGGTGGTCACCGCGGCCACAGCAACCTGCGCCGCGACGGACAGCGCCCAAGCCGAGCGGCACCGGCAGCGCGACGAACTCGAATCCCGGGCGGCCGCGATTGCCCTGCTGGACACCGAGATCGACGGCGCCGCAACGTTGCAGGCCACCGTCGACACCGAAGCCGCCGCGGCAGAGGCCGCCGCGCCCGACGCCGCACAAGCCGTGCACGCCGCCACCGACCTCGCCGCATCCGCACGCCGCGTCGTCGATCAACTCGCCGCTCGTGACGAGGCAGACCGGCTCGCCGATCGGCTCGCCCGGCTTGATGCCACCGAAGGCCGGCTCGCCGAGGTGGCGGCCGAGTTGGCGCAGATCATCGTGACCGAGCCGATGCTGCGCCGGATCGAGGAGGCGTCCGCGGCCTGCGATCGGGCCGAGGCGTCGCTGGCCGCGATCTCGGCGACCCTGGAACTGGCCGCGGTCGCCGACATCGATCTGGTGATCGGCGGCGCACCCACGGCGCTGCCCGCCGGCCAGAGCTGGTCGGCCACCGTCACCGACGGCCTTGAGGTCGACGTGCCCGGCCTGCTGCGGGTGCGTGTCCGCCCGGGCGACAGTGCACGCGCGGCCAGCGTCAAACATGCTGCGGCACAAGCCGAGCTCGCCGATGCCCTGGCGGCGGCCGGCGTTCCTGAACTGGCGCAGGCGCGCCAGGCCGACCAGCGGCGCCGCGAACTACAGGGCAGTCGCGACCAGTTGGCCGCTGCCCTGGCAGCGTTGCGCGGGGACGACGAGATCGAGGCGTTACGTGCCCGGTTGACGCGGCTGCGCGACGAGCACGGTGAGATCCCCGCCGGGACCACACCCGAGCAGGCCCGCGCCGATCGTGACGAGGCCGAGGCGCTGCGGACGCAGGCCGCCACCGACTGCGAATCCCGGCGCCGAATCGCCCAGGAGGCCACGGCCCGTCGCACGGAGGCCGTCACGCGGTTGACCCTGTTGCGCGAGAAGGTGGCGGCGCAGCGCGGTGAGCTGGAGGCGGTCAACCAGCGCCTCGCCGCGCAGCGGGCCACGGTCGGCGATGACGAGCTGGCGGCTACCGCCGACTCCAACACGCACGCGCTGCGCACCGCCGAGCAGCGGGTGGACGAGCTGTCCGACCAGCTGGGCGCCGCCGACCCCGAGGCGATCGACGCCGAACTCGCGGCCGCCGGGAATGCGGCGCAGGCGCTGCGGGCCCGGATTGTCGAGACGTCCCGCGCGCTGCACGAGGTGGAGGTCGAGCTCGCCGTGTTCGGCACCCAGGGCCGGCGGGGTCAGCTCGACGCCGCACAGACCGTGCGGGAACACGCTGCGGCCGAACATGATCGGATCGGGCGTCGGGCACGCCCGGCGGCGCTGCTGCGGACCACGATGATCCGCCACCGTGACGACACCCGGCGGCGTTACGTCGAGCCGTTCCGCGCCGAGATCCAGCGGCTTGGCGCGCACGTGTTCGGCGCCGATTTCGAAGTCGACGTCGACACCGACCTGAAGATCTGCGCCCGCACCCTCGACGGTCGCACGGTGCCTTATGAGTCGCTGTCCGGCGGCGCGAAGGAACAGCTGGGCATCCTGACCCGGCTGGCCGGGGCTGCGCTGGTGGCCAAAGAGGACAGCGTCCCGGTGGTGATCGACGACGCGCTCGGCTTCACCGACCCCGGCCGGCTGGAGAAGATGGGCGCGGTGTTCGACGCAGTCGGTTCGCACGGCCAGGTGATCGTGTTGACCTGCAGCCCGGATCGCTACCGCAGCGTCACCGACGCGCACCGCATCGATTTGACCGCCTGATTTCGGTGCCTCAGAGAGCGAAGGCGCTTTGCTAAGGCCTAGTCTCGGGAGGGGGCGACAACAAGGCGCGACGGGCAGCCTCCAGCAGTGCTTCTGCGGCGCGTCTGGCCTTCTTTCGTTCGTCTGCTGTGGGCGTTTCGTGCGTGTAGGCCACTTTCGTTTTCACGCCGAGCAGGGTGCGCAGATGCTTCTCTGCACTGGGATCCGCTTTCCTGAGTAATGCGGCTGCCTCGTTGTGATGCTCGCCGGAGGCGTATTGGCCCAGCCGCGCACAGCAGATGACGTCGGCCGCCGCGATGCCGGCGAGAACGAACAGATTGGCCGCGGCGTCCGGAGCCTCGTTCTCAACAGACAGCGCCGTATCGAGGAATTCCGTGGCCTTCTTTAACCGGCCTTGGCGGATCGCTGTCGAACAGGAGCGCGTCCGTCCGGTCATCACCTAATCTCGCTTCTTCGACGTGGGCCGCACTAGTTTGAGGAGCCATGCTCTCGACCCGGCGATCGTCAGACCGTTATCGAGAACTTCACCTACCATCGGCTCAGCAATAGCTTTGCGCAATTCAGTGACGGTGTACTCGACGATGCGAGCGTCGTTGCCTGTCCAGCGAGTGACGCTGGCGGAGAGTTCATTCACGTCGCGGGTCCACTCAGCCTGAGGGATACCGCGGCCCTGGACTAGAAACAGATCGATGTCGCTGCGAACGGTCATGCCACCCCGGAGTGCCGATCCGAAAACCGCTGCGTATTTCGGTTGGTGGGCCCATCGCTTAAGTTCGTGCTCCAGCTTGGAGAGGAATGTGTTGGGTAGACCGGCTAGCGCCAAGATTGGCTCTGCAGCTAGATGGTCTCTGTTGAGTCGATATGCAAAGGCATTTCCTACTCGGTCGGCGATGACTACGCCCTGTAGCACGAGGCGGGACAGGACCTTGCGTATGCCTTCCTCGGAAAACCTGTTCAAAATCCGATGGATCTGCCCTGTCGTGAAAGCTATATCGTCGGCAGCTAGAACAGCCAGGACGTCGCCGTCCAGTGTCGGCGTCACGGTCGCGAACGGACGTTGCAATTCCATCAGGCAATCCTCCAACTATAGTTGGTTAACCCGTACTATAGTCGGTAATGTCGCTCAGCGAGCGCCGAACCAGGTGGTCAAGGCATCGCTCAATCCGGCGGCTGACCCGTCGCCGACCCACGCGACGTGACCATCCGGTCGGACCAGCACCGCAGCGGGCGCCGCCACCGCGCCCAGCACCGGCAGCTCCCACGGGCCGTCGTAATCGGCATCGAGCGCTGTTACCCGGTCAGCCCACGGAGTGATATCGAAATCCCACGCGGCGCCCAAGTTCAACAGAGCGCCGCGACCGTCGTGCAGCAGCGTGAAAACCCGCACCGGGCCCGCCGGCGTCGCCACCTCCAGGTCAGGCATCCGGCGGCCTACCAGCGGATGACCGTCGCCCAGGTCGTAGTGAATGTCCAAGGCGCACATCATCGCCGCGATCCGCCGGCGCGGCTCGTCGAGGCTCAGCAGTTCGGCCATGGTGTCCCGCAAGGCGTCCACCCGCGGGCCGGGCTCCAGCAGCGTGCTCTGGGCCATGGTGTTGTGCAGCACGCGGGCGCCGACCGGATGACGCTCGGCGTGGTAGCTGTCCAGCAAGTCCTCGGGGGAGGTTCCGGCGAGCACCTGAGCCAGCTTCCAGCCGAGGTTCACCGCATCTTGAACGCCGGTGTTGAGACCCTGCCCGCCCGCCGGCGAATGCACATGTGCGGCATCGCCGGCCAGCAACACCCGCCGGTCTCGGTAGCGTTCGGCCTGCCGGGTCACATCGGTGAACCGGCGGACCCAGCGGACATTGTGCAACCCGTAGTCGGTGCCGCGCCGCGAGATCAGGGCTTGGCTGACATCGTCCTGCGTCGGCTCGTCACTGGACTCCAGCTCCGGCGCGGTCACCATCACCCGCACCGGCCCGTCGGCCTCGAGGCGGAAGAACGAGTGGATGCCGACCTCGTCGCGGTGCAGCCCCCACGGCGGCTCGTCGGCCAGATCGGCCTCGGTGATCAGGCAGATCGCCGTCGGATCCCAACCGGGAAAAGCGATTCCGGCCAGCTTGCGGATCTCGCTGCGCCCTCCGTCGCAGCCGACCAGATAGGCCGCGCGCAGCGTTGCGCCGTCGGAGAGTTCGACGTCGACGCCGGAGTCATCCTGGGCGAAGCCGATCACGTCGCGGCCGTGGTAGATCCGCACACCCAACTCGTTGACCCAGTCGGCGAGCGTGCGCTCGATGCGGTATTGCGGCAGGCCGACGGTGTAGTTGTGCCGGGTCGGCAAATCGGTGATGTCCAACATGATCCACGCGAAGTGACAGATCTGGCCGATGCGCCCCTGAGCCAGGAACCGGTCGACGATTCCCCGCTGGTCGAGGATCTCGATGGTGCGCGGGGTGATGCCGCCCGCCCGCGACCCGATCAGATCATGGCCGTCGCGTCGCTCGACGATCACCACGTCGACCCCGGCCAATGCCAGCTCGCCCGCCAGCATCAACCCGGTCGGGCCGGCGCCGACGATCACCACCTGATGCTGCGTCATCGGTCCTTCATGAACCCGATCGCGGTGTAGTCCAGATCCGCCAGCCCCGGCGCCCCGAAGTTCGCCAGCGAACTGCGCACCGCCACATTGCCGGTGGTCTGAATCAGCGGCAGGCTAAATCCCTCGGCCCACAGCAGCGAGTCGACTTCGTTGGCCCGCGCCCGAGCCACCGCCGGGTCGAGCGCCTCCAGTGTCTCCTCGATTTTGGCGTCGATGGCCGGACTGCCGATCTTGCCGAAGTTGGCCTCCCCGTAGGACGCGGAGATCTGATTCAATCCAGCTAGCGGGAAAGCGTCACCGACCCAGCTGAATTGGGCGATGTCGAAATCGCCGACATTGACGTAGTCGGTGAAGAAGCCGCCACCGGCCTTGGCGTCCAATTGCAGCTTGACCCCGATCTGGGCCAGGGTGTGCTGGGCGACCTGGGCGAACTGCCGCGTGCTGGACGCGTCGTAGAACAGGTGCCGGATCACCAGCGGGCGACCGTTCTTCTCCCGGAACTTTCCGTGCAGCTTCCACCCGAGTTCGTCGAGTTCGCGTGCGGCACGCTCGGGGTCGTAGGCCACCACCGCACTGTTGTCCTGGTAGCCCTCCTGGCCGGCCACGTAGATGTGGTTGTTCAGCGGCACCGGATCGGCGGTCAGTCCACGCTGGGTGACCTTGGCGATGGTGGTTCGGTCGATGCCGCGCATGACCGCCAACCGCAGCGCCTTGTCGGACAGGATCGCCCCGGGTGCCCCGTTGAAGGTGAAGTGATTCCAGGCCGGGGTGGGCGCCCGACGGATCGCGATGCCCTCGGTGCGGCGTGCGATCGTCAACTGATCCAGGGTGGCCACCCCGGTGGCGTCGATGGTGTGGTTCTGCAGCGCCGGCATCCGGGCGGCCTCGTCGAGCACCAGGTAGGTGATGGTGTCCAGCTTCGCCCGTCTGCCCCACCAATCCGGGTTGCGGACCAAGGTGATTCGCTGGCTGGTGCGATCCAGGGTTTTCAGCAGGAACGGCCCGGCCGACGGGCCCGGCCTGCTCAGCTGAGCCTTGTTGAAGGTCTGCGGGTCGGAAGTCATGCTGGCCGGCAACAGCATCGAGTTGCCCGCGAACATGCCCCGCCACTCCGCGTAGGGCTTGGCGAAGCGCATGACGGCCTGCCGGTCGTCGACGCCGCGGGTCACCGAGGCGACGCGCTCGGCGCCATTGGTGGTCGCGATCGCGTATCCGCCATCGGCCCCGCTGGTGGCATGGATCTGGCTGGCGATGTCTTTCCAGCTCAGCGGCGTCCCGTCGCTCCACACCGCTTTCGGGTTGATGGTGTAGGTGACCACCTGGGGGTTGGTGCCGGTCAGCTCCACGCTGGTGAAGTAGTCGGTGTCCACCGTTGCCGAGCCGTCCGGTCCGATGGTGAAGGCCCGCGGCATGGTGGCTTTGAGCATGGCGGCGTTCTCGGCGAGGTTTCCGTCGATGTGCAGCGGGTTGAAGTTCGGCGGGAATTGCGTCATCGATAGCCGCAGGTTGCCGCCGTCGCGCAGCTTCGCCGGGTCTTGCGGGTTGATGTCGCTGGCGGTGCCGACCGCGGCGGTGCCCTCTGGTGCGGTGATGTCGACTGCCGCGCACCCGCTGAGCGTCAGGCCCAGGGCCACCAGCGCCGCGAGATTCCGCTGACGCAGGTAGCCACTCGCACTTTTGCTGCGTGAACGCGATCTCGCGAACAGCCCGTTCATGAGTTCACCACCGGTTGTGGCACCGCGGCCAGCAGCCGGCGGGTGTAGTCGTGTTGCGGATCGCGGAACACCTGATCGGCCTCGCCCTGCTCGACGATCGCCCCGGCGAACATCACCGCGACCCGGTGCGCCAGGTGTTTGACCACCGAAAGATCATGCGACACAAACAGGTAGGACAGCCCGAGTTGCTGCTGCAGATCCAGCAGCAGGTTGATGATGCCGGCCTGAATCGACACGTCGAGCGCGGACACCGGCTCGTCCAGCGCCAGGATCTTCGGCTGCAACGCCAATGCCCGGGCGATGCCGATCCGCTGCTTCTGCCCGCCGGAGAACTCCGAGGGATACCGCAGCGCGTCGCCGCGCCGCAGCCCCACCAACTCCAGCAGCTCGGCGACCCGGGCATGGATGGCGGCCTTATCGGAGCCATTGGCGCGCAACGGTTCTGCCAGCAGTTCGAAGACCGGAAGCCGGGGATCCAGCGACGCGACCGGATCCTGGAACACCACTTGCAAATCACGCCGCAGGGCGCGTCGGCCATCACGCTTCAACGCCGCGACGTCGGTGCCGAGCACTTCGATCGACCCGGACTGCGGAGCGGTCAGTTCCAGGATCTGGTGCAAGGTGGTGGATTTGCCCGAACCGGATTCGCCGACGATCCCCAGCGTGCGGCCCTGCTGCAACTCGAAGCTCACCCCGTCGACGGCGCGCACCTCACCCGCGCGCCGGCGCAGCAGGCCCTTGGTCAGCGGGTAGGTCTTGACCAGGTCGCGGACCCGCAGCACGACCCGGGACTCCCCGGTCACCGCCGTCGCCACCTCGGTGCGCACGCCGTAGATGTCGGCGGCGCTGCGCCCGATGACCTGGTCGGTGTGGATGCATGCCGCCGCATGGTTCGCTCCGACGCTCAGCAGCTCCGGCTCAGCGGCCAGGCAGTCGTCGTCGGCCAAGGGGCAGCGCGGGGCGAACGGACACCCCTCATCCACGCCGGCCGTCAAGGACGGTGGTGCGCCCGGGATCGGCACCAACCGGGTGCCCTGCGGGGCGTCCAGGCGGGGCACCGAACCCAACAGTCCCACCGTGTAGGGCATCCGCCGATCGCGATACAGCACCTCGACGGGCGCGGCTTCGACCACCCGGCCGGCGTACATCACCAGTGCGCGGTCGGCGAATTCGGCGACCACCCCGAGGTCGTGGGTGATGATCAGCACCCCGGCGCCGGTCACGTCCCGCGCGGTTTTGAGGACGTCGAGAATCTGGGCCTGCACGGTGACGTCCAGCGCGGTGGTGGGTTCGTCGCAGATGAGCAGGTCCGGGTCGCAGGCGATGGCGATGGCGATCACCACCCGTTGCCGCTCCCCGCCGGAGAGCTCGTGCGGAAACGCCCGTGCCCGCTGCTCGGGCCGGTTGATCCCGACCAGCTCCAGCAGCTCGACCGCGCGGCGGCGCGCCGCGGCGCGGCCCACCTTCGGCTGATGCACCTCGATGGCCTCGGCGATCTGATCGCCCACGGTGTAGACCGGTGTCAGCGCCGACATCGGATCCTGGAACACCATCCCGATCGAGGCGCCGCGGAACTTCGACATCGCGGCGTCGCCCAGCCCGATCAGCTGCGTGCCCTGCAGCCGCACCGAGCCGGACACCTGCGCATGCTCGGGCAGCAGCCCCATCACAGCCATGGCCGCCGCCGATTTCCCCGAGCCGGATTCGCCGACCATCGCCACCACTTCGCCGGCGTCGACGTGATAGCTGACGCCGCGTACCGCACGCACCGCGTCGGGGCCGGAGCCGAACGTCACGGCCAGGTCGGAGATCTCCAGCAGGGTGTTCATCGGCGGCCTCGCAGCGTTGCGGCATCGGGGTCCAGGGCGTCGCGCAGGCCGTCCCCGGCGAGGTTGGCGCAGACCAGGATCGTGATCAGCACCCCGGCCGGGAACAGGAAGACCCACGGGAAGGTGATGGCCGAGGCGGTGCCGTCGGCGATCAGGGTGCCTAGCGAAACGTCGGGCGGCTGGATGCCGAAACCCAAGTAGCTCAAACCGGTTTCGGCCAGGATCGCCGCCGCGACGTTGAGTGCGGTGTCGATGATCAAGATGGACGCCACGTTGGGCACCACGTGGTCGATGATGATGCGTCGGCTGGAGACGCCCATATATCGTGCGGCCCGGATGAATTCACGTTCCCGCAGGCTCATGGTCAGCCCGCGCACCATGCGGGCGCTGATCATCCAGCTGAACCCGGCCAGCAGCAGCACCAGCAGCGCGATGTTGCCGCTGTTCTTGGTGCGTGGGGTGATGATCGCGATCAGGATGAAGGCCGGCACCACCAGCAGCAGATCGACCAGCCACATCAGCACCCGGTCGCGCCAGCCACCGAAATACCCCGAGATCGCTCCCACCGTCGCGGCGATCACCGTGGAGATCAGCGCCACGCACACCCCGATCAGCATCGACTTCTGCATGCCGCGCAGGATCTGGGCGAGCAGATCTTGGCCCAAAGCGTTGGTGCCCAACCAGTGTCGAGCACCCGGCGGAACCAGCAGCGCGTCGTAGTCCAGGTCGGTGTAGGAGTAGGGCAGCAGGCCCGGCAGTGTGTAGCAGCCGACGAACATCACCGCCAGCAGTGCCAGTGCACCGATCGCGCTGCGGCTGCGCAGGAATCGGCGCAGCACCAGGGTGCGCCGCGAGGCGAACTCGATCGGGGCCGTCATGACACCCGCACCCGCGGGTCGAGCATCGCGTAGATGACGTCGGAGAGCAGCCCGGCCAGCAGTACCACCGCACCGGAGAACACCGTGATGGCCGCGACGATATTGGTGTCCTGGGTGGCCACGCCCTGCACCACCCATTCACCCATGCCGTGCCAGCCGAAGATCTTCTCCACGAACACCGCGCCGGTCACCAGGCCGGCTACCCCGTAGGCGAACAGCGTCGCCATCGGGATCAGTGCGGTGCGCAGCCCGTGTTTGAACAGGGCACGCCGTCGGGTCAGCCCCTTGGCCCGCGCGGTGCGGATGAAGTCCTGGCCGAGTACGTCGAGCATCGCGTTGCGTTGGTAGCGGCTGAAGCTGGCGGCCGCGCCCAGCGCCAGCGTCAGCGACGGCAGCACCAGGTGCTGCAGGCGATCGGCCAGTCTGGGCCAGAAGCCGGTGATCGTCCCGGGGGAGGTCTCGCCGGTGTAGTCGAACAGTTGCACGCCCAGCGCCCAGTTCACCCGCAGTGCGCCCAGGATCACCAGATTGGCCAGAACGAAGGTGGGCACCGAGAGCACCAGCAGCGCCGCCATGGTGATGATCCGGTCGGAGAGCCGGTACTGGCGCACCGCCCCCCAGGCGCCGGCCACCACGCCGATCGCGGTGCCGGCCAGCGAACCGACGATCAGCAGGCGCAGGCTGACCCCGATGCGGCGTCCCAGCTCGCTGGAGACGGGTTGGCCGGTGACGGTGACGCCGAAGTCGCCGCGCACCGCATGTGAGGCCCAGTGTGCGTAACGCAGCGGGATCGGCTTGTCCAGGCTGAGTTCGGCGGCCTTGGCGTCGATCACGGCCTGCGGCGGACGCGGATTGCGCTGCATGAGGCTGTCCAGCGGCGCGAACGCCAACGAGGTCAGGCAGAACGTCAGGAAGGATGCGAGACCCAGCAGCACCAGGTAGTTCAGCGCCCGGCCGGCCAGAAACCGCGTCATGGCCAAAAGGGTAGAGGGTGCCCCACCGGCGCGGGCGGGCGTGTCTGCCCGCGACACACCGGGGCAAGCTGGACATCCACGTACGCTCGCGGCGGGTCAGGCGCCGTCGGGGGAGGATTTTTGGGTGATTTTTACCCGTGAAATCCGCGGGTTCGTTCACTAGGCTCCGCTGCACCGCGACAGAGGAGAAGGCCTGTGACCGTCACCGATGACTACCTGGCGAACAACGCCGAATACGCGAAGACCTTCACGGGTCCGCTGCCCATGCCGCCGAGCAAGCACGTCGCGATCGTCGCCTGTATGGACGCGCGCCTCGACGTCTACCGCGTGCTGGGGCTCAACGAGGGCGAGGCACACACCATCCGCAACGCCGGGGGCGTGGTCTCCGACGATGCGATCCGCTCCCTGGCGATCAGCCAACGGCTGTTGGGCACCCGCGAGATCATCCTGATCCACCACACCGACTGCGGGATGCTCACCTTCACCGACGACGACTTCAAGCGCTCCATCCTGGAGGAGACCGGCATCCGCCCGACCTGGTCGGCCGAGGCGTTCCCGGACCCGGTCGAGGACGTCCGCCAGTCTTTGCGGCGGATCAAGGCCAGCCCGTTCGTCACCCAGACCACGTCGTTGCGTGGGTTCGTCTTCGATGTCGCCACCGGCAAGCTCGACGAGGTCACGCTGTAGCTGCAACCCCGCCCGGGCGCGGGCGCGCAGATCATATTGACAGCGACACAGTGCGGCTGGTTGCATAGCCAGTCATAACCAACAAAGATGGTAAGTCTCACCAAGATTATCGGGTATCCCTGGCAAGGAAGTCATGACCAGTAACGTCACCGCGCCCCCCGAAGCCACCATGGCCGGGCGCTATCAGCTCACGCATCTGCGCACCCTGGAGGCCGAGGCCATCCACATCATCCGGGAGGTGGCGGCGGAGTTCGAGCGTCCGGTGCTGCTGTTCTCCGGCGGCAAGGACTCCATCGTCATGCTGCATCTGGCCGTCAAGGCGTTCGCGCCGGGCCGGCTGCCGTTCCCGGTGATGCACGTCGACACCGGCCACAATTTCGACGAGGTCATCGCCACACGCGATGAGCTGGTCGCGGCAACCGGGGTCCGGTTGGTGGTCGCGTCGGTGCAAGACGACATCGACGCCGGACGGGTGGTCGATGACGGGCCGTCGCGCAACCCGCTGCAGACCGTCACCCTGCTGCGGGCGATCAGCGAGAACAAGTTCGACGCGGCGTTCGGTGGTGCCCGCCGCGACGAGGAGAAGGCCCGCGCCAAGGAGCGAGTGTTCAGCTTCCGCGACGAGTTCGGCCAATGGGACCCCAAGGTGCAACGGCCCGAGCTGTGGAACCTCTACAACGGCCGGCATCGGGCCGGCGAACACATTCGGGCCTTCCCGCTGTCGAACTGGACCGAGTTCGACATCTGGTCCTACATCGGCGCCGAGGAAATCGCCTTGCCGTCAATCTATTTCGCGCACCAGCGCAAGGTCTTCCGGCGCGACGGCATGCTGCTGGCCGACCACGAGTTCCTGCGTCCGGTCGACGGCGAAGAGGTGTTCGAGACCTCGGTCCGGTTCCGCACCGTCGGCGACGTCACCTGCACGGGCTGTGTGGAGTCCACGGCGTCCACCGTCGAAGAGGTGATCGATGAGACCGCGGTCTCGCGGCTGACCGAGCGCGGGGCGACTCGCGCCGACGACCGGATCTCTGAAGCAGGCATGGAAGACCGCAAGAGGCAGGGGTATTTCTGATGGGTGCGGCAACCACGCTGCTTCGAATCGCCACGGCCGGATCGGTCGACGACGGCAAGTCCACGCTGATCGGGCGGTTACTGTTCGACTCCAAAGCCGTTATGGAGGACCAGCTGGCCTCGGTCGAGCGCACCTCCCGGGAGCGCGGCAACGACTACACCGACCTGGCTTTGGTGACCGACGGTTTGCGCGCCGAGCGCGAGCAGGGCATCACCATCGATGTTGCCTACCGCTATTTCGCAACGCCCAAGCGGAAATTCATCATCGCCGACACCCCGGGGCACATCCAGTACACCCGCAACATGGTGACCGGCGCCTCCACCGCCCAGCTGGCGATTGTGCTGGTCGACGCGCGGCACGGCCTGCAGGAGCAGTCCCGCCGGCACACCTTCCTGGCGTCGCTGCTGGGGATCCGTCACATTGTGCTGGCGGTCAACAAGATGGACCTGATCGACTGGGACGCCGAGAAGTTCGAGGCGATCCGCGACGACTTCCACTCGTTCGCCACCCGCCTGGACGTGCACGACGTGACGACCATCCCGATCTCGGCGCTGCTCGGCGACAACGTGGTGACCAAGTCCGACAAGACGCCCTACTACGACGGTCCGGCGCTGCTGTCGCACCTCGAAGAGGTCTACATCGCCGGCGACCGCAACCTGGTCGACGTGCGGTTCCCGGTGCAGTACGTGATTCGCCCGCAGACCCACGAGCACGCCGATCACCGCAGCTACGCCGGCACGGTGGCCAGCGGTGTACTGCGTCCCGGCGACGACGTCGTGGTGCTGCCGTCGGGCAAGCCGAGCCGGATCGCCGCGATCGAGGGTCCCAACGGGGCAGTGTCCGAAGCGTTTCCGCCGATGGCCGTCTCGGTAAGCCTGGCCGATGACATCGACGTCTCCCGCGGCGACATGATCGCCCGCACCAACAACCAGCCGCGCGTCGTCCAAGACTTCGACGCCACCGTGTGTTGGATGGCCGACGCTGCGACGCTGCAACCGGGCAACGACTACATCATCAAGCACACCACCCGGACCACCCGGGTGAAGGTGATGGCGCTGGACTACCGCCTCGACGTCAACACCTTGCACCGCGACAAAGACGCAAACACGTTGAAGCTCAACGAACTCGGCCGCGTCTCGCTGCGGTCGCAGGTGCCGCTGATGCTCGACGAGTTCACCCGCAACGACGCCACCGGCTCGTTCATCCTGATCGACCAGGCCACCAACGGAACCGTGGCGGCCGGCATGGTGCTGCGCGACGTCTCGCCGCGCGTCGCGAGCCCGAACACCGTGCGGCATGAGTCGCTGGTGACCGCGACGGACCGGTTGTCCAAGGGCCGCACCGTGTGGCTGACCGGCCTGTCCGGCGCGGGCAAGTCGTCGGTGGCCATGCGGGTCGAACAGCTGCTGCTCGAACGCGGCACGCCCGCTTACGTTCTCGACGGCGACAACCTGCGGCACGGACTCAATGCCGACCTGGGCTTCTCGATGGCCGACCGCGCCGAGAACCTGCGCCGCCTGGCGCACGTGGCCACCTTGCTGGCCGACTCCGGCCAGATCGTGTTGGTACCGGCGATCAGCCCGCTGATCGAGCATCGCCAACTGGCCCGCCAGGTGCACACCGACGCCGGGTTCGACTTCGTCGAGGTGTTCTGCGACACCTCGTTGGAGGAGTGCGAGCAGCGAGACCCCAAGGGGCTCTACGCGAAAGCACGAGCGGGGTTGATCACGCACTTCACCGGTATCGACAGCCCGTATCAGCGGCCGCGCAATCCCGACGTGCGACTCAGCTCGCAGGACAGCGTCGACGAGCAGGCCCGCCAGGTCATCACAGCGATCGACTCCCGAAAGTGAACGATCACCAGCTGGCCGCGCACCTGGCCGTCGAGGCGGGCCGGCTGCTGCTGCGCGTCCGCGAGGAACTGGCCGACGCCGGCGAAGCGGAGCGCAAAGCCGCCGGCGACCAGCGTTCGCACGACTTCCTGATGGCCGCACTGGCAAGCGAGCGGCCCGACGACGCGGTGCTGTCCGAGGAGGGCGCCGACAACCCGGTCCGGCTCAGTGCCGAGCGGGTGTGGATCGTCGACCCGCTGGACGGCACCCGGGAGTTCAGCGAACTTGGCCGTGACGACTGGGCCGTGCACGTGGCGCTGTGGCAATCCGGCGAGTTGTCCGCCGGGGCGGTGGCCCTGCCCGCGCGGGGCGTCACGCTGGCCACCCCATCGGTTCCCGCGCCGCCCGCCTACCAGGGTGCGCCCCGCATCGCGGTGTCGCGCAGCCGCCCGCCCGCGGTCGCCGAAGCGGTCCGTGAGCGACTGGACGGCGTGCTGGTGCCGATGGGCTCGGCGGGGGTGAAGGTCGCCGCCGTCGTGCAGGGCACGGCCGATGTCTATGTACACGCCGGCGGGCAGTACGAGTGGGATTCGGCTGCCCCCGTGGCAGTGGCCCGGGCCGCAGGCCTGCACACCTCGCGCATCGATGGCTCACCGCTGGTCTACAACCGGCCGGACCCATTGCTGCCCGACCTGGTGGTGTGCCGCCCCGAATACGCGCAAGCGGTGCTCGCAGCGATCAGTTGAGCCGCCAGATGGAAGAATGCTCGCAATGCGCATGTCGGCCAAGGCGGAGTACGCGGTGCGAGCGATGGTCCAACTGGCCACCGCTGAGCCCGGCGCCCTGGTCAAGACCGACGAGATAGCGGCCGCGCAAGGCATTCCGGCGCAGTTCCTCGTCGACATCTTGTCCGATCTGCGCACCGACCGGCTGGTGCGCAGCCAGCGCGGCCGCGACGGCGGCTACGAGCTGGCCCGTGCAGCCACGGCGATCAGCGTCGCCGATGTGTTGCGCTGCATCGACGGCCCGCTGGCCAGTGTGCGTGATATCGGCTTGGGCGATCTGCCCTATTCCGGCCCGACGGCCGCGTTGACCGACGTGTGGCGGGCGTTGCGGGCCAGCATGCGCTCGGTGCTCGAGCAGACCAGCCTGGCCGACGTGGCGTCGGGCGAGCTGCCCGCGCACGTCGGCGACCTGGCCGCCGACTACCGCACCCAGGAGCGTCAGCGCGGCCATTCGGCGGGCTAGCTGTACTCGGCAGGGACGTTGTTGACGATTTCGGTGTGAGAAGGGAGGACC
>CAXYUC010000065.1:0-23115 GCA_964292075.1 uncultured Mycolicibacter sp.
CGGTGCGCCCCCGACGTTGTTGGCGGTGGCGTATCGCAGGTCATTGATCGCGTCCGGCCCCGCGCTGCGCACGCCGACGAGGCCGGCCGCGCGGGCCGGCTCCGACAGCGCCGGAACATCCGATCCCGGCGCCGCAGTCGCGTGGCCGCCGGCCCCGGCGAGCAGCAGTGCAACGACAATCACCATCCGCAGACTCGGCATCTGCCCATTGTGGCGTGTCAGGCGGCAACCACAATCGTCAGCCTGCGCTCGTCGCGTTCCACCCGCATCCCGGCTCGCCGAGCCGTGGCCGCCACCGCGGCGGCATCGTCGAGTTCGGCCCTGGTGGTGGCCAGCACTCGCGCAAGTCGACCCTTGTGCGCTTTGTTGAAGTGGCTCACCGAGACTCGCCGGCCATCGGGGTGCTCGGCGATCACATCGACGCGGACCGAGCCGGGGATAGCGGCCAGTGCCACATAGGATCCGGACCGCAGGTCGACGACCAGTTCGGCTGCGGCGATCTCGGCCAGCACCGGTTCCAGCACTGGTCGCCAGCGCTTGGCCAATCCGGGTTGTCCGGGCAACTTCGAGGACGCCGAGAGGCGGTATGCGGGCACGAGATCGGTAGCCCGCAGCAATCCGAACAAGGCGGAGCCGACGGCCAAGCGGGCGGCGGCCCGCGCGGCCGCGGCGCCGCGCAGCGAGTCGATGTCCAACGCCTCGTACAACACACCGGTGTAGCGGTTGATGGCCGGCGCGGTGGGCGCCGTGCGCAGCGCAGCGTTGCGCTCGATCTCAGCGTCCTGGGACGCCGATAACCCCAGTGCGCTGCGGCTGGCCTCGCGATCAGCGGCCAACCCCACCAGCTCGTCGACCAGTTCTGTCCGCAGGCCGGTGAGTTGTGGGGATGCCAATGCATCGAGGTGCAGCGGTGGTCCGTCGCCGCCGGCGCGCTTGGTCTCCGACGGGGGCAGCAGCACGATCACAGCGCAGACGTTAACCGAGCCGTTCCACACACCAGCGCGGTGGCGAGCATCGCCGCACCGACCGTGTCGGTCAGGTAGTGGTAGCCGCAGGCCACCAACCCGAGCATGCCCAGCAGGCTTACCAGCGCGGCGGCGGCCAGGGCCCAGACCCGAGATGCCGCCACCACGACCATCATGCCCAGCACCGCCACCAACAGCGCGGTATGGCCGCTGGGATATTCCAGGTAGGGCCCATTACGCCGGTCGAAGAGATGCTTGAGGACCATGGTGGCGGCGGTGACCGCGAACGGGCAGGCCAGCACCGCGGCCGCCAACGCCCATTGCCGCCGCGACAAGGCCACCACCAGGCACGCCACAGTCACGGCCAACACCAGCCAGCCGCTGGTGAAGACCAACAACCACCGGGGCTGCTCGCCGATCAGGGTGAGGGTGGCGCGACTGAACCAGCTATCGACGGGTGTCGAGCCGCGGCCCACCGCCCAGCCAAGGGCCAACGTCGCCAGCACTCCGACGATCGGCCACCAGCGCTGGGCGGTGGCGAGGCCGCGACCTATCTCAGGCCGATTTCTGGAACAACGGCAGCAGCAGCTGGCGGCGCTGGTCGTTGCCGTCGGCAAGAGCGTGCAGCGCCTGGTCCACCGAGCGGGACGTCGGGAACATGGCGTCCTCGTCGAAGTCGCCGAGCAGTTCGCTCACCGACGAGCTCTCGATGAGCGTCCACTCCACGCCCGCGGCACGGCAGTCGCCGTCCAGGACGCACAGCAGCCAGATGCCGGCGGCGGCGAACGAGGTGACCCCGCTCAAGTCGAGCACCAGTGGCTCCTTCGCCAGGACGAAGCGCCGGGCGTGTTCGCTGAGCTGGTCCACATTGGTGGCATCGATCCGGCCCCGGATCGTGATCACCGTCGCGAGGTGACGGTAGTGCGCCCGAATCTGCGCCCCGCCGCACTCGACGACCGGGTTGATCCGAGCAGTGCCCCGTGTGGTGATGTCGATTGCCATGCCAGCCCCCGCCTTCTGTGTCGATCGCTGTCGGCAGCTGAGCCGACCTCGATGTTTCCCGACGTTATGCGGTGAAGTTAAGGCCTCTTGGGCGCCCGATTAACGCTTTGGTGAGATCTCGAACGACTCGGTCACCCCGGAGAACGCACTGATCCGCCCATTTCGATCCCGGGCGTCGCCGTCGTAGCGAAGCCGGTACTGCCCCGCGGCGGTGTCCTCGGGAATCGCCCAGGTCACGGTGATGGCCGATCCCCGCCGGCCGGCGCGCCGCCAGCGGAATGTTGTCGACCAGTCGCTGTCATCGGCCACGGTGCTCCACCCGCCACCGGTCTGGTGCTCCACCCGCACGTAGGTGCCACCTCGGTGCAGGTCATTGTTCGGGTACGCGCCGGCGAACACCGCCGACACCGTGGTGCCCGGCTGATACGCAGGCAGCGGGGCTTCCAAGACATCGCCGAACCGCTGGTCGCCGGCCAGCGCATCCGGCTTCGCCCGGCGGCGTGACCGCCGCCGACGGGGCGGCTCGGCGGGCCGCTGGCCCTGCGGCGCCGGGCGCCCGTCGCGCATCGCGGTGGCCAGCTCGGCCACCACCTGCTGCAACGCCGGCAGCTCCCAACGCCCAAACAGGGTGCTGCCGCCCTCGTAGCGCTGCTCGTCGTACTCCTCCGGCGTCGTCACGTAATGCAGATAGCCGTTGCTGTAGCCCGCCACCAGCACGTCGCGCAGTTCGGCGCCCACGATCTGCGCCACCGTGCGGCGCAACCGCAGACCCGCGACGATGGTCACTTCGGCGGGAATGCCGATCAGGTAGAGCTGCCCGATGCGCAGCAGCTGCACCGGCCCACCCTCGGGCATCAGCGACAGCGCCTTGTTCAGCCGGCTGCCCGGACCCAACGCCCCTTTAGGCGCCTGCGCGACGCGCACCCGCGGGGAGAGCCGGAATACCGTGTTGGCGACCAGAGTGTCGAAGATGCGGTTACGGCCCTGCTTGAACAGCGGGTACAGCGGACCGGCGCCCTCGTCGGTACCGGCCACACACGACGCACCCGCGAGTGCGGGGCCGGTGCGATGGCTCCGGCCGTCGCCGGTGAATTCGGGCCGGACCTCGAAATCCGTCAGGTCGACGTAGGTGGTGCGGGCGTCCAGCCCCCCGGTGACCTCGGTGCCATGCCCCAGGGTCAGTTCGTTGGCTGCGACGGCTTGGCGGGAGCCGATGATCCGGGTGTTCTCGAACTCGTCCTCGGTGGGACCGCTGCCGGGGCGATGGTTCAGATTCGGCGACATATCCCCGGAGTTGGTCTGGGCGAAGGCCGCGATGAACTCCGGGGGAGTCGCCGCCAGGTAGTCGACGCCGTGGTCCAGGCGCTCGCACTGGTAGGCGGCGTAGCCCTTGTTGTCCCCGCTGATCAAGGTGTTGCGGTTGGTCATGGACGTGCCGTGGGTGGCGAACCAGTTCACCGCACCGACCAACCGGCCGTCACGTTCGATGCGCAGCAAGGTGGTCTGCGGATCGATCTTGTCCGGGAAATGGGCGCGGTCGGCTTCGGGGTTGCGGGCGAACGACGATGGCGAGCGATTGCTGCTGGCGTCGTGCAGCCGGCCCACGGCAAGGCTCAAGCTGGCGGGCGCAACGTCGGCATGCGCTCGATCGATGGCCTCGCAGATCCCATCGACGATCGCGTTGAAAGTCTGGTGCCGGAATCCGTTCGTGTTCGAGTTGTAGAGCCGGTGGTCGGAGTAACCGCCAGGGCCGCAATGGGTGTGCGTCGCGGTCAACATCACGTTGTGGACTGTGTACAGCTCGCCGTAGGTCGCGGCCAGGCGACCGAGCACTTCGTGGTGCACGCTTTCCAGCAGCAGTGGTATCTCGCAGACCACCAGTAGCAGCCGGGTTCCGGCGGTCGCATCGGCGATGACGAATGCCCGCGCGCGCAGCCGGTTGTGCAGTCCGTCGGTCTGCTGTGAGGCCACGCCGTAGCCGAGCATTCCGCACTCGGCCGGCTCGCCGGTGACATCGGCGATTCCGCGGCCAACCTGATAGTTGTCTGGCATCGCTACAGTATTCACAACGGCCCCGTCGATATGGTCGCCGACGTGCCCGGCCGATTACTTCACCCGGGACAGTCCCGCTGCTAGTCTTCGCACCCGAGGCAATCAGGTCATGCGAAGCCCACCGGCGAAAGAGTGTTGTGCGCAGCGGAGAGATCAAGGCCCTGACCGGGCTTCGCATCATCGCCGCGGTCTGGGTGGTGCTGTTTCACTTTCGCCCCCTGTTGCGACTGGCGTCGCCGGAACTCAGTGATGCGCTCGCCCCGGTGCTCGACCGAGGCGCCCAGGGCGTCGATCTGTTCTTCATCCTCAGTGGCTTCGTCCTGACCTGGAACTACCTGGAGCGAATGGGGGAGACGTTCTCCGTGCGCGCCACCGTGCACTTCCTGTGGTTGCGCCTGGCCCGGGTCTGGCCGATCTACCTGGTCACGATGCACCTGGCCCTGCTCTGGGTGATCTTCACCCTGCACGTCGGGCACGTCCCGACCGAAGACCTCAGCCGGATCACCGCGATCAGCTACGTGCGGCAGGTCCTGCTGGTGCAGTTGTGGTTCGAGCCGTTCTTCGACGGGTCGAGTTGGGACGGGCCGGCCTGGTCCATCAGCGCCGAATGGCTGGCCTACCTGTTGTTCGGCGTGCTGGTGCTGGCGGTCTTCCGGATGATGCGGGTGACCTCTGCGCGCGGGCTGGCCGTCTTGGCGATCATCGCCTCGCTCCCACCGCTGCTGCTGTTGCTGGCGACCGGCGAGTTCTACAGCCCGTGGAGCTGGCTGCCGCGCATCGTCATGCAGTTCACCGCGGGCGCGCTGGCCTGCGCCGCGGTGCGCAAGATCGAGCTCGGCGGTTCAGCGAGGCTCGACGCAGGAGAGGCGAAGCTGGGACCGGCGCATGGACTGAGCGACTCGGCCCGCCGTGCCGCGGGCTATTGCTCCGCGCTGCTGATCGCCGCGATGGTCGGTGTCCTGTATTACTTCGACGGCCACCCGATCTCGGGGCTGTACGACAGCGGTGGCCTGGTCGATGTGCTGTTCGTGCCATTGGTGATGGCCCTGGCGGTCGGTATCGGAAGCCTTCCCGCGCTGCTGTCCACTCGCGTGCTGGTGTACGGCGGGCAGATCTCGTTCTGCCTGTACATGGTTCACGAGCTGGTGCACACATCGTGGAATTGGGCTGCAAAGCAATTCGAGATCGTGCTCGACGAGGGGGCGACCGCGGCCAAGTGGATGGTGTGCGGCTTGCTGGTGGCGGCGACGTTGTTGTCGATGCTGTTGTTCCACGCTGTTGAAGAACCCGGTCGGCACTGGATGCGCAAGATGATCGGCGCTCGGCCCGAGTCGGGACAGGTGACGCCGACCGAAGATCCCCTGGCGGTCGAACTTCTGGAGCCGGCCGCCTTGGACGATGTGACCGATTCGACCGACTCGGTCGACGGTGTCCTCAACGAACGGAAGGTCGCGGTTCCGGCTAGTCTTCGCTGAAGTTGATTGGGGGAGGTAGCCGTGAGTCGGGTGATGACGTTCGCCGTCGTAATGGTCGCCGGGGTCGTCGCGGTCGTCGCAGGAACCGGTTACTTGTCGCGCGATCACGAGTCGACGCGCCACTACGAGACGGTGCCGCTGAGTTCCTCCCCGAATCGGATTGCGGTGATCGGTGACTCCTACACCGCCGGATACGAGGACACCGGCCGCGGTGCGGCGAACTGGACCGAGCGGGCATGGCAGAACCTGGCCGGCCGCGGGGTGTACGTCAGCGCCGACGTGGCGGCCGAGGGCGGTGCGGGGTACGGCGTGCGGGGCAACCACGGCTCCCTGTTCGGCGACCTGACCCGCCGCGTGGTGCAACCCGACGACGCGCTGGTGGTGTTCTTCGGCTCGCGTAACGACCAGGACGTCGAGCCGGGCGAGTTGAGCCGACTGATCGCCGACACCCTGGGCTTGGCTCGCCGTACCGCGCCGGGGGCGCGAATGCTGGTGATCGGCCTGCCGTGGCCCAACGCCGACATCCCGGGCAACGTGTGGCGGATCCGCGATGTCCTCAGTACCGAGGCGCGGGTGGTCGGTGCTGAGTTCATCGATCCGCTCGCCGAGCGGTGGTTCGTCGGCCTGCCCGACCTGATCGGCCCGGACGGCGTGCACCCCACCGATGCCGGTCACGCCTACATGGCCGACAAGATCGCGCCGCTGATCGCGGGACAGCTTCCGAAACGGACTTAGCGCAAAGACCGACGGAATCGGGCTGGCCTCAGCACTATTGGCGAATGGACACCATGCGCGTACTGATCACCGGTGGAACCGGATTCGTCGGCGGCTGGACCGCCAAGGCGAACGCCGATGCCGGGCACCGGCCGCGGTTCCTGGTCCGCAATCCGGCGGGCCTGCACAGCAGCGTGGCGCGGTTGGGTGTCGATGTGTCCGACTACGTCGTCGGTGACACCACCGACGCGGACTCGGTGCGCGAGGCGCTGCGCGGCTGCGACGCGGTCATCCACGCTGCCGCGGTGGTGGCCACCGACCCACGCCAGACGGCACAGATGCTGGCCACGAACTCGGCCGGCGCCCACAACGTGCTCGGCGGAGCGGTTGAGCTGGGACTGGACCCGATCATTCACGTCTCCAGCTTCACCGCGCTGTTTCACCCGGGACTGACGATGTTGCGGGCGGACCTGCCGGTGGCCGGGGGCGCTGACGGCTATGGACGGTCGAAAGCCCGGGAAGACCTGTATGCGCGCGGCCTGCAGGACGCCGGCGCCCCGGTCAACATCACCTATCCGGGCATGGTGCTGGGACCTCCGGTCGGCGACCGGCTGGGGGAGGCCGGCGAAGGAGTACGGGCGGCGCTGCAGATGCATGTCATCCCCGGGCGTGGCAGTGCCTGGATGGTGATCGACGTTCGTGACCTCGCGGCAATGCATCTGGCCCTGCTGGAGCCGGGTCGTGGCCCGCGCCGGTACATGGCCGGCGGCCAGCGAGTACCGCCGGGAGAGTTGGCGAGCCTGCTTCAAGAGCTGTCGGGTTCGCCGATGGTCGCGCTGCCGATACCGGATATCGCGCTGCGCTGGGCGGGCCGCGTCTTGGATCAGATCGAGCGGGCGCTTCCGATCTCGACTCCGTTCACCGAGGCCGGGATGCAGTACTACACCCAGATGCCCGAATCCGATGACACCCCTGCCGAGCGCGACCTCGGCATCGTGTTCCGAACCCCGCGGGAAACACTGGCCGACACCATTGCTGGGATCCGCGGTTAGTCGCCTTCTTGGGTGATCACCGGCGGCGTCAGCCCTCTTTGCTGATCAGCTTGCCCAGCGCCACCCGGTCGGGAGCCAGCAGCTCGTCGATGCGCGGCTGGTTGACGTCGGCGACGATGATCTCGCCGACCTCCTGGTTGACGCTGCTGTAGATGCCGTGCTCCTTCATCTTCTCGGTTTGGTACAGGTTGTCCTGGGTGGGCGTGACGTAGTGCACCGCCGCAGCTTTGAACCGGTGGATCAGCCACAGGTGGGTCAGGTCCATCAGCCGCTTCTGGCGGAGCTTCTCGGCGAAGGTGTTCTGGTCGCGCACCGTCAAGATGCTGCGACCGTGCCGGTCCTTGATCGGGTCGACGATCACGTTGGCGAGCTTCTCGTCGCCCTCGCCAAAGATCCCCAGTTCCAGCACGTCGGATCCGGGACGGGTCGGCCGCAGTTGCACCCGCAGCTTCTCCCCGAGCTGATAGCGCTCGGCCCACAACGCCAGCCAATCCTCCAGCAGCTTCTTGGGCACCTCGGTCTGGACCAAATGCTGATGCTGGGTGGACCCGGCTCCCATCGCCTTGGTGGTGGCGGTGCGGCCCGACGACGCGGCCAGCGCAGCGTCGCTGCGCGGACCGCCGACCAGGGTCTGCGGTGTGCGGTAGGGCGACTCCACCAGCCGCATCTTGCGCTGCAGGCGGGCCAGCGCCAGCATGCCGTCCTGCAACAGGGTGGCCGCGAACTCCTCGGAGGCCACACCGTCGACCTGGTGTCCGCCGTAGGTGATGAAGTTGAAGACGAAGCCCATCTTGCCGAGTTCGACGGGGAAGGCCCGCATCTGCTCATCGGTCATGCCGGTGGTGTCCCAGTTGAACGAGGGGGACAGGTTGTAGGCCAGCATCTGGTCGGGGTACTGGGCGTGGATCGCCTCGGCGAACTCGCGGGCGTCGGCGAGGTCGGCGGTCTTGGTCTCCATCCACAACAGGTCGGCGAAGGGGGCGGCGGCCAGCGACTTGGCGATCGCGTAGGGAATGCCGCCGCGCACCTGGAAGTAGCCTTCGGGAGTCTTAGCCCGTTCGCAGTCCCAGCCGGGGTCGGCGTTGAGCTCCGCGGCCTTCTCCCTGGCCGTGTAAAGCGGTGCCCGGGCAGCGAATTCCCGCCACTGTGCCGCACTCATCTCTTTGGGCTCGCCTTCACGCTCGGCGAATTCGAGCATCTCTGCGACGGCGTCCCCGAACGTCATCAGCCCGGCATCGTTCTGCCACGCTTCGACGAACTTCGATTCGATGTCGTCGAAGAGGCTGTCCACCGAGGTGCGCCCGTCACCGCGCCAACCTTCGGCGGCCTTGGTGATCAACGCCGTGATGCCGTTGCGTTCCAGCCAGGCGTCCGCGGCGGCGTACTCGCCCTCGGGCAGGGCGTAGAGCAGGTGACCGTTGATCTCGGTGATGCCGGAGTTGTAGAACTGCCGCGTCATCGCCAGGAAACAGGACTTGTAGGACGGGATCTTCAAGTTCGTGGTGCCCAGGATGAACGGCTGGTCACGTTCGTCGCCCCGACTCTCGACCAGGTTTGCCGCCTCGGCGTCGGTGCGCGCGACGATGATGCCGGGCACGCCCATCAGGTCCAACTGGAATCGGGCGGTATTCAGCCGCTTGATCTGTTCGTCGGAGGGCACCAGCACCTTGCCGCCCTGGTGACCGCACTTCTTGGTGCCCGGGCGCTGATCCTCGATGTGATAGCCCGGGACACCGGCTTCAACGAAGCGCCGGATCAGGTTGCGCACGTGCGGATCACCGCCGTGCCCGGTGTCGGCGTCGGCGATGATGAACGGCCGGTAGTCCACGGCCGGAGTGGCGGCACGCTGCTCCTCGGTCATCTTCAGGCGCAGGTACTGCTGATTGCGGTCGGCGGTGAGCAGAGCACGCACCAGGCCGGCCGCCTCGTCGGGAACCTGACTGAGCGGGTAGCTGGCCAGGTCGGGACCCGGGTCCTCGGTGATGGACCCTTTCGCCGAGGTGGCCCAGCCGCCGAGATAGATGCCCTCGATACCGACTCGCTTCATCACCACTGCCTGCCCCGGCGAATACGGGCCGAAGGTGGTGATGCTCTTCTTGGCGGCGAACAGCTCACGCAGTCGCGCGTAGAACGCGCCCGCCGCCTCACGCGCCACGATGTAGTCGGCGGGGATGGTGCCGCGCTGCTCGACGACTTGGCGAGCGCTGTAGAGACGGGTGATGCCTTCGAAACGGGGGCTGTCGAAGTACTTCTGCACTGCTGCGACGTCGGCGTCGACATCGCGTTCAACCGGTGTGCTCGCCGTCGGATTCGTCTCGATCGTCGTCATGGAAATTCGCTCCCTTTCACCGGGCAAATTCGGTGGTCCCAGCTTGCTTCCTCCCCGTATTGTGCCGCCGTACGCTGAGCGATAGTTCGGTTTTGCCTACATCTTCAGCACTGCACCGCTGATGCCGGAGAACTCACCCGAAGGCTCGGATTCGGGAGCCGAAGTGGCTAAGCTCAAGGTTTATGACGTACCGGTCGGGCCGGTGGGCAGAACACTGGGAGCAGTCGCCACAGCCCGTGGTGGTCGGCCGCTGGGCGGCCCGGCGGATGAGCCGGCGCTTCGCCGGAGTAGGTGTCCGCATTCCGCCCGCTCGGCTGCGCGAACTGGCGGTCGGTGCGCCGCTGGCATCGGCCGAGGCGGTTGACTATGCGTTCGCGCTTGCCGCTACGGAGATGAAGCATGAGCAGCGACTGGCCCGGGCGCGGCGCAACCGGCGACGCCTGATGAACGCACTGATCGTGGCCGGCCTGATGATCGCTGCCCTCAACCTGCTGATCTGCATGGGCTATCTCTTCATCAGCCTAGCCTTGCGCGAACCTGCTATGTGATGCGTCACTGGACCAACTCCATTGTGGTGGAGGTCCTTTGACGTCGGAAGCAGGCGTCGTCGACGGAGCTGGGGACTTAGACTGCGGGGCATGACGCAGTCGCAGCGCTCGACGGCCCTCCAGGGACTGGTGCAGATCGAGGAGTGCCTGGACTCCGACGGCGGCATCGTGCTGCCACCGGATGACAACCTGATCTCGCTGATCGACCGCAACATCGCCAACGTGGGGGATGCGGTGGCGTTCCGTTACCTCGACTACGCCGGCCCGGTGGAGGGCCAGGCGCTGGAGCTGACCTGGACGCAACTCGGCGAGCGACTGCGCGCCATCGGCGCCCGGCTGCAGGGTCTCACCGTCCCCGGCGACCGGGTGGCGATCCTGGCGCCACAGGGACTGGACTATGTCACCGGGTTCTATGCGGCGCTCAAGTGCGCAACTGTCGCGGTGCCGCTGTTCGCCCCCGAACTACCCGGCCACGCCGAACGACTCGACACGGCATTGCGCGACTCCACTCCGACGGTGGTCCTGACCACGGCCGCGGTGCGGCAGATCGTCGAGGAGTTCCTGGGCAGGCTGCCGGAGCCGTTGCGGCCCCGCGTGGTGGTGATGGACGAGATCCCGAACTCGGCCGGGGAGGCCTTCGTGCCGGTCGATATCGATATCGACGACGTGTCGCACCTGCAGTACACCTCGGGCACCACCCGGCCGCCGATCGGGGTCCAGGTGACACACCGTTCGGTTGCCACCAACCTGCTGCAGATGATCCTGTCGATCGACATGCTGGACCGAAACACGCACGGGCTCAGTTGGTTACCGCTCTATCACGACATGGGCCTGTCGATGATCGGATTTCCGGCGGTCTACGGGGGACACTCGACGCTGATCTCACCGACGGCGTTCATCCGGCGTCCGCAGCGCTGGATCCACGCGTTGTCGGACGCCTCGCGACGTGGCCGAGTGGTCACCGCCGCACCGAATTTCGCCTATGAGCTGACGGCGGCGCGGGGCCTGCCCGCGCCGGATGCCGACATCGACCTCTCGAACGTGGTGATGATCATCGGATCCGAGCCGGTGAACATGGCGGCGATCGCCACGTTCAACGAGGCGTTCGCGCCGTACGGGCTGCCGTCCACCGCCATCAAGCCGTCCTACGGGATCGCCGAGGCAACCCTGTTCGTGGCCACCATCGCCCCCGACGCGAAGGCGAGCGTGCTGTACCTGGACCGCGATCAACTCGGTGCCGGCCGCGCGGCGCCGGTGGCCGCCGATGCCGCGGGCGCGGTGGCCCAGGTCTCGTGCGGACAGGTGGCCCGCAGCCTGTCGGCGGTGATCGTCGACGCCGGGGCGGAATTGCCCGACGGCAGGATCGGCGAGATCTGGCTGCACGGCGACAACGTCACCGCCGGGTACTGGGGCCGGCCCGAGGAGACCCGGCACGCCTTCGGCGCCCGCCTGCGGTCTCGGCTGGACCAGGGCAGCCATGCCGGTCTGACGCCAGCCGACAGCGCTTGGCTGCGCACCGGCGACCTGGGTTTCTATTCCGGCGGTGAGCTGTACGTGACCGGTCGGACCGTGGATCTGATCACCCTTGGGGGACGCTCTCACTACCCGCAGGACATCGAGGCCACCGTGGCGGCGGCCTCACCGATGGTGCGGGGCGGTTACGCGGTCGCGTTCGCTGCGCCGGCCGAGACCGCCGATCGGCTGGTGATCGTCGCCGAGCGCGCGACCGGCACCGGCCGCAAAGACCCTGCGCCGGCGATCGACGCGATCAGATCGGAGGTTGCGCGGGTCCACGGGTTGGTCGCCACCGACGTCCGATTCGTGCGGGCCGGTTCGATCCCACGCACCACCAGCGGCAAGTTGGCCCGACGCGCCTGCCGTGACCAGTATCTCAGCGGCGCATCGGATTCCAGCACCACGATCTAATCGAGGTTGGGCATCACGTGTTCGGCGAAGAGCTTCATCGACTCGCGAACGTCTTCGGTGCGCATGCCGGCGTGCCGGAAGCTGATCATGAAGCCGGTGGTTCCCGGCATCGCTTGGATAGACTGCCGGAGCATTTCGGTGACCTCGTCAGGCGTACCGACTGCGGGGATGCCCATGGTGCTGGGTTTTCCACTGGCGATGTGTTCGCGGGTGACTTCGGCGGTTCGAGGGTCGGGCACGTTGCCCTTCAGATCACGGCGGAGCGCATAGAAGTTGATCGCGTAATGCAGCCCGTCCAACGATGCTTCGACGGCTCGGTCGTGGGTGGCGGCGATGCACACGTTCTGCATGTTGATGGCTTTGAACTGCGAGGGATCTCGGCCGCAGGCGGTGAGGGCCTCGTCGTAGGCGGGCTGTCGAGGAGCGAGTAAGAAATAGCCATCGGCGGCGGCGCGGGCGATGCTTTTCGGCCCCATCGCCGACGCGTAGAACGGGACTTCGTGTTGCACGGGCGGATGAGTGAACGTCACTTCATCGAACTGGTAGTAAGTGCCGTAGTGGCTGAAGGTGTCGGTTTCGGTGAAGCAGCGTCGGATGAAGCTCGCCGCCTCATAGGTCATGGGCAGCCGGTGGGCCGGATCAACGCCGAATGTGCGGAACTCTTCGTACTGAGATCCGACGCCGAAGCCCACGCTGACACGGCCATTGGAGATATTGTCCAGGACCGCGAAGTCTTCGGCTACCCGCAAAGGGTTGTGAAACGGAAGGCATAACACCCCGGTGCCGAGCCGAATGGTCGACGTGCGCGCGGCGATCGCGGCGAGGGTAACCAACGGCGATGGGGTCCACTGATCCTCGGTCATTCGATGTTCGCCTACCCACACGTGATCGAATCCGAGTTCTTCGGCGTAAACCGCGTCATCGAGGTAGTCGCGGTAGACCGCGGGAAGGGGTTGGGGCCGGCCGGGGTGGTTGCGGACGGCCATGCCCAGTCCAATATCCATTCTTCGGCGCCTCCTTTGGCAGGGCAGTTCTCGCGACTCGTCGTCGCGAAGGGCGGCGTTGGTGCCGAGCCGGTCGGCGAGCGTTCAGTTTTCGGCTCGTCGTAATTCGAACAGGGGGATCGGCCGCGCGGTCTTCGACTGGTACTCGGCGTAGATCGGCTCCATGGCCATGACCGTGGGAAACATGGCATCTCGTTCGGCGCGGGAGAGTTCACGAGCGAAAACATCGTAGGCCTGCGTGCCGAGATCGACGTGCGCGCGCGGATGGGCCCGTAGGTTGTGCGCCCACGCCGGATCGCGATCGGCACCGGCGAGGGAGCCGACCAGAATCATCTTCCCGTCGATGAGCAGATAGGACAGCGGGACCACCCGCGGCTGACCCGTCTTAGCGCCAGTCGTGGTGAGCAAGAGCAGGTCTTGACCTTCGAATGGACCCCCGACTTTGCCGTCGTTGGCGCGGAATTCGTCGATGACGGTCGTGTTGAATGCCTGCATGGTCGCGGCGTCGGGGATCTGGTCGGTCATGACGCTCCTTGCGTGTTCGCGGGTAGCCCTCCCGAGAAACCTTTATAATCGAGTAACTTTTCAATGAAGGTAGGCCCGCCGGGGTTAGGTTGTCAAGAACGTGTGGCGCTGGCCGCGCCGCCCACGAGAAGGTAGGTCACTGGTAGTCATGGAAGTTCGGGCTACGTCGGACATCGGCGAACAACACGCTCGCCTGATGGAAGAACTCAGAATCTACGGTTCCGTCTTCAACCAGTTCAGTCGGCTGTTCGGGAGTTGGCTCGGGCTGTATTCCACTGATGCCGAGGCGCTGTTGGAGATCGTCTACGAAGAAGAGCGCGGCGTTCCGCTCTCGCCCGCGCGTCTGGCGAGCCGCATAGGTCTGTCGTCGGGTGCGACGACAGCTCTGCTGAATCGGCTCGAGGAAGCCGGACACATTGTGCGCAGCCGCGAGAGTACTGATCGACGGGTGGTAACACTGCGCAGCAGTCCGCAGGTGCACGCGCGTGCCGACGACTTTTTTGCGACGCTGGCTCTACAGCTCGACGGTGTGATGTCGCAGTACCGGCCGGAGGTGCTCCAGGGCTTCGAGAGCCTGCTCGTGGACCTGCGCAGCGCCATGAGCGCTCACTTGGCGGAGCGCCGATCTCCGCAGCGAACGTAGTCGGGTGCACAGCGGGCGCACAGCGCAGACCTGTCGGGCGCCAAAAATAGCTAGCTAGCCTTCCTAAAGAATCTTGCCGGATCGATTGCCGGCCAAGAGATAAGGGGAGGCGATGGACTACGGAGCCCTGCCGCCGGAGATCAACTCGGCGCGCATGTACGCCGGCCCCGGCCCCGCTTCGTTACTGGCCTCTGCGACCGCCTGGCAGGACTTGGCGGCCGAACTGAACTCCGCGGCCGGGTCCTACGGCTCGGTGATTGCGGGTCTGACAAGTGCTGACTGGTTGGGGGCGTCTTCAGTCACGATGGCGGCCGCCGCCAGCCCCTACGTGACCTGGCTCAGCGCCACCGGGGCACAGGCCGAGCAGGCCGCCGCCCAATTGACCGCCGCCGTCACGGCCTACGAATCCGCCTACGCGGCTACGGTTCCGCCGCCGCTGATTGCCGCCAACCGCACCCTGCAGGCGACCCTCATCGCCACCAATATCCTCGGGCAGAACTCCGCGGCGATCGCCACCACCGAGGCGCAATACCTCCAGATGTGGGCGCAGGACGCGGCGGCTATGTACGGCTATGCCGGGGCCTCGGCGGTGGCCACCCAGGTCACGCCGTTCTCCTCGCCGCCGCAGACCACCGATCCGTCCGGCCAGGCCTTCTCGGTCGCCCAGTCTGCCGCCGCGACCACCGGTACCGACACCGAGGCGTTGATGTCGCAAGGGCCGCAACTGCTCTCGACAACTCCGACGGCATTGCAGGCGCTGGCCGCACCCACCGAGGAGGCGTCGACGGGCGGGTCGATGTCGTCGTCAATGTCGAGCCTGAATTCGCTGATGATGCCGATGCGCATGGCGATGATGCCGATGAGCATGCTGATGCGCATGCTCATGGGTGGCTCCAACGGGGCCAAGGGCGCTGCCGCGGGCGTGGCGGCGGCTGGTGGTGCCGCGGCCTCGGGCATGCTCAGCTCCGCTGGTGGCGCGGCTGGGACAGCGACGTTGACGGGCTTCTCCGGCGGAACGGCGGCGACGGCAGGGCTGGGCCGGGCCGCC
Source organism: uncultured Mycolicibacter sp. (assembly GCA_964292075.1). GTDB lineage: Bacteria > Actinomycetota > Actinomycetes > Mycobacteriales > Mycobacteriaceae > Mycobacterium. The sequence goes on from CAXYUC010000065.1 coordinate 15,284, forward strand.
TCGATCGGCGCGTTATCGGTGCCACCGGCCTGGACCGGTCTGGGTGTGACCGCCGGCCCGGCGGGCGGGGCACTGCCGGTGACCGGTGGGCTGGCGGCCCCGGCTGCGGGGATGGGCAACGCGGCCGCGGTGCCGCCGATGGTGCCGTTCGGCAGCCTGGCCGCACGCGGCGGCGTGGGCGGCTCGGCCACCCAGTACGACTTTCGGCCTACGGTGATCCCGCGGTCGCCGGCAGCGGGGTAACGGCTTCGACGGGAGCGGGACGGGCCGGCGCCGCCCGCACGCGCCGAATGTTCTGCGGCCACCAGAACCATCTGCCCAGCAGTGCCGCGATCGAGGGCGTCAAGAACGAGCGCACGATCAGGGTGTCGAACAGCAGCCCGAGGCCGATGGTGCTGCCGGCCTGACCGATCGAATACAGATCGCTGGCCGCCATCGACATCATCGTGAAGGCGAACACCAGCCCCGCGGCGGTGACCACCGAGCCGGTGCTACCGATCGAGCGAATGATCCCGGTCTTGATCCCGGCGCCGATCTCCTCGGAGAACCGGGAGACCAGCAACAAGTTGTAGTCCGAGCCGACCGCCAGCAGGATGATCACCCCGAACACCGGTGCAATCCAGTTCAATTGGAGGCCGAGGATGTGCTGCCACACCACCACGGTCAGGCCGAACGCTGCACTCAGCGACAGCAGCACCGTCCCGACGATCACCGCGGAGGCGACCAGTGCCCGGGTGATCAGCAGCATCACGATGAAGATCAGCGTCACCGCCGCCGCCCCGACGATCAGGATGTCGTAGGTCGAGCCGACTTGGATGTCCTTGTACACCGCCGCAGTTCCGGTGAGGTAGAACTTGGCACCGGTCAGCGGCGTTCCCTTCACCGCGTCGTGAGCGGCGGCCAGCATCGGTTCGACGAATGCGATGCCCTTCGGCGTGGCCGGATCGGCGTCGTAGGTGACGATGAACCGCGCCGCCTTGCCGTCCGGGGACAAGAACAGCTTGAGGCCCTTCTGGAAATCGGCATTGTCGAAGGCCTCCGGAGGCAGATAGAAATAGTCGTCCGCCTTGGAGGTGTCGAAGGCCCGGCCCATCTCGGTGGCCGTGTCGGTCATCCTCGACATCTGGGTCACCAGGCCCGAAAAGCTCGAATACATGGTGAGCAGGCTGCCCTGCATCGATTTTGCCACCGCGATCATCGGGTCGAACTGCCCGACCAGCTGCGGCATCAGCGCGTTCACCTCTGCCATGTCGGCCAGCAGCGGCCGCATGTCCTGGCTGAACTTGTCCATCCCGTCGTAGGCATCGAAGACCGACCGGATCGCGTCGCATGCCGGGATGTTGAGACAGTGCTGCTCCCAGTAAAAATAGTTGCGAATCGGGCGCACGACATCGTCGAAATCTGCGATGTGGTCGCGGATCTCGTCGACGGTCGCGGTCACCGTGGCCATATCGACGCTCATCTTGTCGGTGGTGCTGTTCAGCTGGGTGACAAGGTCGCGCAGCCGCACCATCGAATTGACGGTGGCGCCCAGGTCGTCGCTCATCCTGACCATGTCCGACAGCCGGTCCGTCATGAACTGCAGGTTCTCCTGGATCGGGACGGCCTGCATGCTGACCTGGAACGGTATCGAGGTGTGGTCGATGGGGCTGCCCAATGGCCGGGTGATGCTCTGCACCCGTTCCACCCCGCGGGAACGAAACATGTTCTTGGCGATCCGGTCCAAGATGATCATGTCGGCGGGATTGCGAAGATCATGGTCGCTTTCGACCATCAGCACGTCGGGGTTCATCCGGGCGGCGCTGAAATGGCGTTCGGCTGCGTCGTAGCCGACGTTCGCGGGCAGGCTCGCGGGGATGTAGTGGCGGTCGTTGAAGCTGATCTTCATGCTGGGCACCGCCAGCATGCCGGCGAGGGTGACCAGCAGTGCCGCCACGAAAACCGCACCGGGCCAGCGGACATTGGCGGTTCCGATCCGCCGCCAGCCGCGGCCCTCGGCCCGTTTGGGTTCGAGTAGCCCGTGCCGGGTGGCGATCGCGACGATGGCCGGGGCCACGGTGAGCGCGCCGGCGATGACCACCAGCAGACCCAGCGCCGACGGGATGCCCAGGGCCTTGAAGTAGGACAGCCGGGCGAAATGCAGACACAGTGACGCGCCCGCGATCGTCAGTCCCGAGCCCAGGATGACATGCCAGGTGCCGCGAAACATCGAGTACCAGGCGGCCTCGGGGTCTTCGCCGGCATTGCGGGCTTCGTGGTAGCGCCCGATCAGGAAGATCGCATAGTCGGTCCCGGCTGCGATCGCCAGGGACGACAGCATCGCGACCACGAAGGTCGAAAAGCCCAGTAGACCATGATGCCCCAGCAGCGCGACGAGGCCACGCGCGCTGCCCATTTCAAAGCCCACCATCACCAGTGCGAGCGCCACGGTGGCGGCGGAGCGGTAGACGATGGCCAGCATGACGATGATGACCAGACCGGTCACGGCCATCATCTTGAGCATGCTCTGGTCGGCGGCTTCGGTCATATCGGTGGTCAGTGCCGCTTGGCCGGTGACGTAGGCCCGGACCCCGGGTGGCGCGGGCACCGAGGCGACGATCGTGCGGACCGCGTCGACCGATTCGTTGCCCAGGGTGCTGCCCTGATCGCCTGCGGTGTTGATCTGCGCATAGGCGGCTTTGCCATCGGTGCTTTGCACTCCGGCGGCGGTGATCGGGTCACCCCACAGGTCCGCGATGTGCTGGACGTGCTCGTGATCGGCCGCCAGTGTGGCGATCACGGTGTCGTAGTAGCGGTGCGCCTCGGGGCCCAGTTCCGTCTCGCCCTCGAGCACCAGCATCACCATGGCGTCGGAGTCGAACTCGTCGAACACGGCGCCGATGTGCTTGGCCGCGATCATCGACGGCGCATCGTGCGGCGACATCGTCACCGCGTTCTCGCGTGCCACCGACTCAATCGGCGGAACAAGCACATTGAGCCCGACGGTCAAGAGCAGCCAGAAGATCACCAGCGGCCAGGCCAGCCGGCGAACCGCCCGCATATACCCCGGGCGAAGGGTGCCGTGGCCGCTCATGCGCCTTTGACCAGACAGAACACCTGGGCGTGATGCCCGGTGGCCAGCTGCTCGTCCTTGACGGCGCCGTTGACGGTGATGCGGCAGCCGATCTGGTCGCCGTCACCCTGGGCGACGATATTGCCGATGACGGAAGGACTCGTGGTGGTCATGGTGTGGCTCCAGGGCAGGCCGGTGAACGTCGCCTGCGCGGGCTGGGACTCCCGGTTCAGATAGCTCACCGAGCCGGCTGCGGCGCCGGACCCGAAAACCTCGTAGCGGACCTGCTTTTCGTTGATCGAGTTGATCACCTGCGAACCGCTGCCGTCCCAGCGGAAGATCTCGTCGGCGCCGAAGACGCTGCGCAGGTTCACGACTGCCAGCGTTCCGACGATTGCCGCCGACGCGACCACGACGGGCACCCAGGCTCGGCTCACGATCGCGCGCATACCCATCACCGCTCGATTCCCTCCACTCGGATATTTCGTGAATACTATACCCCGTAGGGTATCCGAATATTCCGGAAGAACCCCAGGGGGTATGGGAAGGCGGGTCAGTCGATGGCGTGCCGCGACTGGGCGGCGACGGCTTCGCCGAGCCAGCGGCGCAGGAATCGGCGCAGCTCAGCGGGGGAGCGATCTGGATCGTTGGGCGCCACGACGAACGAGAGCATGATCCGCAGGGTGAACTCCACGAGTTCACGCAGGGCCGCCTCGTCGTAGCCGTGCCGCGTCCAGTCGACGTCGAACCGCTCGATCATGCGCATCCCGAAGGCGCGGGCCTCTTCGGAGGCCATCTCGCGATTGTGCGCTGACGACGACGACAGCATGGCGCCCAGGTGCGGGGAGCGGGCCACCGCATCCAGGGTGTAGACCGCACCTTCGGCGAGCGCGTCGGCGGGATCGTGCATGCCGTGCACGTGCGCGGTGAGCCGGTCGAGGAAGTCGTCGACCGAGGCGATGGCCACGGCGCGCATCAGCGCATCGGCGGTGGGGAAGTAGCGGTACACCGTCTGCCGGATCACCCCGAGTGACGTGGCGACGTCGGCCAGCGACACCGCCGAACCGGTTTCGGCGACCAGCTCGACGGCCGCGGCGATGATCCGCCGGCCGGCCTCCTCGTCGGTGTGCGGGGGGTTACCTCCCCAGCCGCGTCGACGTGCCATCAGTGACCTGCTTGACAAGCTTGGTGCATCGAACAATCATACGCGAAGACGTCCAGTTGTATGTTCTGAGCTGAGGTAGCCATGACTGACCTGATCGTGCGCAAACTGCGGTTCGCGTTCGCCGAATACCCCGTGCCGTTTTTGTGGAACGAAGCGAACCCGGCGTTCTCCTCGATGGCCAACGCCGTCTCGCTGCTGGCGATCGGCTTCGAAAAGATGATCGGCGGCATGATCGCCGAGACAATGTCGCTGATCACCGACCCGGTGATCGCCGAAGAGGCCGACGCCTTCGTGCGTCAGGAGGGCCAGCACTCGATGGCCCACCGCGGCCATGCAAAAGCTCTGGTCCGGGCCTACCCGGGGCTCAAGGAAACCGTCGACGCATGCAACGCCATGTTCGACAAGATGGCCGCCGAAAAATCACTGGACTACCGGCTGGCCTACACCGCCGACCTCGAGGCGACCTTCACCCCGGTCTTCAAGCTGATGCTCGACCACGACGACACCCTGTTCGCACCGGGCGACGACCGAGTGGCGTCACTGTTCTTGTGGCACTTCGTTGAAGAGGTCGAGCACCGCAGCTCGGCGCTGATCATCTATGACCACGTCATCAACGACCCGTGGTATCGGATGCGGATGGCGCCGTCGATCTTCAAACACGTGATGAGCGTGATCAAGGTGGCGTGCGAAGGCTTCAATCGGCACATTCCCGTGGCGGACCGCAAGGTGGACGCGCTGTCACTGTTCAGTACCTACCGCGCCAAGCAGGCTTGGCGGCGGCGGGTCCCGTTTGGCTGGCCCGCGGACGAGGGCCCGGTCTCCGATGCCTTCAAACATCTGCCAAAGCGCGAAATGGCCACCGCGGTAGCCGGTATCGTCCGCAGCCAGTTGCCCAATCACAAACCGGCTCACGAAAAGATCCCGGTCCTGGCTAACGAGTGGTTCGCCCGTTACGACGACGGCTACGACGTGACCAAGTGGTACACCGCTGAAGAGAAGAGCGCCTGATGTCCGACTTGTGTGCCCCGACATTCGAGCGCCTGGCCGAGTCGCTGGGTTTCTCCTGCGGCGAGGCCGGGGGATTGCTGGAATTCCGCAACCCCTTGCAGCTGGAGAATTGGACGTTGCCGGTCCTGGAGATCACCGTGATCACCGGGGCGGTGTTGGCGCTGGTCTACGCGATCATCCGGTATCGCCGCGGGGATGCGACCAACTTGGCGCTGTGGTTCGGGGCGATCGCTTATCTGCTGATCATCGAACCGCCGCTGTACTTCCCGAGCGCGTTCGGGATCGCCGATCATGTCGACACGATGTTCGCGCACAACGTGTTCACCGTCGAATTCCTGTGGGGGCGGCTGCCGCTGTACATCGTGGCGATCTATCCGATGATGGCCACGATCTCCTTCGAGATCGTCCGGATCCTCGGCGTGTTCCGCCGCTACGGTGCGATCGTCGGGGCCATCTGTGTGGGCTTTGTCCACCACGCGTTCTACGAGATCTTCGACCACCTGGGCCCGCAGCTGCGCTGGTGGGAATGGTCGGTGGACAACCCGCTGAACCAACCCATGTTCACCTCGGTGCCGATGGGCAGTGTCGTGGTGTTCGCGGCGCTGTGGCCGGCCTCGCTGGCGTTCTGTGTCCAACTGTTGGTCGGTCGTCAGGTGGATCACGGCCGGAGATTCGGCGGGCTGCAGGTGTTGTGGCGCACGATCGTGATTGGCGTCTTGGCCTCGCTCGGCACCGGTATCCTGCCGCTGCCGGCGACGTTGCTTAGCGCCGCCACCGACGGCAAGCTACTCGGGATCGCCTATGCCGCAGAACTTCTCATCATCGCCGCGGTGGCCATACCGGTCCTGATCATCCAATGGCGGCGCCTGCGGCTCAATCTCTTTGCCGCCGGCCGCTACGACAACCCGCTGATGGTCCGCTACGCCGCGGGGTATCTGTCGGTCATGACCGTGCTGTGGCTGACGGCCTTGCCGGCCTACCTGGACGCGGTGGGTGGGCGGACCGCTGACGGCGATCCGGTGGGAAGTCTGTGGTACGTGACGTTGTGTTTCACGGTCGCCTACTTCTGTGTCGCGGCCGCGGCTACCGTCCCGCCGATGCTGCCTACCCAGCCCGCCGTCGACGCTGGTTGACGCGCTTGGCAGACTGTTGCCATGGCGCAGATCACGTTAAAGGGAAACCAGATCAACACCGTAGGCGAGTTGCCGGCCGTCGGTTCGGCAGCACCGGCGTTCAGCTTGACCGGAACCGACTTGAGCGTGGTGGACAGTGGGCAGTTCGCCGGTAAGCCGGTCCTGCTGAACATCTTCCCGTCGGTCGACACCCCGGTCTGTGCGACCAGCGTGCGGACCTTCAACGAGCGGGCGGCCGCCGGTGGAGCCGTGCTGTGCGTCTCCAACGACCTGCCGTTCGCCCAGAAGCGGTTCTGCGGCGCCGAGGGCATCGAGAACGTCACCAGTGCCTCGGCGTTCCGGGACAGCTTCGGTGCCGACTACGGGATCACCATCGCCGATGGCCCGCTGGCCGGGCTGCTGGGCCGGGCGATCGTGGTGATCGGCGCAGACGGCAACGTCGCCTACACCGAGCTGGTGCCGGAGATCGGCCAGGAGCCGAACTACGACGCGGCCTTGGCGGCGCTGACCGGGGCTTAAGCCCCGCTCAACCCGGTAGTCGTTCGGGCGGTCAGCGGCCCCGCCACTGCGGTGGCCGCTGCGCCCGCCAGGCTTGTAGTCCCTCGACGACGTCTTCGGTCGCCGCGGCGACCTTGCGCATCGTTTCGCCGAACCGGACGGCGTCGATCCAGCCCATGTCGGGGCTGCGCCACGCCACCTCCTTGGTGGCCCGCTGGGCCAGGGGAGCGGCCTTGGTGAGGGTGTGTGCCCAGGCTCGGGCCGTCTCCTGCAGGGCGTCGGGCTCGACGAGTTTCCACACCAGGCCGATATCCTTGGCCCGTTGCGCGCTCATCGGTTCTCCGGTCAACAGCAGCTCCATCGCGTTGGCCCAGCCCACCCGCTGCGGCAGCCGGATCGCCCCGACGATGGTAGGCACACCGAGAGACACTTCCGGGAAGCGGAACACCGCATCGGTGCTGGCGATGATGAAGTCGCAGAACAACAATCCGGTGAGGCCGTAGCCCACGCACGGGCCGTGCACGGCGGCGATGGTCGGCTTGAAGAGTTCCATGCCGGACTCGAACGAGTTGATCGTGGGCTTCTCCCAGAATGTGCCGGGAAACGTGCCGACCGCCCCCGCCGAGTCCTTGAGATCGGCGCCGGCGCAGAACACGTCGCCTTCGCCCGTGAGAATCCCGACCCAGGCATCCTCCTCGGCGCGGAATCGGTCCCACGCGGCGTTGAGGTCCTCGCGCATTGCCCCGTTGATGGCGTTGCGGGCCTCGGGCCGGTTCAGCGTGATGGTCGCGACGTGGTCGTGGCACTCATAGGTGACCGTGCTCATGGCTCCACTCCTCCTCATCGCTCCGCTGGCGCTCCGCTCTGCATCGTCGTGGCGCGGGCTCATGGCTGCACTCCTCCTCATCGCTCCGCTGGCGTTCCGCTCTGCATCGTCGTGGCGCGGGCTCATGGCTGCACTCCTCCTCATCGCTCC
>CAXYUC010000066.1:0-23051 GCA_964292075.1 uncultured Mycolicibacter sp.
GTACCAGTCCGGCGCATTCTTCTCCGACGGCATGGCCGCGCTGCTGGCTCCGCTGGGCCACACCGCCAACGTGTGGATCGAGACCATTGCGCTCATGGGCCACATCGGCGTCATGCTGGCCTTCCTGCTGATCGTGCTGCACTCCAAGCACCTGCACATCGGCCTGGCCCCGATCAACGTCACCTTCAAGCGTCTGCCCGACGGCCTCGGCCCGCTGCTGCCCATGGAATACAAGGGCGAGCTGATCGACTTCGAGGATCCCTCCGAGGACGCGGTGTTCGGCAAGGGCCGCATCGAGGACTTCACGTGGAAGGCCAACCTCGACATGGCGACCTGCACCGAGTGCGGTCGTTGCCAGTCGCAGTGTCCGGCCTGGAATACCGGCAAGCCGCTGTCCCCCAAGCTGGTGATGATGAACCTGCGCGACCACCTGTTCGCCAAGGCTCCCTACATCATCGAAGGCAAGCCGATGCCCGAAGAGGGCTCGGTGGACTTCGCCACGCTGGATCACAGCGAACACCGCCACGGTGTGCCCGAAGACGGCTTCGAACGCGTCATGGGTTCCGGCCCCGAGCAGGCACTGCGCCCGCTGGTCGGCACCGCTGAGCAGGGGGGCGTCATCGACCCCGACGTGCTGTGGTCCTGCACCAACTGTGGTGCGTGCGTCGAGCAGTGCCCGGTGGACATCGAGCACATCGACCACATCGTCGACATGCGCCGCTACCAGGTGCTGGTGGAGTCCGAGTTCCCCTCCGAGTTGGGTGTGCTGTTCAAGAACCTGGAGAACAAGGGCAACCCGTGGGGGCAGAACGCCAAGGAGCGCACCTCCTGGATCGACGAGCTCAACTTCGACATCCCGGTCTACGGCCAGGACGTCGACAGCTTCGACGGGTTCGAGTACCTGTTCTGGGTGGGGTGCGCGGGCGCCTATGAGGACCGCGCCAAGAAGACCACCAAGGCCACCGCGGAGCTGCTGGCCGCTGCCGGCGTGAAGTTCCTGGTGCTGGGCACCGGGGAGACCTGCACCGGCGACCCGGCCCGGCGTGCCGGCAACGAATTCCTGTTCCAGCAGTTGGCCTCTCAGAACGTCGAAATGCTCAACGAAGTGTTCGACGGCCTGGACAAGCCGGACCGCAAGATCATCGCCAGCTGCCCGCACTGCTTCAACACGATCTCTCGTGAATACCCGCAGCTGGGCAGCGAATACACGGTGCTGCACCACACCCAGGTGCTCAACCGGCTGGTTCGCGACAAGCGACTGATTCCGGTCGCTCCGGTGTCGCGGGAGGTCACCTACCACGACCCGTGCTTCCTGGGCCGCCACAACAAGGTCTACGAGCCGCCACGTGAGCTGGTCGAGGCGTCGGGCGCCAACCTGGTCGAGATGCCGAGAAACAAGGACCGCTCGTTCTGTTGCGGCGCCGGCGGCGCCCGGATGTGGATGGAAGAGCACATCGGTAAGCGGGTGAACCATGACCGCGTCGACGAGGCGCTGGCCACCGGTGCCACCACCATCGCCACCGGCTGCCCGTTCTGCCGGGTGATGGTCAGCGACGGCCTCGACGACCGCATCGAAGCCTCCGGACGTTCCGATGTGGACGTGCGTGACATCGCCCAGCTGCTGCTGGAGTCCCTCGACATGGACGCGGTGACGTTGCCGGCCAAGGGCACTGCCGCCGAGGCCGCCGCCAAGGCCGGTCCGAAGAAGGTCGAGGAGAAGGCACCGGCGCCGGCCGCCGTAGCCACCGCGACCGCGGAGAAGCCGGCTGCCGAGGTCAAGGCCGCGGCCCCGGTGACGGGTCTGGGGATGGCCGGTGGCGCCAAGCGCCCGGGTGCCAAGAAGGCGGCCCCAGCCGCCGCCCCCGCGGCCAGCGCTCCCGCACCCTCGGCGCCCGCAGCTCCCGCAGAACCGGCCGCACCCGCGGCTCCGGCTGCTCCGGTCAAGGGCCTGGGCATGGCAGCAGGCGCCCGCAAGCCCGGTGCCAAGAAGGCGGCCCCGGCCGCCGAGCCTGCCCAAGCCGCCCCGGAACCGGCTTCCGCGCCGGTTGCCGTCGGGCCCGGGCCTGCGCAGGCGGCTCCCGAGGCTGCTCCGGCAGCGGAGGCGCCCAAGGAACGCCCGCCGGTGAAGGGGGTGGGCATCAAGCGCGGGGCGAAGCCGCCGGGCAAACGCTGAGATAACAAGTTGGGGCCGTGTGCATGCACATACGGCCCCAACTTGTTTCTCGGGCAAATTTTGATTGGACAGTTATGGGACCATTGTCAACGTGACCGCTCACCAGTTGCCGCACCAGATGCCCTGGCCTGCCACCGGCAGTGCGCCTCGGCAGCGTACGTTCGCGCAGTCGACCAAGCTGCAGGACGTTCTCTACGAGATCCGCGGTCCGATCCACGCCCAGGCCGCCCGGATGGAGGCCGAGGGGCACCGCATCCTCAAGCTCAACATCGGCAACCCGGCGCCGTTCGGGTTCGACGCGCCCGACGTGATCATGCGGGACATGATCCAGGCACTGCCGTATGCACAGGGCTACTCGGACTCGCAGGGCATCCTGCCGGCCCGGCGCGCGGTGGTCACCCGCTACGAGCTGGTTGAGGGATTCCCGCGCTTCGACGTCGACGATGTCTACCTGGGCAACGGCGTATCCGAGCTGATTTCGCTGGTGCTGCAGGCGCTGTTGGACAACGGCGACCAGGTGCTGATCCCGGCCCCGGACTACCCGCTGTGGACGGCGTCGACCTCGCTGGCGGGCGGCACGCCGGTGCACTATCTGTGCGACGAGACCCAGGGCTGGCAGCCCGACATCGCCGACATGGAATCGAAGATCACCGAACGCACCAAGGCGTTGGTGGTGATCAACCCCAACAACCCGACCGGCGCGGTCTACAGCCGCGAGGTGCTCAGCCAGATCGCCGAATTGGCCCGCAAGCATCAGCTGTTGCTGTTGGCCGACGAGATCTACGACAAGATCCTCTACGACGACGCCGAGCACACCAGCCTGGCCACCCTGGCGCCGGATCTGTTGTGTTTGACCTTCAATGGCCTGTCGAAGGCCTACCGGGTGGCCGGCTACCGCTCCGGTTGGCTGGCGATCACCGGCCCCAAGGAGCACGCGACCAGCTTCCTGGAGGGCATTAACCTGCTGGCCAACATGCGACTGTGCCCGAATGTGCCGGCCCAGCACGCCATTCAGGTGGCGTTGGGCGGCCACCAGAGCATCGACGACCTGGTGCTGCCGGGTGGGCGGCTGCTCGAACAGCGGGACGTCGCCTGGAGCAAGCTCAACGAGATCCCGGGCGTCTCCTGCGTGAAGCCCCGCGGTGCGCTGTACGCGTTCCCGCGACTGGACCCCGAGGTTTACCCGATCGACAACGACGAGCAGTTGGTCTTGGACCTGTTGCTGCAGGAGAAGATCCTGGTCACCCAGGGCACCGGGTTCAACTGGCCGGCGCCGGACCACCTGCGCATCGTGACGCTTCCGTGGGCCCGCGACCTGTCCAGCGCGATCGAGCGCCTGGGCAACTTCCTGGTCAGCTACCGGCCCTAGTTCTTGGGCAGCGCCGGCCCCTCGGCTGAGCGGGAATCCCACGACGCTGCGTCAGCGTGTCGCGTCGTCAAATTCAGCCTCGACCAGACGGTATGGGTACTGGGGCCTCCCTACTAGTCGCAGCTGAAGACCATCGGCAAAGTGAGCGGCCCCCTGATCGCCGGGGTATCGCGCCAGCTCGGCGGCCCGGCCAGTCGGGGTTGACGCGCCAGGATCCGGCCCAGCGCCACCGTGGCTTCCAGCTGGGCCAACGCCCGGCCCAGGCAGTGATGGCCGCCGTAGCCGAAAGCCAGTGGCGGTGGGCCGTTTCGGTCGAGGCGGACCCGGTCCGGCGCGTCGAAGGCGGCTGGGTCCCGGTTGGCTGCAGCGACGACGACAAGGGCTTGCTGGCCGCTGGCTATGTGGACGTCGCCGAGGTTCTGGTCTTCGGTCGCCGTGCGGGCGGTCGCCTGCACCGGTCCGTCCAGGCGGAGCAACTCGTTGATCAGCGACGGGTCAACTGGGTCGGCGAGATTGAGGCTAGCGGCGATTCGGCTGCCGTCCGGTCCGACCGTCAGAAGTCGGATCATGCTCGCACCTAACAGATTTGCCGTCGTCTCATGTCCCGCGACGGCGATGAGGATCGCGGTGACGACAACGTCGTCGAGCTGCAGATCCGGGTCGGCGGCGATAAAGCTGAGTAGGTCATCACCGGGATGCGCGCGACGGTCGGCAGCCAGCGGCAGGAACGCGGTGAGCAACACGGCGAACGCCCCGGCTCCGGCTTCGAGATCCGGGCCCTCGGCCAGCGCTCCAAGCATGCGGATGATCGCCGGCGATTGCTCACGCAATAGCTGTAACGTCTCCGCGTCCAGGCCCAGCCACTCCCCGGCGACCGCGATGGGTAGCGGCAGGGCGATGTCGGTCATGAAATCGAATACCGCTCCGGTTGCAGGCTCGTCGATAACGGATGAGGCGATCGCTTCGACACCGGTCTCCAGGCCGGCGATAAAGCGGGGGGTGAAGACATCGCGTACCGACCCGCGCAGTCGAGTGTGGTTCGGCCCGTCCGCGAACAACATGTTGCTGGACAACAACTCCGGATCGAACAAAGCGGCACCGGTCGCTCGCACCTGGGGGTTGGCCATGGGATCGCTGGTCCACCCGGAGCCACCAAGTACCTGCCGTGCGGCGCCGTAGCCGAGAACCAGCCAGGCCTGCGCGACTTCGTCCCACACCACGTCGCCATCACGTCGGCGACATTCGTAGAACGGGTAGGGATCTGTCGCCTCCCACGGTAGGCGCGGTGAGACGGCGCTAGGGATGGTCATGGTGCTCCAATCCGTAGGGCAGTCCACGTTGGCGCACCCAGGAGTCGTGCTGCTTGCCGAGCACGGTGGTCGGTTCGGCGACGCCGTCCAACTCGTCCCACAACGCCCGGATGTGGATAGTCGCTCCGAGGATGGCCGAGATCGTCTTGATGCTCAGATTGATCCTCGACAAGAACACGAAATCTTCGGGGATAGACATCCGACGGATCGGATGGTCGGGTGAGCGAACATCCAGAAGGCCGCGGACGGCGCGTTCTGAGGCGTCCGACGTAAACGTGACCGGTTGAGGCGCCATCTCCTCATAGAGCAGCTCCGCCAACCACGCATATGTTTCGTCCGCAGTCAGGGTGGAATCGCTTGTCAGAAAGCCTGATTCGATCATCAAGTCGCGCAGCTCACTCCTACGTCCGTCGACGCCGGCGCGGACCAGCTCACACATCTTGCGTCGTGAACCTTCGGGCAGCACCTTGACGCACCCGAAATCGACAAATCCCACCTGTCCGTCGGGACGGAAGCGGTAATTGCCGGGATGTGGATCTGCGTGGAACACATTCGCATGTCGGTACGAACCCGCAGCGAACCTCCAGATCACCTCCGACCAGGTGTTCTTGAGCTCCTGATCGGCTTGTTGGGCGGCGGCCCAGTCCATTCCGTCGAGATAGGTCATGGTCAGCACCCGATCGCCGGATGCTTCCGCAATGACTTGCGGTATCCGGATGAACGGATGGCCGCGGTAGAGCTCGCTGAACGCGGTGATGTTGGCGGCCTCGTGGCGGTAGTCGATCTCCTCGGCGGTGCGGGCGGCGATCTCCCGCGTCACCTCCCGTACGCCGAGTTGCATCGCGGTGCCTGACGCCGAGGCGGCAAACCGCGAGAACGTCGCCAGCAGTTCGGTGTTGGCCAGGTCATCGCGGATCGCCTCGGCCACACCCGGATACTGGATCTTGACCGCGACCCGACGGCCGTCGGGTAGCACCGCCCGGTGCACCTGCCCGATGGAGGCCGCCGCCATCGGTTCCGTGCTGAACTCGGCGAACACCTCCTGTGTCGACCGGCCCAGCTCAGCCTCCAGCACTTCTTGTGCCAACGCCGGATCCATCGGCGGCGCGTCGGCCTGCAGGCGAGCGAGCGCGGTCTGATAGGGCGAGAAGCCGCCACTGCCAACAGCACTGACATCCACCATGGACAGTATCTGGCCGGCTTTCATCAGCACGCCCTTGGAATGGCCGAGCAGTTCGGTATACCGCTCGGCAGTTCGCTCGTGAAACCGGGCCACCGCACCGACCTCGCCGGTCTTCTCGCGCAGCGCAGCCACCATCCGCCCGCCCGCGGCACGCGCGGTGAACCCTGCGAGCGGCATGGTGCGGCGAACCCTGCCCTGGGGTACCGAACCCTGGTCCGCCATGGCGACCTCCTGCTAAAGTGATTGCTTGTTGATACTAAGTGGACACTTTGGAGCAGTCAATGTCGGCAACCACGACCCGAGATCGGTTGATCACCGAGGCGATGCGGCTGTTCAGCGAGCAGGGATACCGGGCCACCAGCGTCGCGCAGATCGAGGCCGCCGTTGGCCTGGCTCCGGGCTCGGGCGCCCTCTACCACCACTTCAAATCCAAAGAGGCGCTGCTGGACGCCGGGATCGACCGCCAACTGGACCGCCGCCATGCCATGCGCGATATCCGGACGCTGTTCGCCGGGCTGGGCGACCTGCGCACCGAGCTCACCCTGCTGGGCCGGTACGTGCTGGCCGTGCTCGATGAGGAGACCCAGCTGCTCCAGGTCGCTGCCCGCACGCCAGCGGATCGGTCGGCTCGGCTCAACGACGCCTATGCGGCACTGGTCGACGGGCTTTGCGCCGAACTCACCGACTGGGTGCAAGGCTGGGCGCCCGAGACCAGTCCGGAGGACGCCGCGATCATCGGCGCCGTCGGCGTCAACGCCCTGCTGGGCAAGCGGGCAACGAGCACGCTGTTCCACACGCCGGCAACGGAAACGGCTGACGCGCACTATATCGCGGAGTGGACGGCGATGCTGGCCAGCCGAATCGAATCGCTGCGCTAACCGCCAGATGCGCAAACGGGGACCGGAAGGGATGCCGATGAGAACGCTACGTCGACTCTGCTTCGTCTTCGGGGCAGTAATGGCCACCATGGGCATGAGGCAACTTCTGGCTGGAGTCAGGTTCATCCCCGGCGCCAAACAGACCGATGCAGTTGCTGACAGTCAAATACGCGCCCTGGGGGCAGTGGCAGTTTGGGCGGGCGTCGCCCAAGTCTGGGCCACGCAACGCCAGGCAACCCAACCGCTTCGCCTGCTCGGCGCGATAACCGCCTCGTTGGTGGCAGCACGCGCAACCGGCATTCCACGGCATGGCAGGCCCACCGGTGTCGTGCTGGTGGCAATCGTCCGAGAAGCCGTTTCGGCTGCGGCACTACTGATCTACTCCACCGTACTGGCGCGCCGCGCGAACGATCATGCTGGCCAGCCGAAGTCACGTGCTGCCCTGAAGGAAGGCCAGGCATGCGGATATTCGTGACCGGCGGCACCGGCGCCATCGGCGGCTACGCCGTTCCGGCTCTGGTCGAAGCCGGACACACCGTGTCGGCGCTGGCGCGCAACCCGGCGAAGGCCGAAGTGCTGCGCGGCCAAGGCGCCACACCGGTGGCGGTATCGCTATTCGATACCGACGCGTTGGCCGCCGCTTTCGCCCACCATGACACCGTCGTCAATCTCGCGTCCGCGCTGCCATCACCGGCCGCGGCGATTCGCCGCTCCGCCTGGCGGCCCTGCGAACGGGTACGCACCGAGGGCTCGGCCGCGGTCATCGACGCCGCCCGGGCCGCCGGCGTACCGCGGCTGATCCAGGAGTCCGTCGTGATGATCTACGCCGACGGCGGATCAGAGTGGATCGACGAGGACGCGCCCGTCGACCACTACCCGATGGCACTCGGCAACCACGCGGCCGAGGCCAGCGCCCGACGATTCTCCGACACCGGCGGCTGCGCCACCGTGCTGCGGTTCGGCTTCTTCTACGGTTCCGGCGCCGCTCACAGCGAGCAGATTCTCGATCTGGCGCGATGCCATGTCGGGTTCATGCCGGGCCGCGGTGACGCCTTCGTGTCGTCGATCCATCTGGCCGACGCCGCTGACGCGGTAGCGGCCGCCCTAAGTTGCCCGGGCGGGACGTACAACGTCGTTGACGACGACCCAGTCACCAAACGCCAATACGCCCAAGCCTGCGCCGATGCTGTCGGGGTCCGACTATGGGCGAGAGTTCCCGGCCGGCTGGGCCTGCTGTTGGGTGATCGGCTCACGTCGATGACGCGATCGCTGCGGGTCAGCAATGCGCATTTTCGCGCCGTCACCGACTGGCAGCCAACCTATCCCAGTGTGCGCGAGGGCTATCGCGCCATGGCCGAAAACCGCTGAGGATCACGGCGTTTACTCGCACAAGCACCAACGGGAATCGCGTGGGAAACCATGCCGATGCCCCAGCCGAGGATGGGCCAGACCGGCCAGAAGTACCACGCACCGGCGAACACCGCGGTCACCAACCAGATGCCGATCATCAACACGGACACCCCCAGGTAAGCGGCCAGGT
Source organism: uncultured Mycolicibacter sp. (assembly GCA_964292075.1). Classification (GTDB taxonomy): domain Bacteria; phylum Actinomycetota; class Actinomycetes; order Mycobacteriales; family Mycobacteriaceae; genus Mycobacterium. The sequence goes on from CAXYUC010000066.1 coordinate 8,454, forward strand.
GAATCTGGACGCCTCGTCGGGCAGCAGCGCTGCGCCGCGCACGACGGCGCGGGCCTCGCCTGATGATCTGCGCGACAGGTAGATCGGCAACCAGATCATTGAGCGGTCCGGCGGTTTGAGCCTCAAACGCCCGGGCCAGTCGTGTCTCGTATTCCTCCATCGACAGGTATCCCTGGGTGAATGCCTGACCGAGGCAAGCCGCGCTGCGTTCCCGCTCGGAATCGCCGACCCGGGTGGTGGGATTCATGTCGTCCCCTATTGCCCGGTCGGCACCCAGTTGCCGTGGAATCCGGCGGGAACACGGTGTGGCAGGCGGATGGCCGCGATGTCACCCAACGTGGCCGCGTCCAGGATCGCCAGCTCGCTGGTGTCCGTCGAACTGTCGTAGACGAAGCCCATCAGGACACCGTCATCTTCGGCCGCGTCCGCCGACTCCGGATGGAAAACGAACTCACCCAACTGTTTTCCCTCACCGAACGAACGTGTCGCTGCCGAACCGCCGACCAGGTCGTGCTTGAGCAGCGTCGCGTCGGGCACCACGCCGTTGCCGATACTGACCGCGTAGCCGAACCGGTGCCGCTTACCGACCAATCGTTCGTCAACCCGGGGAAACTCTTGACCACGGTCGTCCACCCGAGATTCGCGAACCTTGCCGTCGGCCAGGTCGACGGTCCAACGTTCCAGCGTGGGCAGACCCTCGGCGGGGCCACGCATCTCGGTGTCGAACATCTTCGGGTGCCGGACCACGTCGAGTACGACGGTGTCGCCCTCGTCGTAGGCATTCATCGGATGGAACACGTAGCACGGTTCTATCTCGAACCACCGAACATCCGCGTTGCCCCCGTCACGTGGCATTACCCCTACTCGCGCAGGGTATTTCGGGTTCCACCGATACGGCATGGTGCGCACGCTGTTCTTGGGCATCGGCAACCGGGCCATGATCGGGTCCGGGATGCGCACCCGCCCGATCAGCGCCGACATGATCAACCGCACCGGTAGCCGCAGACCGGGCGGCGCCGCACCCTGGGCGACCTGGCGGGTGTCGAACGTGACCGGCAGGTCATAGAAGACGACGTGCTTCTCGGTGAGCGAGAAGTCGTGCATCATCGGCGAACCGGTGACCTCGATATCGACGGTGCGCCGCGCCCGACCGTCGGTGCCGATCACCGAGTACTGGACACTGTTGCCGCGGTTGAATGCGTACGAAACGGCATGCAGCTCACCGGTGTCGGGGTCACGTTTGGGATGCGCGGTGTACCCGCCCGACAGCGTGCCGTCGAAGTCGCAGGTGCCGACGGTGTCCAGCTCGTCGGTCAGCTCATAGCAGGCGATGCCGCCCTCGATCAGCGCGAGGGTACGCCCGGCATGTCCGATCACGTTGGTGTTGGCGCCGATCCCGGAAGCGCCGGTGTGCCGGCCGGGGCGCGGCGGTTCGCCAAGCGCGGCTGCGGTCTGCGGGCCTCGCACGTAGCGGTTGCGGTACCACTGCGCCTTGCCGTCGCGAAGGCGTACGCCGTGGACCATGCCGTCACCGATGAACCAGTGATAAAAGGCGGGATCGATTTCGCCGACCGGGTTGGGCCCGTTTCGCAGGTAGCGCCCGTCCAGGTAGTCCGGGATGGTTCCGGTCACCGCCAGCTCGGTGAGGGTGTACTCCTGTGCAATCGGTGCGAATCCGCCCTGCAGGTAGGGATTGGTCATCGGACACCTCCGGTCCATAACGATGTTATTCGCTATGTATAACACCGTTATGGCAGGATGGCAAGGGTGAATTTGAGCCCGCGCGATCGCCTGATCGAGGCCGGTACCCGACTACTGGAGAGCGAAGGCCCCGAGTCTTTGCAGGCCCGGGAGGTCGCCGCCGAAATCGGGGCCTCCACCATGGCCGTCTACACCCACTTCGGCGGCATGAACGGCCTCCTGGAGGCGATCGTCTCCGCCGCGTTCGAGCGTTTCGGCGCCGCGCTGGCGTCGGCACCCAAGACTGACGATCCGATGGCCGACTTCTTCGTGATGGGCCACGCCTACCGGGAGTTCGCGCTAGCCAGCCCGCAGCGCTATCGGCTGATGTTCGGGCTGGCCGCGCCGCAGAAGCTTCACGTTCCCGAGATGCCGGTAGCGACGGCGACCTTCGATCAACTCGTCACCGCCGTCGAGCGGATCGTCACCACCGGCCGGATCCGCGCAGACGACACCGTCGAGCTGGCCGGGCGAATTTGGAGCATGATCCACGGTGTGGTGCTCCTGGAACTTGTCGGCACGTTCGAGCAGGACGGCCGGGCCCTGACCCACATCCTCAGCCCGATGACGATCGACATGTTCGTCGGGATGGGCGACAGTCGGGAAAGCGCCGAACTGTCGCTGCGGCGGGCAGCCGAGGCGGTTCGGGCGTGAGCACCTATCACCGACGATCAAGCAGACGCGCACCGAAGCCCATCCCTCGCCAGAGTGAATCTCACGACGCGTCGCCGGCGCGTCATGACGCAGGATTCCCACTCGGCGGGCGGGAAGTCACCGTCGATCCAGCAATCCCATCAGGTAATCGCCGTAGCCGGACTTGCCCAGCGCCGCGGCACGGTCGGCGAGTGCAGCGTCGTCGATGAAGCCCATGCGCCAGGCGACCTCTTCGGGGACGCCGATCTTGAGGCCCTGGCGGCGCTCGACGGTGCGAACGTAATCGCCAGCGTCCAGCAGTGAGTCGAACGTACCGGTGTCCAGCCACGCGGTGCCCCGAGCCAGGGTCTCGACCGTGAGTCGGCCCTGATCGAGGTAGGTCTGGTTGATGTCGGTGATCTCGTACTCGCCGCGCGCGGAAGGCTTGAGACCCCTAGCGATCTCGACGACGTCGTTGTCATAGAAATACAGCCCGGGTATCGCGTAGTGCGAGCTGGGCGCGGTCGGCTTCTCCACCACCGACACCGCTGAGCCGTTCACATCGAACTCGACCACACCGTAGGCCGACGGGTCGGCCATCCAGTACGCGAAAATAACCGCACCGGAAAGGGATTGGTGGCGCCGCAGACTGGTCCCCAAGCCGGCGCCGTAGAAGATGTTGTCCCCCAGGACCAGTGCGACAGAGTCATTGCCGATGTGGTCGGCGCCGATCACGAACGCCCGCGCCAGCCCGTCGGGCTGCTCTTGGATGGCGTAGCTGATGTCGACCCCGAATGCACTGCCGTCCCCCAACAGTCGCTGGAAGGCGGGCGCGTCGTGACCGGTGGTGATCACCTGAATGTCCCGAATACCTGCCAGCATCAGCGTGCACAGCGGGTAGTAGACCAGCGGCTTGTCGTACACCGGCAGCAGCTGCTTGCTTACGCCCCTGGTGATCGGATGCAGGCGGGTGCCGGAGCCACCGGCCAGGATGATCCCGCGCATGCAGCTCAGCCTAACCGCCGTCGATGCCGCTCAGTCCACCCGATCGGCCTCGGTGAGGTCCGTGGCGGCCAGGGCGGCGTCCAGGTCCTCGTGGCGGAACACCGCGGTGACGCGGTCATGCACCACCCGGAAGGCGACCGCCTGGGCTGCACCCGCTCCCGCGGGGATCAGCTCGGCCACCACCACACCGTCGTGCACATACATCCGGCCGATACCGGTGCTCACCTGCGCCGAAGCGGCCCACCGGCGCAATGCCTGATGACCTTGCCCGGCGCCGTTGGCGTCGGCCACTTCGATGTCGTCACTGGACAGCTTTTCCAGGGTTTCCAGATCACCGGCGGCCAGGGCGTCGTGCCAGGCGAGGACCGTTGCGATCTCCGATGTGCTCATGCTCGCCAAAACTACCGCCCGATCAGAAGGCGGTGTGCTCGACCCAGTTCTGCCACACCGCGGCGTCGCCGTAGATCGCGATCTCGGTGTCGGCCACCGGTACCCGGCGCATCACCGTCAAGAACAGATCGCGCGCCGAGCCACGCAGGGCCACCGAGCCCTTGCCGTGCTCATGCGACCAGCTCACCGTGTCGGTGCCGGTCGGCCGGCTGATGGTCCACTCCCCTGCCGGCCCGAGGCCGTCATCGGTGGCGTGCAGATGGACGCTCTGTCCGTCGGCCAGCGGCAACGCTTGTCCATTGCGCCCGATGAGGAAGGGGATCAGGTCCAGCAACTCACCGATCCCGTCGGCGGCCAGCTCCGGTGACAGGGCGAAGTCGCGGCCGAGCGCCAGCGCAGCATCGGCGCGGTGCACGGTCGCCTCGTGCAGCCGGCGGCGCACCCACCAGGAAGCCGGACGGGGACCCATAAACGTCCACGCCGGTGTGTGCGGCCCACCGTGGGCGACCGCGTCCAACACACGCTGTGCGCCGTCGTGCAGCCAGTCGATCGCTGCGTCGGGCTCAGCGGACGGCTTGCCGTCGACGACGTCGCGCGGGTCCGGCGGACCATCCATACGATCGGCGATGATTTGTGCGGCCCAACGGTTTCCGCGCCCGAAGTGCCGGAACAGTTGCGTGAGGTTCCATTCGGGGCAGGTGGGGATCGCCAACTGCGGATCTCCGATGCGGAACAGCTCCCCGAACGCGCGCGTCTCATCGAGCAATGCTGCGGCGTAGTCCACGACGTCAGGCTAGTGGATTCGGCGCCGGCTCAGAAGGGCCAGCCGCCGCCGTGGCCACCACCACCGTGGCCACCACCGCCATGGCCGCCGCCACCGCCGAGGCCCGGGAACCAGGAGCTGCCGCCACCGTCACCGCGCCCGCCACCGTTGCCGCCGCCACCGCCGCCGAGGCCGGGGAACCACGGGTTCCCGCCGCCGTCGTTGCTGCCGATGCCGGGCAGCCACGGTGACGGGTTGCCACCCTTCTTGCCGCCGCCATCGTTGTCGGGCAGCCACGACGGGTTCCCGCCGTTATTGCCGCCACCGTTGTTGTTACCCGGCAGCCAGGACGGGTTCCCGCCGTTATTGCCGCCACCGTTGTTGCCCGGCAGCCACGACGGGTTGTCACCGTTGTTGGACGGGTTCTGGGCAGGTGGCCGGAAGATCGGCGGCAACTCGGGTTGCTGGATCGGCGGCGCGGGAATCGGCGCAGCCGGGGCCGGGGCCTCGACCGGCGCAGGCACCTGGATGGGCACCGGAATCGGTATCGGCACCGGGGCCACCGGCGCGGGAGCCGGAGCCGGAGCCGCCGGGGCGGGGGCCGGAGCCGCGGGTGCCCGCGCAGGGGCAGGCGCGGCCGGCACCGGCCGCGCTACCGGAACCTGGGTGACGGGCGGGGCCGCCGGTGGCGGCGCGGGGGCAGGTGCGGGCGCCGCTTCGGGGGCAGGCGCTGGGGCCGGTGCCTGTTGGGTGGGGACCACGATGTGCCCGGTGGGCGGCGGGTGATCTGCGGCGGTGGGCCGGATGCTGACCGCCAGCGCTACCACCAGGCTGGAGACCCCGACCACGAAGAACGCCGCCAGGCCGCTGCCGGCCAGCAGGAACGGCCTGCGTCGGCGCAGGGGCTTGCTGTCGTCGAACAGATCCAGACCGGAACTCGGCGGGTGGCCGTCGTCGTCGTCGATGACGGTGCCGTCAAAGCCGTCTGCGTCGATCAGGTTCAGGTAGCCGCTGTCGGCGGCGTCGTCGGCAACCGCACTGTAGGCCAGCGCGTACTCGCCCATGGTGGCGTCATAGTCGGCCTGGTAGGAGTAGCCGAGCGCGACCAGGTCCGGGTCGATCACGCCGGTCCCTGGGTCGCGCGCCCATGCCAACGCCGACGTCGAGGAGTCGAACAGCGGCGCGTGCGCACTGGCCAGCGCCGCGCCGCGCGCCAGCGCGGTCTCGGGCTCCTCGGGCACGCTCACCGGGATGGCACTGACCGCGTCCAACTCGGGCTTGACCAGGCCGACGTTGACTCCGGAACCGACCACGAACAAGCCGTCGGGCCGCGATGACAGCCGGCCGGCCTGGGCGGCCAGGCGGGTCAGCTCACCCACCGCGGCGGCGTCATCGGAGGGCAGGGCAACCCGCTGCACTTCGGCGATCGAGCCGTCCGAGGAGTTGACGACGGCCAGGGTCGCCCCGTCCGGCTCGATGAACATCAGCGCGGTCCGCTGGTAACCGACCGACCCGCCCACCGTCTGCGCCAGTGCGGCCGCGGCCAAGAACGCCGACACCAACATCACGTTCTCGACCCGGTGACCGGCCAGCGCGTCCCGCAGCTGGCCCGCTTGCAGCTGGTTGGCGACGGTCACCCCGGTCGAGGCCAGTCGGTAGCCGCTCTCCCGTGCACTTTCCTGGGTGCCCAGGATGGCCGACACGACCTGGTCGGGGAACGCCATCTCGTCGGCGTCCACCTCGAATCCGTCTTCATCGACGGTCACGCCACCGGCGCGCTCCCCCTCGACGAGAACCATGCGTACCGATGGCGGTGCCATCGAGACCCCCAGGACGATGTCCACCGCACCTCCTCCACTACGGCCGGCGAATTATTAGCTCATCTTACGACTGTCGGATGTGAATGCCCACTCAGAAATGTAGGCCCGGCAGTGGGAAGGGAAACGGAATTCCGCCGTGACCGGGTCCAGGGCCACCCGGGGGGCCGCCGCCGGGCCAGCCGCCGGGCCCACCGCCAGGCCAGCCGCCGGGCCCGCGGCCGGGCCAGCCGCCGGGTCCGCGACCGGGTCCGTCGCCGGGCCAGCCGCCAGGTCCGCGACCGGGTCCTTCGCCGGGCCAGCCGCCGGGTCCGCGACCGGGTCCGTCGCCGGGCCAGCCGCCGGGTCCGCGACCGGGTCCCCAATCGCCCCGAGGCGGACCAAACAGCGGCGGACCTCCCGGCAGTCCCGGAATCCCCCAGTTGGGAAGCGGTGGGGGCGGTAGCGCCGGCGGCGGCGGGGGCGGTGCGACGGGCACAGGCACAGGCACAGGCGCCGGGGCCCGCAGGACTGGGGCCGGGGCGGGAGCGGGAGCGGGTGCCCGCGGCGGAGCCGGCGCCCCAGCTGGTGCGGGTGGGGCCGCCGGAGGTGCAGGCGCGGGGGGGACCACGGCTGCCGGCCGCGGTGCCTGATGGGTGACGACATTGGCCCGGATGTCGGGATGGTGCTGATTTGCCGCCCGCATCCCCACGGCCAGCGCGATCGCCAAGCCCAGCACCCCGATCACGAACAGCGCCGCGACCCCGCCGGTGACCAGCATCGGCTTGCGTTCCCGGGGCTGGATCCCGGTACTGAAGTCCAGCATCCGGGAGTCGACGAGTTCGGGATCGTCGGCGAGGTCCGGAAGCGCGCCGCCCACAACCGCGCCGCTTTCCGGAAGCGCGCTGTAGGCCAGCGGCTCGTTGTCGGCGGTGACGTTGTAGTCCACCTCGTCGTAGTTGACCCCGGCGGGCGCGATGTAGGCGTACCCGGCACTGGCCAGTGCCGGGTACAGCTCACCCGTGCCGGGATCCTGCGCCCAGGCCTGCGCGCGGGTGGAGCACGAAAACAGCGGGGCATGCGCGCTGGCCAGCGCCGCCCCGCGGGCCAACGCCATGTCTGGTTCCTCTGGGACGCTGACCGGCAGTGGCGTGGCCTTGTCCAATTCCGATTTGATCATCGCCACGTTGACGCCCGAGCCCACCACGAACAGGCCGTCGGGGTTCGACTCCAGCCGTTGCGCACCGGCGGCCAGTTCGGTGATCTCACTGACGGCGCTCTCGTCGTCGTGCGACAGCAGCTGGCGGTGGATCTCGGTGATCGAACCGTCATCAGAACTCACGACGGCCAGGGTGGCGGCGTCCGGCTCGACGAACAGCAGAGCCGTCCGGGCGTACCGCGTCGCACTGCCCACCGACTGGGCCAGCGCCGCTGCGGCAAGAAACGCCGACACCAGCATCACGTTCTCGACCTTGCGGCCGGCCAGCGCCTCCCGTAGCGCGTTCGCCTCGGCCGGATTGCTCCAGGTCACGCCGGTGGAGCTGAGCTGATAACCGCCCTCGCGAGCGCCCTCGCGGGTCCCCAGGATCGCCGACACCACCCGCTCGGGAGCGGTTTGGGTGCCATCCATCACGTCCAAGTCGTCGTGCTCCACGGTGACCCCGTCGGCGTTCTCGCCTTCCACCAACACCATGCGGACCGCCGAGGGTGCCACCGATACCCCAAGAACGATCTCCACGAAACCTCCCCTGCCACTGCTCATCGGCCAGGCATGTGGTCCGACCCCCACCAGGGCTAGCCGATACCGGCTTCATCGCAGCCGCAAGGGCGGCCGTCGCATCCGAGGGCTAACCGGACTTGATGAAGTTCTGGTACGAGCGGGACGGCGTCGGCCCGCGCTGGCCCTGATATTTCGACCCTACGCGCGTACTGCCGTACGGGTGCTCCGCCGGACTGGTCAATCGCAGCAGGCACAGCTGGCCGATCTTCATACCCGGCCACAACGTGATCGGCAGATTCGCCACGTTGGACAGCTCCAACGTGATGTGTCCGGAGAAGCCGGGATCGATGAAACCGGCGGTGGAGTGGGTCAGCAGGCCCAGTCGGCCCAGGCTCGACTTGCCCTCCAGCCGGCCGGCCAAATCCTCCGGCAGGGTGCAGCACTCCAGCGTGGAGCCCAGGACGAACTCGCCGGGGTGCAGCACGAAGGGCTCGCCGGGTTTGGGTTCGACCAGCGTCGTGAGCTCGTCTTGCTGTTGAGCCGGGTCGATGTGGGTGTAGCGGGTGTTGTTGAACACCCGGAACAGGCCGTCGAGGCGGACGTCCACGCTGGACGGCTGTACCAGCGCGTCGTCGAACGGGTCGATGCCCAGCCGGCCAGCAGCGATTTCGGCCCGCAGATCGCGATCGGAGAGCAGCACGGCACGAGCGTATCCGCTGAACCCGGCCCCTCGGCGAGCAGACACAGAATCGCACGGAGCACGCCGCAAACGTGCGATTCTGTGTCTGCTCGCCGGACTGAGCGAGGCGGTTGGCGCGGGATGCTAGCCTGCTAGCGCACCAGTGCCGATGTAGTTCAATGGCAGAACATCAGCTTCCCAAGCTGAATACGCGGGTTCGATTCCCGTCATCGGCTCCATACATGCAGGTCAGAGAGTTTCGGAAGTTTGCCAGCAAACTCGCATCCTCGAAATACCGTACTTTCCCCGTAAATTGGTTCAGCCGTTCCCGTTGCTGGCCCATTGCTCCAGCACAGCGCGGGTATCCGGCCCCGCCGTCACCCGCTGCACGTAGTGCCCTTCGGTGGTCGCCAGCTGGGCGTGCGACAGCTGTTGCTGTGCGGCCTCGACGCCGAGCCCGTCCCGAACGACGGTGGCCACAGACCGTCGGAAGCTGTGCGGCGTCACCCACCGCAGCTCTTCGTGGGGCGCGAGCGCTTCCCGCAGCGAGGAACGGATGTTCGACAGGCTCACCAGGCCGCCGTCCCTGTTCTTCAGCACCGTGCCGTCCGGCCCTGTGACCGCGTAGAGGTCGGTGAGCACCTGGGCGCCGAACGCCGGTAGGACCACTGTGTGCGGCGGGGCGTGACCCTTGCGGGCATCCTGGCGGTGCAGCGGCTTACCGGCCACCCTCCCCGCGTCCTGCACGGTCCCGGTGACGGTGACGGTCGGCGGCTTCGCCAGAAGGTCAACATCCGGCCAGCGGATCGCCAGCACTTCCCCCGGCCGCACACCGGTGGCCGCCAGCAGCTCCACGAACGCCGGCAACATCAGGCCCCGCCGCGGCCCCGGCCCATTCCTCCCGCACCACAGCTCGACGGCCCGCCGCACCTGCTCCAACTCCATGCCTGTGAGCGCCCTGGCCGGCTTGCGTTCCGGCTTGGCGGTCTTGGTCTCCCGGATCGGGTTGTGCTTCACCACGTCGAACCGGGCAGCCATGCTGTACATGCCCGACAAGATGATCCGCAGATAGATACCCGGCGATGACGGCAGCGCCTTCAGGTGCGCATCGGCACGGCTTGTCGTCAGCCCCACGATCCGCAGCTCCCCGAGCTGCTGGTCGCCGTGCAGCCGCCACGTGTCCCGGTACAGGGTCGCGGTCCGCTCCCCGATCCGGTCCTCCGCGATCTTCGCCGGCAACCACGCCTCGAACAACTCCGACAAGGTGGTGGTGCGGTCAATTACCCCGGTCGGTTCCCCGGCCTCGAGTTCGACCGCGATGCGGCGCTTCAGCTCCCGCCGGGCATCCTCCGCTGACTTGCGCGACGACGCCTCACGTTCACGCAGCTTCCCACTGTGGAGACGCAAATACGTTGTGGCGTAGAAGATCTGCTGAGTCTTGCCGTTCGGGAGTTCCTCCGTGGCGGTACGGTCGGCGATCTTCCCGTGCTCACCCGGGGCCATGCGTTGTCTAGGCATCGCCCGCCTGACCAAGCGATTCGTTCCGGATCTTTATCGCCTCCTGAAACTTCTCAGCTGCCCGATTGAACGTATCGACCGCCTGCTGCATGCTGCTGGTAGCCTGCTGCCGCTCTTCAATCGCCTGGCGTAGAGCGTCATTCGCTTGCCTCGCCTGAGCTTCGATGCGCTCCAGATCCTGAGCGGTGAATCCCGCAATGGTGGCCTTATCGACAAGATCCCTTGCAGAATTGAGCTCCTCGGACTGCGTTCCGAATGTCTCATTGCGAATCCCTGAAAACCATTGTGCTGCATCGAATTGCGATGTTTTCAGCCCTGGAAGTACGTCGATCTCGTCGTCGTATCGACCTGGGAAGACGAGAGCCACCGGAGGGGTAAACAACGCGGCCGCAAGAACAAGTAGCTCGGCGAGGTCCACCTTCCCCGACCGGCTGTTGCTCTCGATCTTAGAAATCGCTGCACGCGATACGGGATAGCCGAAGTCCCTTGTCTGTTCGGACAGTTGTTGTGCGGTAAATCCGAGCGCCACCCGTTGGCCTCTGATCGCCAGGCCGACGCGCTTCGCCAACTGCTCCTGCCACGCCTTTGCGGACTCGTCAATGCTCGGCATTGAGACAGTATCGCACGGACGCGTTGACGTTCGGGAGCATCCGTGCAATGCTCGGCTATGTCGATACAATTCGAGTTGGATGCTTCATTCCAGAGCAAAGGAGGTGCCCCCGGTGACACTGACACCGGAGCTACAGAAGGAAGTCGACCGGCTCAACAGTCGGTTGTGGCCCGTTGAGGAAGTCATGAAACGGCTGTCAGTCGGCCGGAGCATGGTGTTCGAGCTGATGGCCAACGGACAGTTGCGCAGCGTGAAAGTTGGACGCCGCCGACTGGTGTCCGAGGCGGCCATCAACGAGTACATCGCCCGAATCGACCAGGGTGGTGATGCGGCTTGATCTACGCGCGCCCGCAGGAATCACATGCCGACCTCGGACTCGACCCCGAGGCGGATCAAACACCGGACATGCGTCCGAACAGCAGAACGGCCCCCGAGCTCCAGGTGCGCCAACACCTGGCGGGGACCGCTCACACCCACCAACCCTCAAAAGGAAGCAGGTAGTCCCCATGATGACAGATCACGACCCCATCGGCTACGAGCTGACCGACTTGGGTGCTGACCCCGACAGTCACCTCTACCCCGTGGACAGTGCCACCCGCACCTGCTGCGGCGTAATCGGTGGGCATGCGCGTGGCTGCCGAGCAGGACTCGCTGAGGACAGTCCGATGCGCCAGGCTCTTGACATCGTCGAGGCCCGGCACGCGGGCGACCTTCCCGACGTCGAGATCAACCGCGTCGGACGCCGCAGGTACGTCGAGATCAACGACTATGGCCACCTGGTCCGCCTCACCCCGGCAGGCGCCCGCGAACTGGCGGACTACCTGCTGGAAGCCGCCGACGCCGCGGAGGTGCCGTGGTGAGCGACAAGGACAGGGAGATGGAAAGGAATCTGCACCGGCTGCGCTGTGAGGTCAGGGACCACCTGAACGCAAAGCCGTTCAAGAGCTGGACGCCAGAGATGCTCCAAGCGCTGCTGAGTCTGCTGCGCGTGGCGGGCGTCAAACCACAGCAGTTCGTGGGCAAGCCAAAGCTCACCGTCGTGAAGGGCGGACTCTGATGGCCAGCCACGTTGCCGGAACCAACACGGTGAAGGGAGCCGGCCCCACGCGGGCCGGACTCCCCACCGAACTGCCCGAGTGGCGTCTGGCGATGCGGTGCAGGGGCTGTGGCAGGTGGTTGACCGATCCTGCCAGCGTCCAGGCCGGTATCGGACCCCTGTGTGCATCACGGGAGATCGGATGACCAGCAGTGTCCAAGTGTCGTGGCCGGAGGTGAATCGGTTCATCACCGAGGTGATCAAGGCCGCCACCTACGCCCCGCTGCCGATCGCCGGCACCCCGGCATGGTGCGAGCTGGCCGATACCGACATGCGCAAGCTCATCGCCCTCGCCGTCGCCGGAGAGCACCACGTCCTGCGTTGCGATCTTGCCCAGGAAGCTGCCGCTGACGCATCGAAAACCATTGCCACCGCTGAGGACTGGCCCGCGATTGCCCGCCAGATCCGGGCCGGCCGCGGCGACGCATACGTTCCACGACGAAAGGAGTCCGCGTGACCGACGACAACAACGTGGTGCCCATCGACACCGCGAACAAGAAGACCACCCCGAAACCGTTGGGTGCTGTACCGGAACGCCCCCTGTACCCGTCCCCGGACGCACCCCTTGAGGTAGCCCGCAAGCTGTACAAGAAATTCACGCTCCCCACTGGCCGCACCCTGGTCTCCCACCGTGGCGACTGGCAGCGCTGGAACGGACAGCAGTGGTCGACCGAGGACGCCGCGCACCTACGCAGCACCATCTACTCCCGCCTCGGCGAGGTCGACTACGAGCGCCCGATCCGGGAGAAGGGCATCACTGTCGACTACGAACGCACCCCGTGGAACCCCAACCGAAACAAGGTCGCTAACGTGCTGGAAGCACTCGCCGCTGTAGCGCACCTCAGCGCTGACGTCGACGCCCCGGCATGGATCGGCGACCACGACACCGCTTCACCGCCCGGTGAGGTGATCGCCTGCACCAACGGGTTGCTGTCCCTCGCTGATCGACAACTGCACCCGCACACCCCGGCGTTCTACAACACCGTCTCTGTGCCGTTCGCCTACCAGGCCGACGCCCCCGAGCCGAAAGTGTGGCTGGAGTTCCTGGCCTCGATCTGGCCCGACGACCCCGCCAGCATCGCCCTGCTACAGGAGTGGATCGGCTACATCGTCACCGGCCGCACCGACCAGCAGAAGATCCTGCTCCTGATCGGCCCCACCCGCAGCGGGAAGGGCACCATCGCCCGGATGATCCGCAACCTCATCGGACGCGGCCACGTCACTGGCCCCACCCTGGCCTCCCTGGGCACCAACTTCGGGCTGGCCCCGCTGATGGGCAAGCCGCTGGCCATCATCGCCGACGCACGACTCGGCGGGACCACCGTCCACACCATCGTCGAACGCCTGCTGTCCATCTCCGGCGAGGACGTGCTGACCGTTGACCGTAAGTTCCGTGACCCCTGGTCGGGCAAGCTGTCCACCCGCCTGATGATCCTGTCCAACGAGGTACCACGGTTCTCGGACGCCTCCGGTGCCATCGCCAACCGGCTCCTGGTCCTCCAGATGCGCAACAGCTTCCTGGGCCGCGAGGACCGCACCCTGGATGCCCGCATTACCGCCGAGCTACCCGGCATCCTCAACTGGGCGCTGGAAGGCCTCGACCGCCTCGCCAGCAAACAACACTTCACGGTCCCGAAGTCCTCCGGCGAAGCCACCACCATGCTCATGGATCTGGCGTCCCCGGTGTCGGCGTTCGTCCGGGACTGCTGTGTACGCGCCGAGGGGGCCAGCGTTGAGCGTGACCGCCTCTACGGAGCGTGGAAGGCATGGTGCGTCGACAGCGGCCACGAATCCGGCAGCAAGGCCACGTTCGGCCGCAACCTCGCCGCCGTCGTCCCCGATCTCGGCACCTCCAAGCCGCGGGTCAACGGCATTCAGATTCGCTATTACACCAACATTGGACTTTCGCCTGCCTCACCTGCCTCACCCGGAATACCTGCTGGTCAAAGCCCCGCAAGTGAGGCACGCCCGCCTGTCTCACCACCTGTCCCAGAACAGCAACAGTTTCCCGCCGAAACCGGTGAGGCAGGAACGGGTGCCTCAAATAGTGAGGTAACTCCGCAGGTCAACCAGGGTGAGGCAGGTGAGGCACGCAAATCGCCACTGTCAGCCGTACCGCAAAACGCAGACCGTCCCAAGGTGTCGTGTCAGAAATGGTTCAACCACCACGTCGAACAGCTCATCGCGGCCGGCACCACCCTCACCGAATCGTTTGCTGTGATCACCGCCGGCCAAGCCGCCGGATACACCAAACACCAGATCCACACCGCCGCTAGCGGACACCCCACCCTCAAGGCCCTCGGCCGCGGACAGTGGTCACTCACCGGCGAACACAACCCGTACCCCAGCACCGACGACTTCATCACCACCTACCTCAACCAGCTCCCAGCAAACACCATCGAGGTAGACCGCGACCACTTCCGTGCCGCCGGGGAAGCCGCCGGCTACGCCTGGGAAGCCCTACGCAAGGCGATCCGCAACCAGCCCCGGATCACCTCAACGATGGGACCGAACGCGGTATGGCGCATCAACGACCCGCAGGAGGGCACCGCGTGACCATGCTCGACTACCTGCTGTCCGGTATCGGCGGCGCACCCCCCCTTCCCGGCGCCCGCTACCGCCACCCCAGTCCCCTGTTCGTAGTAGGT
>CAXYUC010000067.1:0-22836 GCA_964292075.1 uncultured Mycolicibacter sp.
TAGCCAATGTGGGTGGAGAGTGTGGATGCAGCCCTGAACACGGGGCAGGGTTTTTGTAGGGCGCTGTCGGGGTGGCCCTCGTCCGTGCGGTACGCCTGGTACAGGGCAAAGCCGGCAGCGAGACCGAATACGGTTCGGCGCTGGACGCCGCACTGGGCTGGCAGCGCGACGGTGCGGAATGGATCCACCTGGTCGATCTGGATGCCGCGTTCGGGCGCGGATCGAACCGCGAGCTGCTTGCCGATGTCGTTGGGCGCCTTGATGTGAAGGTCGAACTGTCCGGTGGCATCCGCGACGACGAGACGCTGGCGGCGGCGCTGGCCACCGGCTGCGCCCGGGTGAACCTGGGCACCGCCGCCTTGGAGAACCCGCAGTGGTGCGCACGGGCGATCGCTGAACACGGCGAGAAGGTCGCAGTCGGGCTGGACGTGCAGATCGACCCCAATCACCCCGACGGCATCCACCGTCTGCGGGGCCGCGGTTGGGAAACCGACGGCGGTGACCTGTGGCCGGTACTGGAACGTCTTGACCGAGAAGGCTGTTCACGCTACGTAGTCACCGATGTGACCAAGGACGGCACGTTGGGCGGACCCAACCTGGAGCTGCTCGGCGCAGTCGCCGACCGCACCGACGCTCCGGTGATCGCCTCCGGGGGAGTGTCGAGTCTGGATGACCTGCGGGCGATCGCCACACTGGTCGGCCGCGGCGTCGAGGGCGCCATCGTCGGCAAGGCCCTCTACGCAGGCCGCTTCACTCTGCCCGAGGCGCTGTCCACGGTGCAGGAGTAGGCCGACATGGCGCTGGACACCGCGGATCTGGACGCGCTGGTCGCAGCGGCGTCGGAGATCCTCGATGTCGCCGCCGAGCCTTTCCTCGCCGGCCACCGCGCCGACTCTGCAGTCCGCAAGGGCGCCAACGACTTCGCCACCGAGGTCGACCTGGCCTTGGAACGGCAGATCACTGAGGCATTGGTTGCGGCAACCGGAATCGGGGTGCACGGCGAGGAATTCGGCGGGCCACCGATCGATTCGCCGCTGGTGTGGGTGCTCGATCCCATCGACGGGACCTTCAACTATGCCGCCGGGTCACCGATGTCCGCGATCCTGCTGGGTCTGCTGCGCGACGGTGAGCCGGTCGCGGGACTGACCTGGCTGCCGTTCGCCGGCCAGCGCTACACCGCGGTGGCCGGCGGCCCGCTGGTCCGCAACGGGATGGCGCAGCCGCAACTGAAACCCGTCGACTTGGCCGACTCGTTGGTCGGTATCGGCACCTTCAACGTCGAGTGGCGGGGCCGGTTCCCCGGTCGCTACCGGCTCGCGGTGCTCGAAGGCCTGACCCGGGTGACCTCGCGGACGCGGATGCACGGCGCCACCGGAATCGACCTGGCCTACGTCGCCGATGGAACCCTCGGCGGTGCGATCAGTTTCGGCGACCACATCTGGGACCACACCGCCGGTGTGGCCATGGTGCGGGCGGCCGGCGGCGTGGTCACCGACCTGGCCGGCGCACCGTGGACGGCCCACTCGGACTCGGCGCTGGTCGCAGCACCGGGAGTGCACGATCAGATTCTCGACATCCTCAAGCGAGTCGGCGCACCGGAGGACTACTGATGATGGATCAACACAGCGGTTCAGCGAGGCTCGACGCAGGAGAGGCGAAGCTGGGACCGCTGCATAAGCAGAGCGGTTCAGCGAGGCTCGACGCAGGAGAGGCGAAGCTGGGACCGCTGCATAAGCACAGTGATGTTGCGGTACGGGTTATTCCGTGTCTGGACGTCGACGGCGGCCGAGTCGTCAAGGGCGTCAACTTCGCCAACCTGCGCGATGCCGGCGACCCGGTCGAGCTGGCCGCGGCCTATGACGCCGAGGGCGCCGACGAGCTGACCTTTCTCGACGTGACGGCCTCGTCGTCGGGCCGGGCCACCATGCTCGAGGTCGTCGCGCGCACCGCCGATCAGGTATTCATCCCGCTCACCGTCGGCGGCGGAGTGCGCACGGTTGCCGACGTCGACGTGTTGCTGCGGGCCGGCGCGGACAAGGTGTCGGTGAACACCGCCGCGATCGCCCGCCCGGAACTGTTGGCGGAGCTGTCCCGCCAATTCGGCTCCCAGTGCATCGTGTTGTCGGTCGACGCCCGTACCGTCCCGGCCGGCTCGCCGCCCACCGCCTGCGGATGGGAGGTGACCACCCACGGCGGCCGACAGGGCACCGGTATCGACGCGGTCGAATGGGCCATCCGCGGTGTGGAGCTCGGCGTGGGGGAGATCCTGCTGAACTCGATGGATGCCGACGGCACCAAGGCCGGATTCGATCTGTCGATGCTGCGCGCGGTTCGGGCCGCGGTAAGTGTGCCGGTGATCGCCAGTGGCGGCGCCGGTGCTGCCGAGCACTTCGCTCCGGCGGTCGCCGCGGGCGCCGATGCGGTGTTGGCCGCCAGCGTGTTTCACTTCCGGGAACTGACCATCGGCCAGGTCAAGGCCGCGATGGCAGCCGAGGGGATTGTGGTTCGATGACGACCAACCAGCTGGATCCGGCGATCGCGGCCCGGCTCAAGCGGAACGCCGAGGGTCTGATTTCCGCGGTGGCACAGGAGCGGGGCAGCGGCGACGTGCTGATGGTCGCCTGGATGGACGACGACGCTTTGGCCCGCACCCTGGCAACCCGTGAAGCGACGTATTTTTCGCGATCGCGCAATGAACAGTGGATCAAGGGCGCGACCTCTGGCCACACCCAGTATGTGCATTCGGTACGGCTGGACTGCGACGGTGACACCGTGCTGCTGACGGTCGATCAAATCGGCGGCGCCTGCCATACCGGTGATCACAGCTGTTTCGACGCGGACGTGTTGATCGGTCCCGCAGAATGATTCGCTGATAGCTGCGGAGCGGTATGCTGGCCGATTGTGAACTCCGACGAGCCTGCTGACTGGTACCAGTTGGAACACGAGCAGCGCCCCAGGGGTTTGGAGTTGGAGCGGCTGTCGCTCCAGATCGACTCGCACTATGCGCAAGGCACCGTCAGCGACATCGAGGCGCACATGCCGCGTGACGGATCGCGGATAGTCGCGCTGACAAACCAGCTCAGTGAATCGCAGGCGAACCTGGAGTCCGCATCGGCGAAGTTCAATGAGTTGGCCTCCACCATTCCGGGCGACATTGTCGATCTAAGTGATCGGCTGTCCGGAACCCTCAGGGAGGCGGCGCCAGAAGCAGCGGTCACCCGGGCGGAGCCGCGCCAGTCGGCGAACGACCTGCGCGCCTCTGCCGAGAACGAGGCCGCGGCGATTCTCGCTGACGCCGAGGCGCAGCGCCGGGAGGCGGCTGAGCTGCGGGCCGAGCTGGAAACTCAGCACAAACACCTGCGGGCCCAGGCCTCGCACCTGCGACGACAGGCCGTGTTGAGTGCAGCCGAGATCATGAAGGAAGCCGAGAGTCACGCTTCGGCGATCTTGACGGAGATGAATCAGGCGATCACCAGCCACGTCGCCGACGCCCAACGACGCTTGGCCGAACTCATCGATGCGCGCGCGAAAATCGTCGGCCAGATAGAGCGCTCAACGGGTCAGGTCAATCGCTCGAATCAAGTTAACCCCGACACTCACGTGAATGCCGCGGTTCAAGCTGATCGCGAGTCTGCTTTGTCTGCCAGAGAAACCTGGTTTCGCGAAAATCGCCCGCACTGAACCGCTGGCTGCCATTTGATTTATCGGTGACACGTCCGCGCTCGTCTGCTACGATTCCTCGCGCGGCGGCTTTCGTGCAATAGCCGACTTGCTTTCATTAGCAATTTTGTTCTGCCAGAAGCCGGGTCGCGCCCGGCAGACGACCAGGTCTTGTCGGGAGAAGGGGTCAGTCGCCGATGCTGCGTATTCCTGAATTCGAAACACAGCTTCGCGGTTTCGATCGCAATGAGGTCGCTGATTACCTGGGGCGCCTCCACCATAAAGTTGAAATTCTGCGCGAACGCACCAAATCCCTCGATACCGCCAGGGGGCAGGCGCGGTCCGACTGCGAACGGCTCACCGCCGAGGTCGCGCGGCTGCAGAATGACCTCGCGCAGCGGACTGCCGACGCCGATGCAAAGCGTCGGGAGCTCATTTCCGAAATGACGCAGTTGCACAGTCAGTTTGAACAGGTCACGGCACCGGTCGACACTGTTGAAGGGATGTCCGATCGCATCGCTCGGATGATGCGTATCGCCTCAGAGGAGGCCCGGCGTACCAAGGAACTGGCCCACCATGAGGCGGAATCGCTCAGCGGGGACCTGCGGAAGCAGTTGATGGCCGCCCGATCCGACCGGGCGGCCGCCGCCGCGGAGCTGGCCGAATTGCAGGCCTCCGCGAACGCGCGCCGGACGAAAATCCTGGAGATTGCGACGGCACAAGCCCAAGAGATACTCCGGCTGGCGTGCGAGGAACGCGACCGCATCACCGAGGAGACCGAAGATGCCGAGCACACCCGCCGCGCGGTCTACCAGCGCCTGGCCGAGGAGGAAGAACGCCACCGCCTGGCAGCGCACGAGACGCTCGACGAGCAATTCAAGCTGGCCTGGGAGGAGGACGAGCGTCACCGCGGTGAGGCGCAACGTCGTCTGGACCAGAAGTTGAAGGCGGCGTGGGAGCAGACAGAGGCCGCCATCGCCGAGCTCGACACGGAGGCGCATTGGGAGGCCGCGACGCTGGTGGCCGCCGCTCAGCACGAAGTCAAAGTGATCAGCGAACATGCTCAGGCGGAAGTGGATCAGCTGAAGCAGGAGCGCACCGAACTGGTCGCCGACCTCAAACTGATCAAGAACTGGATCAATACCCGTTAGGCGGCCTAAAGCCGCTGCCGTAGCGTGGGCCACCGCCAATCCGTTCGGCCGGCAAAGGAGTCCTCGTTTCGCGAAAATCGTCCGCGCTCGGGGGGCTTTTGCCCACTGCGAGGCCGGTGACATGCACTTGTAGGTCTGATACGCTCCGTCGCATGGCGACTGGAGCCAGCATGCCCATTTGGCCTCGCGCACAAGCCAACTCGGTTGAACGCTGGTTGCCCATCCAGCCGAAGACCCAACCTGTCAGGTGCTTAGGAGTACACCGGTGGCACTAGAGATTCCCGAATTCGAAACGCAGATGCGCGGTTTCGATCGCAATGAGGTCGCCGACTACATCGCACGTCTGCACCACGAAATCGATATTCTGCAGGACCGCGGCAAATCCCTCGAAGCGACGAAGTCGCAGACGCTCATTGACCGCGAACAGCTCGTCGCGGAGGTCACCCGGCTGCAGAACGACGTGGTGCGGATGACCGCCGAAGCGGATTCGGAGCGCCAACATCTGACCGCCGAGCTGGCCCAACTGCGATCGCAGTTCGAGCAGGTCACCGGGCCGGTGGACTCCGTCGAGGGCATGTCCGACCGGATTGCGCGGATGATGCGCATCGCCTCCGAGGAGGCGCGACGCACCAAAGAACTGGCCCGTCAGGACGCCGAGTCGCTGACCGGAGAACTACGTGAGCAGTTGGAAGCCGCCAAACACGACCGGGCCGCCGCCAGCGAGGCGCTGGCCGAGTTCCAGGCGTCCACCAACGCCCGCCGGACGAAGACCCCCGAGGCCGCGACCCAGGAGGCCGAGCAGATCCTGCAAATGGCGCACCAGGAGCGCAGCCGTATCGCCCAGGAGATCGAGGAGGCCGAACGCAGCCGCCGCGAGCTGTACCAGCGCCTGGCCGAAGAGGACGAACGCAACCGCCGGGCGGCCCAGGAATCCCTCGACGAACAGATCAAACTGGCCTGGGAAGAGGACGAACGCAACCGCCGGGAGGCCCAGCACCGCCTGGACCAGAAGATGAAGGCGGCGTGGGAGCAGGCCGAGGCCAACATCGCCAAGCTCGACAAGGAGGCCCGCCTGGAGGCCTCCTCCTTGATCGCCGGCACCCAGCGCGAAGCCAAGGTGATCACCGAGCGCACGCTGGCCGAAGTGGATCTGCTGAAGCGCGAGCGTGCCGGGATCGTCACCCACCTCAGCGAGATCAGGAACTGGATCGACACCACCGTCGGCGAGAACCGCCAAATACCCGATCTGCCCGACGCGCCCGCCGCGGAGGTCGCCGAGGTGCCCGAAGCACAGCAGGACGCCGACTAGCGGAGTCCGATGGCTCCTTGCTGGCGGTGGATAGCCGACACGGCTAATCAATTCCCGCGCGCCAGGACGACACGTGATAGCGTCCGCGGGTGCCTGACCTGCCCTACTTTGACCTGCTGATCGACGACCGCCCAAACCGTGGCAAATTCGGCCAATTGTGGGAAGACCAGGTGCACTGGGGCTATTGGGAGAGCCCCGAGGCCGCCGATGGCACCCTGGCCGACTACGTCGCGGCCATGGAGCAGATGAACGGCGTGCTGTTCGAGGCCGGAAAGGTTGCCGACGGACAAGCGCTGCTGGATGTCGGCTGCGGATTCGGCGGAACCATCCGCCAGATCAATGCCACGCATTCCGACATGGATCTCACTGGCCTGAACATCGACCCGCGCCAGCTCGTCATCGCCGAGACCGAGAGCAAGCCTGCCCGCGGCAACGCAATGTCGTGGGTCGAAGCCGACGCTTGTCAGTTGCCGTTCGAGGACAACTCCTTCGACCGTGTCCTGGCGGTCGAGTGTATTTTCCACTTTGCGTCCCGTGAGCGTTTCCTCGCGGAGGCTTCGCGAGTGCTCAAACCGGGTGGCTACCTGGCGGTTTCGGACTTTGTGCCGATCATGATGTTCTTCGGCAAAACCCCGATCTGGCTGGCGATCCGCACCCGGGTCGCGAAATCCTACGGAACGCTCGGGAATGTCCCGCTGCGGTCCTACAAGAGCATGGGCTCACGCGCGGGACTGCAGCTGGAAACCAAGCGCGACATCCGGAAGCACACCATGCCGACCTACGCATTCCTGCTCAAGTTCTTGCGCGCTCACGAGTCAGCGGAAACCCGGAAGACCATGATCGTCGGCACCCGATGGTTGAAGTGGTTGTCGAAGGTCGGCCTTCTTCGGTACCGGGTTTATACGTTCCACAAGCCCGCCTGACTTTTAGGCCGACGAGCGCGCCCGCAACACCTCCAGCGCCCTGTCGGCGTGGGTGTCCATCGAGAATTCGCTGGCGATCACGTCCAACACGGTGCGGTCGGTGTCGATGACGAACGTGGTGCGCTTTACCGGGATGAGTTTGCCCAGCATGCCGCGCTTAACGCCGAACTGGCTGGCCACCGCTCCGTCGGAGTCGGATAGCAGGGGGTAGTCGAAGCCCTGCTGGTCGGCGAACTTGGCCTGCTTGGCCACCGCATCGGCGCTGATGCCAACCCGGGTGGCCCCGACCGCGGCGAACTCGCCGGCCAGATCGCGGAAGTGACAGGCTTCCTTGGTACACCCCGGCGTCATGGCGGCCGGGTAGAAGAACAGCACCACCGGCCCGTCGGCCAGCAGGGCGCTCAGTTTGCGCGGCGCCCCGGTCTGGTCGGGGAGTTCGAAGTCGGCCACGGTGTCACCGGTTTTCATGGCGGCCACGCTACTCCGGGTGCAAGTGCGGCGGCGGCGCTAGTGGTGGACCCACCGCGGTCTGGGAAGATAAGCGCGTGCAGATCACAAGCCCTTCTAGGGCCGGCGTCACATCCCGGGCGGACTTTCGGGCGCTGGCGGCCGAGCACCGGGTGGTTCCGGTGACCCGCAAGGTGTTGGCCGACGCCGAAACGCCGCTGTCGGCATACCGCAAGCTCGCCGCCAACCGCCCCGGCACGTTCCTGCTGGAGTCGGCCGAGAACGGCCGGTCGTGGTCGCGGTGGTCGTTCATCGGTGCCGGCACGACCTCGACGCTGACGGTGCGGGACGGCGAAGCGGTGTGGCTGGGTGCGGCCCCGCAGGATGCGCCCACCGGCGGGGACCCGTTGCAGGCCCTGCGCCAAACGCTGACGCTGCTGGAGACGGCCGCCATCCCGGGGCTGCCACCGCTATCGAGCGGCCTGGTGGGTTTCTTCACCTACGACCTGGTGCGCCGCCTGGAGCGGCTGCCCGAGCTGGCCGTCGACGACTTGCAGTTGCCCGACATGCTGCTGCTGCTGGCCAGCGACATGGCCGCCGTCGACCACCACGAGGGCACCATCACGCTGATCGCCAATGCGGTGAACTGGAACGGCACCGACGAGCGCGTCGATCAGGCTTACGACGACGCAATCGCCCGCCTCGATGTGATGGCCGCCGCACTGAGTCAGCCGCTGGAGTCCAGCGTGGCCACCTTCGACCGGCCCGACCCGGTCTACCGCGGTCAGCGCACCCCCGAGGAGTACGGGGCGATCGTCGAGCGGCTGGTCGGTGAGATCGAGGCCGGCGAAGCGTTTCAGGTGGTTCCCTCGCAACGTTTCGAGATGACCACGCCGGCAGACCCCATCGATGTCTACCGGATGCTGCGGGTATCCAACCCGAGCCCGTACATGTACCTGCTGCAGGTGCCCGACGACGGCGGGGGACTGGCCTTTTCGATCGTGGGGTCCAGCCCCGAGGCGCTGGTGACCGTGCAGGACGGCCGCGCGACCACCCACCCGATCGCCGGAACCCGGTGGCGCGGGGCGACCGAGGACGAAGACCAGCTGCTGGCCAAGGATCTGTTGAACGACGAGAAAGAGCTCGCCGAGCACCTGATGCTGGTCGACCTGGGCCGTAACGACCTGGGCCGGGTGTGTGTTCCGGGAACCGTGCGGGTCAGCGACTACAGCCATATCGAGCGCTACAGCCACGTCATGCACCTGGTGTCCACCGTCACCGGTGAGCTGGCCGAGGACCGGACCGCGCTGGACGCCGTAACGGCGTGCTTCCCGGCAGGCACCTTGTCCGGGGCACCCAAAGTGCGCGCGATGGAGCTGATCGAGGAGGTCGAGAAGACCCGGCGCGGCCTCTACGGCGGCGTCGTCGGCTATCTGGACTTCGCCGGCAACGCCGACTTCGCGATCGCCATCCGCACGGCGTTGATGCGCGACGGCACCGCCTACGTCCAGGCCGGTGGCGGAGTGGTCGCCGACTCCAACGGCCCCTACGAATACACCGAGGCATCCAACAAGGCGCGGGCCGTGCTGGCCGCGATCGCCGCCGCCGAGACCTTGGCGGTGCCCGGGACCGATGGCTGACGTTCGCGAACACAACGACACCCGCGCGCTACGCGGGGCACAACTGCTGCTGGTAGCGGCCGCCGGAGGCCTCTGGGGCGCCTCACGGCTGCCGTGGGTTCTGATCCGCTCGTTCGACGGGCTCGGGCAGCCCAAGCAGATCACCCTCACCGGCGCATCCTGGTCGACAGCGCTGTTGCCCCTGGCGCTGCTGTGCCTGGCCGCTGCGGTCGCCGCGATGGCGGTGCGCGGGTGGCAGCTGCGGGTGCTGGCGGTGGTGTTGGCCGCGGTGAGCCTGGCGTGCGGCTATCTGGCCACCAGCATGTGGGCGGCCCGCGACATCACCCTGCGGGCCCTGGACATCGCCGAGATTCCGTTGACCGCGCTGCTGGGCACCGAGCGCCGTCTCACCGGCGCGGTGTTGAGCCTGGTCGCGGCCCTGGGCGTGCTGGCTGCGGCCGTGCTGTTGATGCGCGTCGCCGCACATAACGCCGGCCGGGTGACCAAGTATTCGGCGCCTGCCGTGCGCCGCGCGGCGGCGCGTGACGTCGAGGCAGGCGAGGGCGCCGACCCGGATGGCCCGCAGGTGTCGGAACGCATGATGTGGGACGCGCTCGACGAGGGGCGTGACCCCACCGGGGATGCGGATGATGGGGCAACCGACCCGAACGCCGAGGGCCGGTGATACCGCGGATAGCGGCGGTCGTTACCCTTCGATGAAGGTCTTCGACGAAGGTCCACCGGACGCGGGAGAGGAAGCGGCAGTCATGACTTCGGCATCCGTTCTCGACTCCATCATCGAGGGAGTCTGCGCCGACCTTGCCGCCCGAGAGGCCCTGGTCCCGCTCGCGGAAGTCAAGGCAGCGGCCGAGGCCATGCCTGCGCCACGGGACGTGATGGCGGCGCTGCGTGAGCCCGGCATCGCAGTCATCGCTGAGGTGAAGCGCGCCAGCCCGTCCAAGGGCCAACTGGCGCCCATCGCCGACCCGGCGGAGCTGGCCAGCGCCTACGCCGACGGCGGGGCCCGCGCGATCAGTGTGCTGACCGAACAGCGCCGCTTCAACGGCTCGCTGGCCGACCTGGACGCGGTACGTGCCGCGGTGTCGGTTCCGGTGCTGCGCAAGGACTTCATCGTGCGGCCGTACCAGATTCACGAAGCCCGCGCCCACGGCGCAGACATGCTGCTGCTGATCGTGGCGGCGCTCGAGCAACAGGCACTGGAGTCCATGCTGGACCGCACCGAGTCGCTCGGCATGACTGCGCTGGTCGAGGTGCACACCGAAGAAGAGGCCGACCGTGCATTGACCGCCGGCGCCAAGGTGATCGGTGTCAATGCGCGTGACCTGACCACGCTGGAGGTCGACCGCGACTGCTTCGCGCGGATCGCGCCCGGACTGCCCACCGAGGTGGTCAAGATCGCCGAGTCTGGGGTGCGGGGCACCGCGGACCTGCTGGCCTACGCCGGTGCCGGCGCGGACGCTGTGCTGGTCGGCGAGGGACTCGTCACCAGTGGCGACCCGCGCGCGGCCGTTGCCGATTTGGTCAGTGCGGGTAAGCATCCGTCCTGCCCGAAGTCGGCCCGCTAAATGTCAGACACCTCGCACCCGAGCCTTCCGCGTGCCAGCGCCGGAGTGGCTGAACCGACCGCACATGATCCCGATGCCCGCGGGCACTTCGGTGTCTACGGAGGCCGCTACGTCGCCGAAGCGCTGATGGCGGTCATCGAAGAGGTCACCGCCGCCTACGACAAGGTGCGCAACGACCCGGAGTTCTTGGACACTCTGGACGACCTGCAGACGCACTACACCGGTCGGCCCTCACCGCTGTATGAGGCGGAGCGCCTGACCGCGCACGCCGGCGGAGCTCGCATCTTCTTGAAGCGAGAGGACCTGAACCACACCGGTTCTCACAAGATCAACAACGTGCTCGGCCAGGCACTGCTGGCGCGACACATGGGCAAGAACCGGGTGATCGCCGAGACCGGCGCCGGTCAGCATGGGGTGGCCACCGCCACGGCCTGCGCTTTGCTCGGCCTGGAATGCGTGGTCTACATGGGCGCCGTCGATACTCGCCGTCAGGCGCTGAACGTGGCGCGGATGCGGCTGCTGGGCGCCGAGGTGGTCTCGGTCGAATCCGGTTCGCAGACCCTCAAGGACGCCATCAACGAGGCCTTCCGGGACTGGGTCACCAATGCTGATCGCACCTATTACTGCTTCGGCACCGCGGCCGGACCCCATCCGTTCCCGACCATGGTGCGCGACTTCCAGCGGGTCGTCGGCCTGGAGACGCGCGTTCAGATCCAACAGATGGCGGGCCAACTGCCCGACGCCGTGGTGGCGTGCGTGGGTGGCGGGTCGAATGCCATCGGCATCTTCCACGCGTTCCTCGACGATCCCGCGGTCCGGCTGATCGGGTTCGAGGCCGGCGGCGACGGCGTCGACACCGGCCGGCACGCCGCGACATTCGCCGGTGGAACACCGGGGGCCTTCCAGGGCTCGTTCTCCTATCTGCTGCAGGACGACGACGGTCAGACCATCGAGTCGCACTCGATCTCGGCCGGGCTGGATTACCCGGGTGTGGGCCCGGAGCACGCCTGGCTGCGTGAGACGGGGCGTGCCGAATACCGGCCGATCACCGACACCGAGGCGATGGATGCGTTCGGAATCCTCTGCCGCACTGAAGGAATCATTCCGGCGATCGAATCGGCACACGCGGTGGCCGGCGCGCTCAAGCTGGCAACCGAGCTGGGACCCGGCAAGGTCATCGTGGTCAACGTGTCCGGTCGCGGCGACAAGGACGTGGAGACCGCGGCCAAGTGGTTCGGTCTGTTCGACCAGGCAGGAGACGCGTCGTGAGCGACCACGCCGGCGACCGGCTGGCTCCGATGTTCGCCGCGTGCCGGGCCGAGGGCCGCGCAGCGCTGATCGGCTATCTGCCGACCGGCTACCCCGACGTGCCGGGCTCGATCGCCGCGTTGACCGCCCTGGTCGAATCCGGTTGTGACCTCATCGAAGTCGGCGTGCCGTATTCCGATCCGGGAATGGACGGCCCGACGATCGCACGCGCCACCGAGACCGCTCTGCAGGGCGGGGTGCGGGTGCGCGACACACTGACCGCGGTCGAGGCCATCACCAAGGCCGGCGGACGTGCCGTGGTGATGACTTACTGGAACCCGGTGCTGCGCTACGGCGTCGACGCGTTCGCCCGCGACCTGGCGTCGGCCGGCGGGCTGGGTCTGATCACCCCCGACCTGATCGTCGACGAAGCAGATGACTGGATGGTCGCATCCGAACAGCACGCGCTGGATCGGATCTTTTTGGTGGCGCCGTCCTCGACGCAGCAGCGACTGTCCGAGACCGTCAAAGCGACCCGCGGATTCGTCTACGCCGCCTCCACGATGGGGGTCACCGGCGCCCGCAACACGGTGTCGAACGCGGCGCCGGAGCTGGTGGCCAGGGTGCGCGGAGTCTCCGACATTCCCGTCGGCGTGGGGCTGGGCGTGCGCTCGGGCGCCCAAGCCGCCGAGATCGGTGCCTACACCGACGGCGTCATCGTCGGTTCGGCGCTGGTCACCGCGCTCTCCGAGGGGCTGACCGAACTTCGGGCGTTGACACAAGAGCTTGCTTCCGGTGTGCGTCAAAAGGTTTCAACGCAATGACGCTGGATTGGCTCACCTATTTTCCCAGTCCTGCCCGCGGTGTCTGGCACCTCGGACCGGTGCCGATCCGGGCCTACGCACTGTGCATCATCATCGGCATCGTCGTCGCCCTGCTGCTCGGTGATCGCCGGTGGCGGGCACGTGGCGGCGAACCGGGCGTCATCTATGACATCGCGCTGTGGGCGGTGCCGTTCGGGCTGATCGGTGGTCGGCTGTATCACCTGATGACCGACTGGCGGACTTACTTCGGTGAGGGCGGCGTCGGATGGGAAGCGACGCCGCGTATCTGGGACGGCGGTCTGGGGATCTGGGGCGCGGTGGCGCTCGGTGGGGTCGGCGCGTGGATCGGCTGCCGGCGCCGCGGGATCTCCCTGCCGGCGTTCGGCGACGCCGTCGCACCCGGGATCGTGTTGGCACAGGCGATCGGGCGCATCGGGAACTACTTCAATCAGGAGCTCTACGGCCGGGAGACAACGCTGCCGTGGGGCCTGGAGATCTTCTGGCGCGAAGACGCCGCCGGGGTCCGCGACCCGCACCTGCTCGACGGCGTGTCGACCGGCGAGCTCTACAAGATCGTCCAACCCACGTTCTTGTACGAATTGTTGTGGAACCTCGTGGTTTTCCTCGTACTGATCTACGCGGACCGACGGTTCCGGATGGGGCACGGACGGTTGTTCGCGCTCTACGTCGCCGGCTACTGCATCGGCCGGTTCGGTATCGAGCTGCTCCGTGACGATGCGGCGACCCACATCGCCGGAATCCGGGTCAACTCGTTCACGTCGACGTTCGTCTTCATCGGCGCGGTGGTGTACATCCTGCTGGCGGCCAAGGGGCGGGAAGATCCCGAAGCCATCCGTCGAGCATGGCAACCCGAGGAGCCCGAGGAGACCGCCGACCAGGACGCTGCGCCAGAGCCGGAGCCAGAAGCCGCGCCCGACGACGAGCATCAAGAGTCCGACGACAAAGAGTTGGTCGCAGTCGGCGTCGCCAACGGGGTCGGCTCCGTGGTTCGGGTGCCGAAAAGGCTTACCGGCGAAGCCGAATCGGCAGAGGCCGACACCGAGGACGAACCCGAGACGTCCGAAAAGGACGAGTCGGACGCGGTGGTCGTCGAGCCGGCAGCCGAGGGGGACACCGAGGCCGCAGCCGAGCCCGAACCGGAACCAGCGGCGGACGCCGACGACGACGACGAAGACGAAGCGGTTGATTCGGAGGCGGAGGGCGACGATACGTCCGCAGACGACTCGGACAGCGACGTCGCCGACGACGCAGCAGACTCAGACGAGGCCGAACACCCCGACGATCCCGTTGACGAGGTCATCGACGAACCCGAAGCCGTCGAAGCAGATTCGGACAGCCCAGCCGATTCGGACGACGCCGGCGAGTCAGCAGCACCGGACGACTCGGACGAGGCTGACCAGCCTTGACAGCGGGCCAGACGCCGTAGCCGGCATTTCTGGCATGCGGCAGATAGGACTGCATGACAAGCAAGGTCGACCGCCGCACCCGTGCGTCACACGGTTTTTCGTTGACGGCAACCATTCCTGAGGGAGTCGGCTCAGCTGGCCCGACTATGCTGGCGCCGTGAATAGACGCGGAAAGATCGTCTGCACTCTTGGTCCCGTGACTCACTCCGCGGAGATGGTCCGGGCCCTGGTCGACGCGGGCATGGACGTGGCCCGCCTGAACTTCAGCCACGGTGATCACAAAGACCACCAGGCGTCGTATGAGTGGGTGCGTGCCGCCTCGGATGCGACCGGCAGGGCAGTCGGTGTGCTGGCCGACCTGCAGGGCCCCAAGATCCGATTGGGGCGTTTCGCCGACGGACCCGTGTACTGGGCCAACGGCGAGACGGTGCGGATCACCGTCTCTGACTGCCCCGGCGACCACGACCGAGTGTCGACCACCTACAAGCAGCTGGCCGCTGATGCAGCCCCCGGCGATCGGGTGCTGGTCGACGACGGCAAGGTCGGCCTGGTGGTGGAGCACATCGACGGTGACGACGTGGTCTGCACGGTCACCGAGGGTGGTCCGGTCAGTAACCACAAGGGCATTTCGCTGCCGGGCATGAAGGTCTCCGCGCCGGCGCTGTCGGAGAAGGACATCGAGGACCTGGAGTTCGCGCTGAAGCTCGGCGTCGACATCGTGGCGCTGTCGTTCGTGCGCTCGCCGTCGGACGTGGAACTGGTGCACGAGGTGATGGACCGGGTCGGCCGTCGCGTCCCGGTGATCGCCAAGATGGAGAAGCCGGAGGCCATCGAGAATCTCGAGGCCGTGGTCTTGGCGTTCGACGCGGTGATGGTGGCCCGTGGTGACCTGGGCGTGGAGCTGGCGCTCGAAGAGGTGCCGCTGGTGCAGAAGCGTGTCATCCAGGTGGCCCGCGAGAACGCTCGCCCGGTGATCGTGGCGACCCAGATGCTGGAGTCGATGATCGAGAACTTCCGGCCCACCCGGGCGGAGGCGTCCGACGTGGCCAACGCGGTGCTCGACGGCGCCGACGCGGTGATGCTGTCCGGGGAGACCGCGGTGGGCAAGCACGCTCTCGACGCCGTGCGGACAATGAGCCGGATCATCTGCGCGGTGGAGCAGAATTCCACGGCGGCACCGCCGTTGACGCACGTGCCGCGTACCAAGCGGGGCGTGATCTCGTTCGCGGCACGGGAGATCGGTGAACGCCTGGACGCCAAGGCATTGGTGGCGTTCACCCAGTCGGGTGACACTGTGCGACGGTTGGCCAGGTTGCACACTCCGCTGCCGTTGTTGGCTTTCACCGCGCTGCCCGAGATCCGCAGCCAGTTGGCGATGACCTGGGGGACAGAGACTTTCATCGTCCCGCAGGCGCACACGACCGACGGGATGATCCGCCAGGTCGACAAGGCGCTGCTCGATCTGGGTCGTTACGAGCGCGGTGATCTGATGGTCATCGTCGCGGGCGCTCCGCCAGGAACCGAGGGCTCGACCAACATGATCCACGTGCACCGACTCGGGGAGGACGACATCTAGTGCCGGCCGAGCCGAACACGGATCTCGAGGAGCTGCTGGCGGTACTGGATCTCAAGAGCGTCGACGACGACGTCTTTGTCGGATCGCACCCGAGCAAGACACCGTTGCGCACCTTCGGCGGCCAGCTGATGGCGCAGTCGTTCATCGCCGCCAGCCGCACCGTGGCCGCGCACCTGCCGCCCGGCGCGCTGTCGGTCCACTTCATCAACGGTGGTGATCCGGTCCGCGACATCGAATTCCGGGTGCACCGGCTGCGGGACGAACGCCGGTTCGCCAACCGCCGGGTCGACGCGCTGCAAGGCGACACCTTGATCGCCACGTCGATGGTCTCCTACCTCTCCGGGGGGAGCGGGCTCGAGCACAGCATCGCGGCGCCCACCGTCGCCGAGCCCGAGACGCTGCCCAGGCTGCGCGAACTGCTCAACGGGTACGAGGAAGTCGTCCCGGGCTTCGTCAAGGCGCCGCACCCGATCGAGTGGCGCTACGCCAACGACCCGGCCTGGGTGATGCGCGACAAGGGTGACCAACTGGCTCACAACCGGGTCTGGGTCAAGGCCGACGGGGCGATCCCCGAGGACCCTGTGCTGCACACCGCGATGATGGTCTATTCGTCGGACACCACGGTGCTCGACTCGATCATCACCACTCATGGGTTGTCCTGGGGCTTCGACCGGATCTTCGCGGCCAGCGCCAACCACACGCTGTGGTTTCACCGGCCGATTCGGTTCGACGACTGGGTGCTGTATGCGACGTCGTCACCGGTGGCGGCGGACTCCCGCGGGTTGGGCACCGGACACTTCTTCGACCGATCCGGGCAACTGCTGGCCACCGTCACGCAAGAAGGCGTGCTGAAGTACTTCCCGAGCTCTAAACGCTAGGCCGATGGCGGGGACCCGCTAGGCCGGCATCAGCGCGGAGTCCGATTCCTCCTGCACCATGGGTGCGTCGGCACCGCTGCCGAAGGTGTTCTCGAAGTGCTCACGGAACCGTTCGGTGCACTGCTGCTGGGCGTCGGTGTCCGAACCAGCCTTCGACATGCACGCCACGTAGTCGCCGGCGCCGGCGGTCCGCCAGATGCCGACGTAGACGAAGATGCAACCGATACCGGCAATCACCGCCAGCGCACCCAAGACGATCCCAGCGAGAGCGACGCCGCCGTTGTCGGCCTCCCCGCGCTTGGCGCGGCCACGGCCGATGATGCCGAGCACGATCGCTGCCAGGCCTAATCCGACCCCGCCGATCACCGACAGCGCCGTCACGATGCCGGCGATGGCGACCACGAGGGCGGCGATGCCGGCGCCGTTCTTGAGTACCTGCGGCGCCGCTGGCGGGGGGTAACCGGGGTACTGCCCGGGCGCCGGATACGGGTACGGGTAGCTCGGCGGCGGGGGATAGCTGGGACCGGGCGACGGCCAGGATTGCTGAGACTCAGGCGATAGCGAGGGCATGCCGGACTCGGGCATTGAGCAGACTCCAGATCAGAGCTTCAGGCAGGTGTCAAAACAGGTCAATACCCAAGGGTACCCGCGACTGGGCGAACAGGCCGCGGGCTGTCTGTCGCCGCTACCCGGCCGACAGCGCAGTAGCGACTTTGTGGGATTCGCTACGAATCTTGAGCGCGGTGACGATCTCGACGATGCCGATGACGATCAGCCAGCTGCCGACGACCAGCGCCAGCACCCACAGCGACTCGAATGGCGACGCCAGCGTCACCAGGCCGGCCAGCAGGCTGACCACGCCCATGAAGATCTGCCAACCCCGGCCCGGCAGCGCCGGGTCGCTGATGGCCGCCACGGTGGTCGCCACCCCGCGGAAGATGAAGCCGACCGCGACCCAGATGGCCAACAGCAGCACCGCCAGGGCTTCTTCGTCCGAGTTGAAGTGCCGGAAACACAGGACCGCCAGAATCACCGACGCGGTGCCGCTGAGGAACAGCAAGACCCGTCCGCCGGCGGACATGACGGGCAGGCTGAAAGCGAAGATCAACTGCGCGATTCCGGTGACCACTAGGTACACGCCGAACAGCACCGCAGCGGCAATGATGGACCGGCCCGGCCAGACCAGGACCAGCACGCCCAAGACGAGGGCCAAGACACCAGAAACCAGTGTCGACTTCCACAAATTTGGCAGCAGGCTCGAAACCGATGTTTCCATGGCCGAAGTCTGGCACAGAAACCGCGTTCCGGCCGGGTATTGGCCGCCGTTCAGCGACCGGAGATGACCTGCGTGGTCTGCCGCGCGTAGATCTCGGCGAGGAAATGCTCGACGGCTACCGCCGTATGCGCAGCCCGGGGCGAGCCGAAGATGTCGAAAGCGTGCTGAGCCAAGGGCAACTCGGCATAGACCACCGGGCTCGTGCTGACTTCCCGTAGCCGGTCGGCAAATGCGCGGCCCTGCTCCACCGGCACCAACGAATCATTGGTGCCGTGCAGCACAAAAAAGGGTGGTGCATCGGCAGATAGATATGTCATCGGGGAGGCGTCGCGGTAGGTGTCCGGGAAGCGCCGCCGGCTCTGCTTGAACACGTAGGCACCCAATGCCGGGGTCAGCAGCGGGTGCAATCCGGTCTCGCCGGTGAAGTCATAGATCCCGTAGAACGGGACCGCCGCCCGCACGCTGGTATCGGCGTCGGCGAAGCCCGGCTGGAAACGCGGATCGTTTGCGGTCAGCGCGGTCAGGGCGCACAGGTGACCACCTGCGGAGCCTCCGGTCACCGCGACCCAGTCCGGGTCGCCGCCGTAATCGGCGATGTGCGCTTTGGTCCACGCCAGGGCCCGCTTGACGTCGATGATGTGGTCGGGCCAGGTGGACCGTGGGCTCAGCCGATAGTTGATCGACACACACACCCAACCGCGCTCCACCAAGTGGGCCATCAGCGGATGTGCTTGGCCGCGTTTGCTTCCCACCATCCAGGCACCACCGGGAATCTGCAGCAGTACCGGCGCGCGACCATCGCGGGGCAGGTCGCGATGCCGCCACACATCGAGGGTGTTGCGGCCGCCGTATTCGCCGTAGGCGATGTCGGAGTCGGTGGCGTAGTCCTGGTAGACCCGCATCATGCGCACCACGCCGGGCGCCTTGGCGATTTCCGCATCCGGGCCCGGCCGCGTCCACAGGTCCCGGCTTTCGGTGCGTCGTCCCGCCCCGAGTTCGGCATCCAGTGCCGCCGTCAGCGGCCTATTGGCGGTACGCCCGGCATAGTTCAGCCCCAACAGGCCCAGCCAGGAGATCGCCGACAGCAGCCAGCTGGTCCGCCGGGCCCGCGGGGACAGCCGCCGGCTGACCGCCGCCAATGCCGCGCACTGGCCGGCGATGAGCTGTAACGGCAGCTCCGAGGCGAACAGGCCGAAGGCGAACGCGTACAGCGACGGATAGCCGCGCTTGGTCAGCGGACGGTAGCCATTGATGGTGGTGGCCAGACCGGCCAGCGATCCGAGCACGGCCAAAAGCCTTCGCATTGCGCTCCTCAGCGTTGTGGGACGACCTGCTCCGGCACCCTACCGAAGCCGGCCGAAGCACCCGGTCTGTGCGGTGGTCCCAGCCTCGCCTCTCCTGCGTCGAGGCTCGCTGAACCACCGGGTCAGCCCGCGGGGGTCGCCGACAGAGATCGGGGCGCCGGACCGTGCGAGGCCGGGGGACGAGCGTTGACCAGAAACCAGGTGCGCATGACGCCCTTGCCTTTGACGTCGACGTCGCCACGCTCCTCGAACACGAAGTCATCGCTGAGGCGCTCGTGGACCGCTTGCGGTACCTGGATGCGGTCCTGGGCGCCGGTCGATTCCATCCGGGAGGCGAGGTTCACCGCGTCGCCCCACACGTCGTAGAAGAACCGGCGGTTGCCGACGACTCCGGCCACCACCGGCCCGGTGGCCAGCCCGATCCGAAGCGACACCGGCCGGCCCAGCGGATCGCGCAGCTCGGAGACCGTCGCGGCGATGTCGAGCGCCAGACGCGCCAGCGCATGCAGGTGATCCGGTCTCGGGTCGGGCACTCCGCTGACCACCATGTAGGAGTCGCCGCTGGTCTTGATCTTCTCCAGGCCGTGCTGATCGACGAGCCGGTCCAGCCCGCTGTAGAACTCATTGAGGAACCCGACCAGCTGGCCCGGGTCGGTCTGGCTGGCCCGCCGGGTGAAGTCGGCGATGTCGGCGAACAGCACCGAGGCATCCGGGTAGCTGTCGGCGATCACGTCCACCGCCGGGTTCTTCAGCCGGTCGGCGACCGCCGTGGGCAAGATGTTGGCCAGCAGGGCTTCCGAGCGTTCGTATTCGGCCTCCATCGCCGCTTCGGCCTGGGAGATCTCGCGCAGCGCGAACCAGACAGTGGCGACCACCATGAAGCAGGCCGAGACCACCACCAGCACGTAGGACAGGTTGTGCAGCCAGTCCGGCTGGTGCAGGTTGTCGGCGGGCACCAGGAACTGCAGGGCGATGGTCAGCGCCGCACCGATGCCGGCCACGACGGCGGCCAGCTTGATCCGGTCCACGCCCAGAATCAGCACGCTGATGGACGCCGAAACCAGAAAATAGAACTGGATTCCCGACCCGGTTCCCACCACCCAGCAGACGATGGCGGTCGTCAGATAGGCGATGGCCACGAAGGTCAGGGGCGCGATGAGCTCGCCGTACCGGTAGAGCAGCGGGGTCAGGGCCAGCGCGACGGCGGTGACCAGATTGAACGCGCCGATCCACCAATAGCCGGGGTCAAGCCAGATCTCCAGCGTCCCCCAGCCCGCGCTGATGAGCGCCGCCAGGCCGGCAGAGAGCTTGAGGATCCGCAGCCGCTGCGACAGCCGCGCCGCGTAGTGGCGGGTGCGGGCCGGGATGCAGTGTGTGCGCCGGTAGGGGCTCTGAGCCTCGGCCGGCACCGCGAGGAACCGCTTGACGGACACAAGCGACAGCCTAATCCGGTGAGCTGGGCCGATGGGGTTTTCGCCAGGTCGGTGGCTTGCGTTTAGGGTCAGCGCTCATGGTGATGCGTTCCGTTGCGCTGTTCGTGTTGGCTGCCATCGCCGTGATCGGCGGGGCCTGGCTGGTGTGGCAGGGGGGGCGCTAGCAGCGCGGCCTGCTGGGGGCCGGCGCCGGGGTGATCGCCCTGGGGTTGTACGGCTTTGTGGCGACGCTGCAGCCCGACGCCCAATTCGGCCGGATCCTGGCCGCCTACGGTGGGGTATTCGTCGCCGGGTCGCTGGCGTGGGGCATGGTGTTCGACGGATTTCGGCCCGACCGTGCCGACGTCCTGGGTGCGCTGATCTGTCTGATCGGGGTGGGCGTGATCATGTATTCGCCGCGCTGACGCTCGTCAGCCCACGGGTTCGATCCCCGAACTTGAGATCACGAAGCCGCGGCCAGAGGAGTCGAGGGTGCAGGTCACCCCGGTGGCTTCGGATTGGCAGGTGAACGGCCCGGCGCCGGCGCTCTGGCCGAACGGAAGAATCGGTTGATCGGACGGGGGATTGGACAAGCAGTTGACGCCGTCCCGGCAAATCGACAACTCCCCGTCGGTGCCCATCGATACGTGCTGCGGTGGATTTACCGACATGCAGTAAGCCGAATCGGGCAGATCTCCGCGCCGATAATTGATTTCGCAGTTGAACCCGGCCCGTGTCCCGAAAAACGGCACGAAGGGCAGATGACACGATTCGCAGTCGTCGTAACTGGGCTCACCGACAATCTCTTGCAGGGGGTCGCGTTGCAGCAGGTTGCCGCCGACGCCGCCGTCATGGCCAGATGGCGCGTCGTCGAATTGCCCGCGAGCCTTGGCCGGCACGTGCTTGGTGTCTTCGTTCGACGGCCACAGCAGAAAGCCGACCGACACGCCCAACAGCAGCACCAGAACGCCCAGCACGGATTTCCTCAATGGCCCTCCTCGGCTGCCCAGTCACGGCGTGCCCGAGTCTAGGTTCGGGGAGCTCCGCAGGTGGCGACAATGGAGAACAGTGCCTGACCGATGCAACCGTAGGAAGGGGCCGGGAAGCCCCGAGCGGCACGCACCGATGCCCGGCCACATCGTCCGGCGAGCGTCGCTTTTCTCCCGAATATCTGCCTACGGATGTCAACGATGCTCCCCAGCGGGTAATGTGCGTCCGCACGAATATCTATGTTTATGACCGAATCGACTCCTTTGGAGGTGGAGTGTTCGCTCGAACGGCCATGAGTTTCATTGGCGTAGGCAGCGCAGGAATCGGGATACTGCTCGCCGCGCCGTGCAACGCTCTGTCATCAACCGGTGCACTTCTGGTTCCGGACGACATCACGCCCGGCTACTACTGGGCAAACCCAACGGACTCGACGGGAGGCTACGTCGAGGTTTGCGCCGACTACACCTGCGATATCGGCGGCGGAATGATCGAGAATTACTCAGTCGACGGTCGGACGATGATCCCGATTCCCGACCATGCGAGAATGGTCAACGTCCACTACGCCACGCTGTCACCCGCTGGTGTCTAGAGCATCAGCAGTGGCCTCCAGGTCCGTGAAAACAAAAGGCACTGGTGCTGCGGGGGTTCTTGTCACCGCGGCCCTACTCGCGGGCTGCGGCAGCCAAGTAGAAAACTCGGCCCCGACCGCGACGATCACACAAAGCGTGACCATTACTCAGGCCCCCGTCACGTCCGAGTGGGCGGAAACCGCGCCAGCTACCAGCACGCCCGCACCCGTCGCAATAGAGGTCACGATTCCTGAGGTGCAAGGCCAGAATGCCCGGATTGCGCGTAGGACTCTCGAACAACTCGGCCTTACCGACGTGTCGCTCTCATCAGCGAATCCCAAATACCAGAACGTGTTCAACGCGGCAAACTGGACAGTGGTGAGCATCGAGCCTCCGCCCGGGAGCGTTGTCGACGCTAATGCGCCGGTAATCATGAAGGTATACAAGGACTGACCAACGCGGCCCAACCGCGTCATGCCGCCGTTACGCCTCGGCGCCGATTGGGTTGTCGCTCGGCGGAGAAGTCACCTTGACTTAACTGAGGGGAATTGGATCATGGCGCTGTTTAGCATGAAGACGGACTGGCGTGCCCCCGGTGAATGAGTCCGCCTTGTTTTAGAGTCCTGTGGCCCCTGGT
>CAXYUC010000068.1:0-22607 GCA_964292075.1 uncultured Mycolicibacter sp.
CTGCCGGTCAACGAACCCAGCCGGTTGTTTAGGAGCGGCGCCGACGTCACCGTGCGCAGCACCCGGTCCAGCGCGGTCAGGCTGTCGTCGCCGGGACCGGCGTGCGGCCGGTGCCCGCAACGCTCGGCCGGGGTGTGCACCCGCATGCCGCGCGGCCGGATGTCGACGATCGTTCCGCTGGCGTCCTCGGCGGCCGGGGCGAAACCGGCGTCGCGCAGCGCCGCCAACACGTCGGCAAGCGGAGCCTGCGCCACCGCCACGGTCGGGGCCAGCATCCGCAGGCCCGGCGCCTCGGCGGCCGGAACGGCGCCCGCCTGGGCCAGCAGTGCAGGATCCTCGCAGCGCACGAAGGAGGCCGCCAACCCGATCCGCAACTGCCCGTGCCGGCGCGCGACGTCGTCGATCAGGTAGCTGAGCCCTTGCGGGACCGGGGTCTTGGAGTGCTTCTCGAAGAACGCACGCAGCCCCGCTCCGGTACGCCCCACGTCCAAGGCGGACCGGATGGTCTGTTCGGAGACCCGATAGACCATCGCCGCGCCGGCCGATTCCACGGTGGCCACGACGGCCAACTCCTCGGCGAGTTCACGTTTGAGCGGCCCCGGCACCACGACAGTCAGGTCGGCCTGCACCAGGAAGTGGTCGATCGGCTCGGGCAACGCCTTGGCCATCGCGGCCACCGCGGCGGCACTGTCGGCCGCGGTGGCAGTGCCCTCCATGCCGGCCAGCAGAACCCGTCCCGGGGAGCTGAGCGAGCCGCGGCCCAGCATCCCCAGGGCGTGCGCTTCGTCGAGCAGTTCGCCCACCGGTCCGGGCTGTAGCCGGTTGGCCCAGCGCGGCCGGCGCCAGACCAGCGCCTGCGACGCGGTCACCGTGTCGACGCCGGCGCCAACGGGCAGCTCGGCGAGCATGCCCAGCAGCAGCCGGCGATCCAGCGGGGCGGCGGTGGAGAACAGCGGGGTGGACAGCGCCGCCCGGGGTTTGCCGTCCGCACCGCGGCTGCCGATCAGACCCGGCCGGGCCGGCAGATCCAGCCAGGTGGCGGCCAGCAGATACCAGCGCTCCGCGGCGGGCTGCTCAGCGAACCGGTCGGCGAGCACCGTCGGCGCCCAGTACGGGCCGTCGGCATCGGGCCATTCTCGCGGGTCGACGGTCGCCGGGTCGGGGAAATCGGCCGCGATCAGCCGGGCGGTCGCGGCAACCTCAAGCAGCAGGCCCAGCCGGGCTTCGTCGACCCCGGTGGTCTTGGCCAGTCGCTTCACCTCGCGTACGCCCAGCCCGCCGCTGCGCAGCTCGGGCACCGGCGTTTCGCCCAGACTGGCCAGGACCACGTCGAGTTCGCGCAACACGTCGATCACCGCGCCGGCGGCCGCCGCGTCGACATCGGCCGCGGTGGTCTGCGACACCACCGGGTCGGGTTCGTGCAAGGCGATCGGGCCGGGCCGCTCGCCCCGCAGCACCTGCCCGAGGAGCCGCGGCAGGATCACCGTCTCGTCGGCGACGCGGCGCAGCAGTCCGCCCGCCAGCAGCTGGGGCACCGGGCGCTCCGCGGGTGCGTCGGGGGCGGCGTCGCGGGTGCGCCCGATCGGGGAGCCGGTCAGCAGCTTGTCCAGCAGATCACGCTGCGGTGCGTCGAGATCGGCGATGGCCTGGCGGAGGGCGGCGATGTCCACCTCACCGTGTGCCGAATCCTCGCGGGTCACCTGACCCGGCTGCCACGGCAGGCCTGCGCCCGCCTCGGCGACGACGCGCAGCACTCCGCCCGATTCGGTCGAACCCCAACACAACGCCCGCTCGATCAGGTCGGTCAACGCCTCGGTCACCGCGTCGGCGCTGGCGCGCTCGCCGAGCAGGGCCAGCAGATCGGCGACCGGCACGCCGGTGCCGTCGGCATGCAATTCCAGCAGCGCATCGAGGACGGCGAG
This sequence comes from uncultured Mycolicibacter sp., assembly GCA_964292075.1. Taxonomy (GTDB): domain Bacteria; phylum Actinomycetota; class Actinomycetes; order Mycobacteriales; family Mycobacteriaceae; genus Mycobacterium. Next base: position 1,923 of record CAXYUC010000068.1, read on the forward strand.
CCGCAGGAAATCCAACTCGTCGGTGGCGGCCCGAACCGACTGGCGTGCCTGGCTCCGCGCCGCCAGGGCGGCGATACTGCCCGGCGGGGGTTGGGCGAGGTCGGGCCGTAGCTTCAGAAGCCGGATCAGATCCTCATCGGGCAGGTCGGCCAGCCACGACCCCAGTGGGACACCCCGGGCGCGTTCGGTCATCGACGACCAGCGTAAGGCCCAACCGGTGAACGTCGTCGATCGCGACCTGTCAGAATGGATCCGTGGCTGGAAACCAGGACAACAAGAACCGGTACGTCGACAACGGTTGGCCGGAGACCGACGGCGAACCCGCTGTCAGTGAGCTGCGCACCGATCGGACTGGCGCACTGTCGCCGTTCGGGGACCTGGTGTTCCCGCTGCCGTCCGACGAGCTGCCCTACCTGCATCCGGTCACCGTCGTCAACCGGTAGCCGGTGACGCCATGACCGGGCCGCTCTCACACCTCGACGACCGAGGTTCGGCCCACATGGTCGACGTCAGCGCCAAGGCGACCACCAAGCGGGTTGCGGTCGCCGGCGGCGTGCTGCGCACCACCGCCGAGGTGATACAGCTGATCTCGGCCGGCGGACTGCCCAAGGGTGACGCGTTGGCCACCGCACGGGTGGCCGGCATCATGGCCGCCAAACGCACCAGCGATCTGGTCCCGCTCTGCCATCAACTGGCTCTTACCGGAGTCGACGTGGACTTCGCCATCGGGCAATCCCAGATCGACATCACCGCCTCGGTACGCACCACTGACCGCACCGGGGTGGAGATGGAAGCGCTGACCGCGGTCAGCGTGGCGGCCCTGACCCTCTACGACATGATCAAGGCCGTCGACCGCTCCGCCGTCATCGACAACATCCGGGTGCTCAGCAAGGACGGCGGCCGTACCGGGGCCTGGGAGCGCTCGTGAGCGCCCGGACCGCCCGAATCATCATCGCGTCCACCCGCGCCTCGTCGGGGGTGTACACCGACCGCACTGGGCCGATCATCGCCGACTGGCTGGCGCAGCGCGGCTTCGCCCCGGTGCAGCCCGAGGTGGTGCCCGACGGCGAGCCGGTGGGCGCGGCCCTGCGCGCCGCGGCGGCCGACCGGGTGGACCTGATCATCACCTCCGGCGGCACCGGCATTTCGCCGACCGACGACACCCCGGCCCAGACGCTCACGGTGCTCGATTACGAGATCCCCGGCCTGGCCGACGCCATCCGTCGGTCCGGGCTGCCGAAGGTGCCGACCTCGGTGCTGTCGCGTGGCGTGTGCGGGGTGGCCGGCCGCAGCCTGGTCGTCAACCTGCCGGGGTCCTCCGGTGGGGTGCGCGACGGGCTTGGCGTGCTCGCCGACGTCCTGGATCACGCCTTGGACCAGCTCGTCGGCGGAGACCACCGGTGACGGCCCGCGGCGCCTTGATCGTGCGGGCCGCGATCACCGAGCAGCCCATCGTGCTCTCCGAACACGAGGAGTTGGTTGACCACCGGGCCGCGGGCGCGATCGTGGGATTCGTCGGCATGATCCGCGATCACGACCACGGCCGGCAGGTCACCAGGCTGGAGTACTCCGCGCACCCGTCGGCGCAGCAGGTGATGGCCGAAGTGTTGGCCGAGGTCGCCGAGCAGGCCGTCGGGGTCCGCGCGCTGGCGGCCAGCCACCGAATCGGTGTGCTGCACATCGGTGACGCCGCGCTGGTGGCCGCCGTGGCCGCCGATCATCGCCGGGAGGCGTTTGAGGCCTGCGCGCTGCTCGTCGACACCATCAAGGCACGGCTGCCGGTGTGGAAGCACCAGTTCTTCGCCGACGACACCGAGGAGTGGGTCGGCTCGGCCTGAGGGTCGCCAGAAACGAAAAAGCGGGGCCGGCTTGCGCCGACCCCGCCTCTTCTTTTGGCTACATAACCCGGCTGGGCTGCTGCGCGAACGCGTCCAGCGCGTCGTTGCCGCTGATGTTCTCCGAGCGAACGGCCTGCCACAGCTGCTGGTGGAAACCGACCGAGACCGCTTCCTGCCGGTTGCCGTCCTGACCGGGAGCCGGAGCCACCTGGTCGCCGGGCGCCGGGGCCTCGGGTGCCGGGGCCTCCGGGTTCCACCAAGGCGCGGGAGCCTCGGGGGCCGGCGGCGGGGCATCCTCGGCGATCGGGGCCGGGGCCTCGGGTGCCGGAGCTTCCGGAGCGGGAGCCTCGGGAGCGGGCGGAAGGTCCTCGGCGATCGGGGCCGGGGCCTCGGGTGCCGGAGCTTCGGGAGCTGGAGCTTCGGGAGCTGGAGCCTCAGGGAACCAGCCTGCCGGAGCCGCCGGTGCGGTGCCTTCGGCGGGAGCCGGACCCTCGGGGGCCGGAGCCCACCACGGTGCGGGCTCGGGCGCGGGCGGGGGCGCCATCGGGTTGTCCATGGCCACGGTCTCGCCATTGACGTCCGGGTTGTCGATCGGGGCATCGGCCGGCGGCGTTGCCGGAACCTCGCGCTGCGATGCGCCGGACAGCCCGCGGCCGCAGACCGGCCAGGCGCCACGGCCTTGGGTTGCCAGCACGTGCTCAGCGATCGCGATCTGCTGTTCGCGGCTGGCCATGTGTGCCGACGGGGCGTACTTGCTGCCACCGTGGGCGCTCCAGGTGCTCGGCGAGAACTGCAGCCCGCCCTGGTAGCCGTTACCGGTGTTGATGCCCCAGTTGTTGCCGGATTCGCACCGGGCTACGTGGTCCCATTCATCATCGGTAGCCGCGGCTGCGGTCCCGGCGAGGGCCAGGCTACCGCCACCGATCACAGCTCCGGTGAAAGCGATTTTGGCGATGTTGACGTTCGATTGGGTGGGCTTGCGATGCCGTCCACTCATACGGGGGTGAATTCCTCTCTGTCTACGCCTGCGAGGTCAGCGTCGGGTTCGGACAGAGGGGACTGCCCGGCCTTGATGCACGCGGTGCGTCGTCGGCTTCACCCCGAGAGGCCGGTTAGGGCCTCAGGGCCGCTCTCGGCGGACCCGGGTGGGTCCCCCGCCTCCATCCATCAGGTATTTGTGGGTTTTCCTCGCCCGTTGGATGGAGCTCGGCGCTACGGGTAAGGAAGATGGATCGAACGGAAAATTTTCGATACACCCGGAGATGTACCGTAACCGCTCTTACCCGCCGCGTCACCCTTATCGCGCCCGGGTGTTTTCATCGCCAGCTCTTCCTGAACCGCCAGGAAGTGCCTGCGTTTGTGCAGGTCAAAGCCCACTCCACCAAGCTGTTGTCGGCTCGTAATCAATTCGTTATGTGACGTAGATCATGTTATCCGCCGGCGAATGGGGGCAGTACGTCGACCGTTTCGCCGGGCTGCAAAGCCGCCTCGGGGTCGCGCACCGCGACCCCGTCGCGAAGATAGGAGCACCGGTTCAGCACTGCCGCCAGCCGCTCATTCCGGGCGGCGAGGGTCTGGGCCAAGGCGGCCACTCCGCCCCCGCGGGGCACGCTGACGATCTCCGATTCGGCTCCGGCCGCGGCCCGTGCTGCAGCGAAATAGCGGACCGTCACCGCGACGCCCGCATTGATGGCGCCGCTCTGCTGGGTCATGGCTCAGCCGCCGATCGCGCTCATCGGGCGGTCCGGCTGGATGAAATCCGGATCGTTGATGCCATGGCCGGCCTTCTTGGTCCACATCGCGGCCCGCCACGCCTGCTCGATGGCGCCGTCATCAGAACCATCTCGCAGTAGGGCGCGCAGGTCGTACTCCTCGGTGGCGAACAGGCAATTGCGAATCTGGCCGTCGGCGGTGAGTCGCGTCCGGTCGCAGTCTCCGCAGAACGGCCGCGATACCGAAGCGATGATCCCGAACGTGCCTGCCGGGGTCTCCGGGCCCTCGCCAACCAGCCAGAGCTCGGCCGGCGCGGAGCCGCGTGGCTTCGGATCGGGCCGCAGAGTGAACTGGGCCTGCACCGTCTCCAATAGCTGCTCGACGCTGAGCCCGGCGTCGCGGTTCCAGTTGTGGTCGGCGTCCAACGGCATCATTTCGATCACCCGCAGGTGGTAGCCGTGAAGTAGGCAGAAGCGCAGAAGATTAATGATGTCGTCGCCGGTGACCTTGGGATCGAGCACGGCATTGACCTTGATCGGCCTCATCCCGGCCTGCGCGGCCGCGTCTAGGCCGGCGAGCACGTCGGGTAGGCGGTCACGCCGGGTGATCTCGGCGAAGTGGGCGCGGTCGACGGTGTCCAGCGACACGTTGATGCGGTCCAGCCCAGCCGCCACCAGGGCGCCGGCCCGGCGTGCCAGCCCCAGGCCGTTGGTGGTCAACGCGATCTCGGGCCGCGGGCGCAGTGCCGCGGCGCCGGCCACCACGCCTTCGAGATGGCGGGCCAGCAGCGGCTCACCGCCGGTGAACCGGATGTCGTTGATGCCCAGCCGGGTGACACCGATCCGCATCAGCCGGATCAGCTCGTCGTCGCTGAGCAGGTGCGAGCTGGGAATCCAGTCCAGGCCCTCGGCCGGCATGCAATAGGTGCAGCGCAGGTTGCAACGGTCGGTCAGGGATATCCGCAGATCGGTATGTAGCCGCCCGAACGTGTCCACCAGCGGACCGGTGGTCGGCATCTGCGTGGCGACGGCACGCTGCACGGCGTCGTGGAAGGCGGCTTTGCGGGCCGCCTCTTGGTGGTCCGCGTCGGCAGCATCCGCGTGCGGTGCCGGGGTGCGCAGACCCGCTTGCCTCAACGTCATGTCCGTATCCGATTCGGTAGGCCGGGGAGCGACCGAATCGACTTCGGCGTCCGGTCCCTGTCTCCTCCAGCGGCTTCACCAGCGTACCGAGGAAACCTGGGTGTTTTGCGGGTCTGGGCCCTAGTAGGATCGGCTGCTGACGCGTCCTGCGCAGGCGGGACGCTTCCTTTATGTCCTCGAGTACGTGATCAAGCAAGACAAGCAGGTGAGACCAGTGCCGACCGGCAAGGTGAAGTGGTACGACGCCGCTAAGGGCTTCGGCTTCCTGTCCCAGGAAGAAGGTGAGGATGTCTACGTCCGCGCCTCGGCCCTGCCGGACGGTGTGGAGGGTCTCAAGGCAGGCCAGCGGGTCGAGTTCGGCGTCGCCGCCGGACGCCGCGGTCCGCAGGCGCTGACGGTGAAGTTGATCGACCCGCCGCCGAGCCTGTCTCGGACCCGACGTGAGGCGGCGCCGGCGGTCGAGCATCGGCACACCCCCGATGAGCTGCACGGCATGGTCGAGGACATGATCACCCTGCTGGAAGGCACTGTGCAGCCGGAGCTGCGCAAGGGGCGTTACCCGGACCGCAAGACCGCTCGGCAGATCTCCGAGGTGGTCAAGGCCGTGGCGCGCGAGCTCGACGCCTGAGTCCAGCCGGGCTGGCGACCCCACCGCGGGTGGCGATCGTCGCTGACTGACTACTGAAAAGACAGCAGTGGACCCGCGCCTCCCGCACAACTGGTCTGACCACCAGACCGGTCATTGCCGTTGCACTCGTGGGCTTTTCGCCCGTGGGAGAGTGGTTGATCCATACCGGAATCCTGCATCGGCGGCCGCGCACCATAGCGGGCGTCACGATCGACTCGCGGTTGGCCCGTGTCGCCGACGGTGCGAAACCTGCACGCGCCGACGCCGACCGGATCGACCCGCCGCGCCGCGTTTGGTTTGACACCCAACTTCTGGTCAACCCGCCCCTCGGACCGTCTGCGGTGCTCGAAATCGTGGCACTCTGGTAGCCATGGCCAGCTACCTCGCCGGCGGCGACTTCAAGCGCGACACCAACTACATCTCCACCCGGATCACCGCCGATGGCCGTGATGGATATCCCGTCGAACCAGGCCGGTATCGGCTGGTTGTCGCGCGCGCCTGCCCGTGGGCCAACCGCACCATCATCGTGCGGCGGCTGCTCGGACTGGAAAAGGTTATCTCCATAGGGTTTTGCGGTCCCACCCACGATAAGCGCAGTTGGACTTTCGACCTGGACCCCGGCGGCGTCGACCCGGTGTTGCAGATCCCGCGACTGCAAGACGCGTACTTCAAGCGCATTCCGGACTATCCCAAGGGCATCACCGTTCCGGCGATGGTCGATGTGCCCACCGGTGCGGTGGTGACCAATGACTTCGCTCAGATGACCCTGGACTTCTCCACCGAGTGGACGGCTTATCACCGCGACGGGGCCCCGCAGCTGTATCCCGAACCGCTGCGCGACGAGATCGACGAGGTGGCCCGGCGGATCTATACTGAGATCAACAACGGGGTCTACCGGTGCGGCTTCGCCGGCACCCAGGAGGCCTATGACGCCGCCTACGACCGGCTGTTCACCGCGCTGGACTGGGTCAGCGACCGCCTTGCCGATCAGCGATACCTGGTGGGGGACACCATCACCGAGGCCGACGTGCGACTGTTCACCACGCTGGCCCGGTTCGACCCGGTCTATCACGGACATTTCAAATGCAACCGGCAAAAGCTGTCCGAGATGCCGGTGCTATGGGCCTACGCTCGGGATCTGTTCCAGACGCCCGGGTTCGGCGACACCACCGACTTCGTCCAGATCAAACAGCACTACTACATCGTGCACGCCGACATCAATCCGTCGCAGATCGTCCCCGACGGGCCGGATCTGGCGAATTGGCTCTCACCGCATGGACGAGAAGCGCTGGGCGGCAGGCCATTCGGGGACGGAACCCCGCCGGGGCTCGTCCCGGCCGGCGAGCAGGTGCCGGCCGGTCACGGGGCTCAGCCGGTAGTCGCCGGTCGCTAGCGCGGCGGAGCCGGGCGAAGCGGGCCGTCGCCATCAACCGAGCGCTTGACGACTCCAGCGCATGCCCACCGCCCACTCGGCGTGCGGCACCGCGAACTGCTCGCCGGTGCTGGTGTCGACGACCAGGGTGAGCAGCTGCACCACCAGCCCACGCAGCGGACCGCGCTGCGGATCCACGGTGGGGACGGTGACCGCCAAGGTGCTGCCCGGCGGATACATCTTGCCGGTGGAGTCGGCCGGGTCGTCATAAAGCCGCAGTAGCCGCCACGGCGCTCGGCCGATGGTGTTGTCCACCGCCAGCTGCACCGGATGACGTGCGTCGACCGCCAACGTGCCGCGCGATTCGGTCAGCAGGCACTCATCGAGGTCGAGCACGCTGCAGTACAGGTATGGCCCGGCGTGGGTGAGATGTCCATTCGAGTACACACTGATCTGCGGCGGCATCGGCTCCTGCGCCCGGGTGAACCACCAGGTGCCGAATCCAGCGAGCGCCGCGGTCACTACCGCCAGCACCGCCACCAGCACGGCCGTCGAGCGTTTCACCTGTACATCACCCCTGTCTTGCCGGATCGAGGCGGGCACCGTCCTGCTCGATCAGCACCGGCCGGTTGCCCCCCAGGCCGGGAATCAACGAGTCGCCGTGGAACGACAGGATGGTCTGGGCCAGACCCGGGATCAGCAGAGCGGTGATCGCGGTGAAGCCCACCCACAGGTCGGTGTATACCAGTACCCCCAGCGCACCACCCAACACCCAGGCCAGTTGCAGGGTGGACTCGGTGCGACCGAACGCTGACGCCCGCGACTCTTCGGGCAGGTCGTCCTGCGGTGCGCCGGCCGGCACCGCTTCCGAGAGCGCGCTGCCCCCCGAGGTCACCGGTGCGGCGCTCGCCGCCATCACCAAGGTGCCGGCCACGGCGTCCGCCAGCGCGACCGCGGTTACCGCCATGGTGCAGCGCACCACCAGCACCGCGGGGCGGCCCAGCTGTAGGCGGGCGCTGGTGAAGTTGCCGGCGAAATTGCCCAGGCCGGCGGCTGCTCCGATCAGCCCGAGAATGCCCAGCTGTACCCATCCGCCGGCATCGTGCTGCTTGGCCACGAACGCCGGGTACAAGAACAAGAACCCGACCATGGCCTTAATGGTGCAATTACCCCACAGCGCGGCGATGATGTTGCGGCCCAGCGGTTGCCGCAGTGGTTGGCTCAGCGCCCCGCCCGCCCGCCGGACCTGTTCGGGCCAGCTTCGGGGCCGTTCGTCGAAGCGGTAGCTCAAGGTGGTCGGGATCTCGCCGGCGGTCACTTCCACCCATCGCGGGATCCGCATCGACAGGACGGCCCCGGCCACCGAGACCGCCACGAGCACCAACAATGCCCCCGGCAGCTGCAGCAGCCGGGAGAAGATGTACTCGGCTGCCGCGGCGACTCCGCCCCCGACGATCGTGCCGCCGAGTAGACCGAACATCGTCAGCCGGGAATTGACCCGCACCAGATCGATCGACGGCGGCATGACCCGTGGTGTCACCGCGCTGCGCAACACGGTGAACGACTTGGACAGCGCCATCATGGCCAATGCGCACGGGTACAGCACCCAGGAGCCGAAGGTGCCCGCGACACCGTCGTAGTTGGCGATCAATACCAGGGCCAACAGGGTCCGCAGCGCGAACGACATGGCCAACGCCGCACGCCGGCCATGCTGGACGCGGTCCAGGGCGGGGCCGATCAGGGGCGCGACCACCGCGAACGGCGCGATTGTCACCAGCAGATATAGCGCCACCCGGCCCTTGCTCTCGCCGGCGGCCGCCGCGAAGAACAACGTGTTGGCCAGCGCGACGGCCATCGCCGCGTCCACCGCGAAGTTCGCCACCACCGGCCAGGTCAGAGCGGTCAGTCCGGATTTGTCGGCGCCGTCGGCGGTGGCGGCCCGTTGCACCAGCCCATACATCCGCGAGCCCATCTCGCGACTGCGCGCCGCGGCAGCTCGGGTGACCGTGACGCGATCGCTGGCGCCCGAGTCACCCGCAGGCTCGGGGCGACGAGGCGTGTCAGTGTGTTCGCGCAGTGGCGGCAGGTACCGGTTGTCACTGGTCATCGGCCGTCTGCGCTGGTCACCCGTGTTGCTGCTGGGGTAGTTGGCCATGCCGGGATGCTGTCCGGCCGAGCCGTTGCGCGCACTTCGGCCGGAGGCCGGAGACGGACGGCGGCGCCGGCCCGGTTTGGGGAGATCGCGACGCCGTGCAGACACATCCGCGATTCTTCCCTATCTCCGCCGCACTACCGCGGAGGCCGTGATCGTGCCTGCATGTGGCTGATGGAGTCGTGCTGCGGCAGTATGAGGGACGTCATTGAACGGAAGGGACCCGAGTGACCGGACCCAGCGCAGAATCAGCCACTGCGACCATTGCCGTGCCCACGGTGTTGGCCGCGGCCGTCGAGCAGGCCCGCTCGGCCGTCGCCGAGTTCGGCGGCGCCGACACCGTCGGCGAGCACCTGGGGGTCGACTACGAAGACCCGACCGCCGCCACCCACCGGTTCGGTGCGGTGCTGCCCGGTTATCAGGGCTGGCAGTGGGCTGTGGTCGTCGCGGCGATCCCGGGCGCCACGGAGCCCACGGTCAGCGAGGTTGTGCTGGTGCCCGGCCCTACGGCCTTGCTGGCTCCGGAGTGGGTGCCGTGGGATCAGCGGGTGCGGGCGGGCGACCTGGGGCCGGGGGATCTGCTGGCGCCGCCCGCCAACGATCCGCGGCTGGTGCCCGGTTACACCTCGAGCGGCGACCCGCAGCTCGACGAGGTGGCCGGCGAAATCGGCCTGGGCCGACGCTGGCTGATGAGCCCGGTGGGCCGCGCCGAGGCGGCGCAGCGCTGGCACGACGGCGAGCACGGTCCGGATTCGGCGATGGCACGGTCCACCAAACGGGTCTGCCGCGATTGCGGCTTCTATTTGCCGCTCGCCGGTGAGCTGGGCACGGTGTTCGGCGTCTGCGGTAACGAAATGTCCGCGGACGGACATGTGGTCGACAACCGGTACGGCTGCGGCGCGCACAGTGACACTCCGGCGCCCGCGGGCACCGGTTCCCCGGCATACGAGCCGTACGACGACGGCGTGCTGGAGATCGTCGATGTCACGGTGGCTCCGGCAGCCGAACAGACAGCCGAGATGACCGAACGGACTGAAGAGGTGACCGAAGCGGTCGAGCCGGTTGCCGAAGCCGAAGCCGAGTCGGTTGAGCCGGTGGTCGAAGCTCCGATCGAGGCTCCCGCCGAGACAGCGGCGGCGCCGGAACCGGCCGAAACCGGAACCGACGCCGAGGCTGTCGCCGAGGAGACGTCCTAACCGAAGTTGAACAGGTACTCGCCCGGGAGCACGAACAGCATGTTGAAGGCGGTGTTGATCACCGCTCCCGGCAGACCGACCACGTAGTTGACGATGTCCAGCGGGATGCTGGCCGCCTGACTGAAGGCCATCCCGAAGTCGAGGTTGATCAGGCTGGTGACCACGTTCGAGATGTCGTCGTACAACGTAAACGGCAGGCTGATAAAGCGGTTGAACAGTCCTACGGCGGCCGCCACTTCCGCATTGAACAGGCCGACGAGGTCGAACGCGGCGGCAGCGCCGGGAACGTCCACCGCATTGGCCGCGCCGGGAAGGACATCGGACAGGTCGACAGTGCCCGGGACGTTGAGTTCCTCGGCAATGCTGGACATGTCGAAAGGCGCGAGCCCGGCGAGGGTGTCGAAGCTGTCGACGACCGCACTGGCGGCCAGCGCCACCTCGGCGGAGACTGTGGCCACGGCGCGCCTGCTGATTTCGGGTGACGCGGCCATCGGGGTCAGGCCGGCAGCCACCAGCGCGGTCGCTGCGACGGCGACGCTCGGCAGTCGCACTGCGGATTTCACGGTTTCCATGGATTCCTCCCAGTATCCCTAGTTTTGACGGACGTTACTCGGCCGTCACAGGGGCGTCAGGCGTTCTCTGCGGCGGACTTGATCTTGCTCAGCGAGGCATTCATCCCCTCGACCAGCTCACGTTCGAAGGTGGGCGTGCCGCCCATGAACTTGCCCACCAAGAACGCGGAGACCGCGGTGGTGTTGCCGTTCTCGACGTGCCGACTCTCGACGACCCGAGTGCCGGTGGCGGTCGGCTCGAGTTCATAGGTCCACACACTGTGGTTCTCGGTGACCCGGAAGGCCAGCTTGCGCTCCGGGACGTATTCGGTGATGACGGAGCTGGTGGGCCAGTACATCCGGCCACGCCGGTTGAAGTTGATCGTGCGGGTGCCCTGGCCCACCGCACCGAGCGGCTTCATCCACCGGCACTGCGGGCTCCACTCGGGCATCCGGCGGAAGTCGGAGATCAGTGCCCAGACCTTGGCCACCGGTGCATCGATGTCGACCTGTGCCGTCAACAGCGGGGCTGCCATGGCGTTCCTCCTCGATTGTCGGTTCGTAACTCTATTCGTGTTCCAGCCCGGTTTGGGCTCCGCGCGCGCCGCGTCGTGCTGCCCCGCGTTGCACCAGAAAGATTGTGGTGCCCACCATCCCGACGCCGAGTCCCGCCACGCTCACCGGTCGCCACCCGTCCAGTGCGGGCACCGTGAACGCGGCGATGGTCGCGCAGCAGAAACCGGTGACACCGGCGCCGATCACCGGCCAGATCCGCAGCAGTGCGGTCGGCAACGGTGGCGGCTCGGGGGAGCGCTGAGGGGTCATCGCCGTTGACGTTAGCGCCTCGCCGGTAAAGTTCCCGCAGTGGCCAGGGTCGTCGATGTTGTCGATATCGATGACCCCCGCGATTCCCGGCTGGATGATTTCCGCGATCTGAACAGCATCGATCGTCGTCCGGACCTGCCTACCGGCAAGGGACTGGTGATCGCCGAAGGGGTGCTGGTGGTGCAGCGGATGCTGGCCTCGCGGTTCACCCCGCGGGCGCTGTTGGGCACCGATCGGCGGCTGACCGAGTTGACGCCCGACCTGACCGCTCCCGACGCCCCGGACGTCCGGTATTACCGGGTGTCCGCGGAGGTGATGGCCGAGGTGGTGGGGTTTCACCTCAACCGCGGTGTGCTGGCCGCCGCCGCGCGGGTGCCTGAGCCGTCGGTGGCTGACCTGGTCGCCGGCGCCCGAATCATCGCGGTGCTCGAGGGCGACAACGAGCACGAGAACCTGGGGTCGATCTTTAGCAACGGTGCCGGGTTGGGCGTGGACGCAGTGGTGTTCGGCAGCGGCTGCGCCGACCCGCTTTACCGACGTTCGGTCCGCGTCTCGATGGGACACGCCCTGCTGGTGCCGTTCGCCCGTTCGACGGACTGGCCCGGGGATCTGACGATGCTGCGCGAGCAGGGATTCCGGCTGCTGGCGATGACGCCGGACCCGCGGGCAGAGCTGTTGTCCAGCGCGATGGCGAAGGTGCACAACGAGCCGGTGGCGGTACTCGTCGGCGCTGAGGGGCCCGGCCTGTCGGAGCAGGCAATGCGCGCCAGTGACATGCGGGTGCGCATCCCGATGTCGCGGGGAACCGACTCGCTCAACGTCGCCACCGCAGCCGCGCTGGCGTTCTACGAGCGCATTAGGCTGCCGGCATGACGTCCACCCCCGACACGCCATGGGGGACGGGTTTGACGGTGGCGGGGTTCGTCGCGGCGGTGACCGGGACCGCGATCACGGTGTTGAGTCTGGGACTGCTGCGGATACACCCGGCACTGGCGGTCGTGCTCAATCTGATTGCGGTGGGCGGGCTGGCGCCCACGGTATGGGGCTGGCGGCGCACTCCCGTGCTGCGCTGGTTGGCGTTGGGCGCCGGAATCGGCGTGGCGGGAGCGTGGCTGGTGCTGCTGGCGCTGGTTGCTCAGCGCTGACCGGTCGAGCGCACCCCGAGCAGGACGTCTTCCCACCCCGGTACTTCAGGCTTGCTGCGGCGGGCGCGGGTTCCCGCGCGCTGCACCGGCTCCTCCTCGACCACCGCGGCGGCAGCCGGAGCCTCGAAGTCCAACTCGGTCACCGCGGCAACCGGTCGCAGCGGACGGCCGAAGCTGGGGTCGATCAACTCCATGGCCGCGTCGTCGACTGCGGTCACGGTTCCGCCGTGAGCGCCTGGAGTGAACCAGAAGTGGGCGACGTTGTCCGAACGCCCCGCCTTCCAGGCCAGCTGCACCGTCCAGCGCCCGTCGTCATTGCGCCACGCGTCCCAGCTGCTGCTGTCGGAGCTCAAGCCCCGCGTCACCAGCGCGGAGGTTACGACCTCCAGCAGGGTCGGTACCGCCGGGCCGTCGGACAGCACCGGGTGGGCAGCGGTCGCGAGCTCCGCGGCCCGGGACCGTTCCAACAGCACCGGGTGGGCGAAGCGCTCGACCCGGGCGACGTCCACGCCTGCCGCGGCGGCTACCTGTTCGACCGACGCTCCGGCGCGGATGCGCGCCTGGATGTCTTTGGGGCGCAGCATGCTGCTGCCCGCATCGGCCGGATTCTGTCCGACGCGGTGGCCCTCGCCGCGGACCGCGCCGCGCAACCGGTCATCGATGCGCACCCGGAACATCTCGGTGTGGTCGTCGCCGTCTCCGGCGCTTTCGCAGATGATGTGCTTGCCGTCGACGTCGAGGCCGATGGCCCTCAGTTCCCGCATGACTTCTCCTTGCGAACGCCCGGTTACGTGCGGACTCTAGTCCAGTGAACAGCCCCGCCGGTCGTGACACGCGGGCGTTATAACGATCCGATTACGGGCCCCGCGGGGCGGTGGGACCGCTGAGTTCAGCGCACTGGGAGAACCGAGCTCAGAGGCGCTCGACCACCCAGTCCACGCACTGGGTCAGGGCGCTCACGTCGTCGGGCTCCACCGCCGGGAACATCGCGACCCGCAGCTGGTTGCGGCCCAGCTTGCGGTAGGGCTCGGTGTCGACGATGCCGTTGGCCCGAAGCACCTTGGCCACCGCGGCCGCATCCACCTCGTCGACGAAGTCGATGGTGCCCACCACCTGCGAGCGCAACCCCGGGTCGGCGACGAACGGCGTGGTGAACGGCCGCTCCTCGGCCCAGGAGTACAGCCGCTGCGACGAGTCCGCGGTGCGCTTGACCGCCCAGTCCAGCCCACCGTTGCCCAGCATCCAGTCCAGCTGCTCGGCCAACAGCGCCAGGGTGGCGATCGCCGGGGTGTTGTAGGTCTGGTTCTTGGTGCTGTTGTCCACCGCGATCGGCAGTGACAGGAACTCCGGCACCCACCGACCGGACGCGGCGATGGCCTCGATGCGGGCCAGCGCGGCCGGGCTCATGATGGACAGCCACAACCCGCCGTCGGAGGCGAAATTCTTCTGCGGCGCGAAGTAGTAGGCATCGACCTCGGTGATGTCGACCGGCAGGCCGCCGGCACCCGACGTCGCGTCGATCACGACCAGCGCGTCACCGGAGCCCTTAGGCCGGCGCACCGGCACCGCCACCCCGGTCGAGGTCTCGTTGTGCGCCCAGGCGATCACGTCGACCGACGGGTCGGACTGCGGCTCGGGGGCGCTGCCCGCGTCGGCCTTGATGACGATCGGGTCGCCGACGAAGGGGTTGTTGGCCACCGCCGAGGCGAACTTGGCACTGAACTCGCCGTAGGTCAGGTGCAGGGACCGCTTGTCGACCAGCCCGAACGCCGCGGCGTCCCAGAAGGCCGTGGACCCGCCGTTGCCCAGGACCACTTCGTAGCCGTCGGGCACCGAGAACAGTTCGCGTAACCCGCTGCGAACCCGACCCACCAAGTCCTTGACCGGCGCCTGACGGTGGGAGGTGCCGAACAGCGGCGCCGCCGTGGTGACCAACGCGTTCAACTGCTCAGGGCGGACTTTCGACGGCCCGCAGCCGAACCGTCCGTCAGCGGGCTTGATGTTGTCCGGGATCGTGAGCTGCTCAGCCATGGTCTCTAGCGTAGCCAGCGGTCGTCCCGACTTCGCAGGGCAGGTTTGTTGTGATGTGGATCACCCGGGGCGCTCGACACCTGTCACGCCCACAGTGTTGATCCGGAGTCTGGACGGGTACCCGGTACCTGCGGTACCGTTGTACATAAGCCTAGTAAATGTAAACGACTGGTGGAGGTGTCTCCGATGGCTCAGAAAGCCGCTCGAACCCGAATCTTGCGCCGGTGGCGGGCCAACATGGACGTGACCGACGACGCGAACTACGTCGAGATCCTCAACACCTTGTCGGAAGGGTCGGTGCGCCGGAACTTCAATCCCTACACCGACATCGACTGGGACACCCCCGAGTTCAAGGTCACCGAGAACGACCCGCGCTGGATCCTGCCGGGCACCGACCCGATCGGTCGGCACTGGTGGTACCAGGCCCAGCCCGAGGACGTTCAGATCAAGATCGGCATGTGGCGTCAGGCCAACGTCGCCAAGGTCGGGCTGCACTTCGAGAACATTCTGATCCGCGGCTTGATGGAATACGCGTTCTGGGTGCCCAACGGTTCACCCGAGTACCGCTACTGCCTGCACGAGGCGGTGGAAGAGTGCAACCACACGCTGATGTTCCAGGAGATGGTGAACCACATCGGCGCCGATGTGCCCGGCATGCCGCGGTTGCTCAAGTGGGTGCAGCCCTTCATCCCGCTGGTCGCCGGACCGCTGCCGATCCCGTTCTGGTTCGGCATCCTCGCCGGCGAGGAGCCCATCGACCACATTCAGAAGGCCATCCTGCGCGAAGGCAAGACCCTGCACCCGATCATGGAACGGGTGATGGCCATTCACGTGGCCGAGGAGGCGCGGCACATTTCGTTCGCGCACGAATACCTGCACAAGCGCATTCCGCAGCTGCCGCGTCGCAAACGGTTCTGGCTGTCGCTGTACGTGCCGATCGTGATGCGGATCCTGTGTTCGGCGATTGTGGTGCCGCCCAAGGCGTTCTGGACCGAGTTCGACATTCCGCGCGAGGTGCGCAAGGACATCTTCTTCCGCTCGGCAGAAGCCCGGCAGATGCTGCAAGACATGTTCGGTGATGTCCGGATGCTCTGCCACGACACCGGTCTGATGAACCCGGTCGCCAAGTTGGTGTGGCGGATCTGCCGGATTCACGGCGCACCGTCCCGGTTCCGCAGCCAGCCGCAGCGCGCGCACCTTGCGCCCGTTGCCGCGGCTTCGGTCGCGTAGCGGCACCCCCAGCTCATGCCGCACGTTATTACCCAGGCGTGTTGTAACGACGCATCGTGTGTTTTCGCCTGCCCGGTCAACTGCATTCATCCCACGCCGGACGAGCCCGATTTCGCCACGTCGGAGATGCTCTATATCGACCCCGATGCGTGTGTGGACTGCGGCGCCTGCGTGCGGGCCTGCCCGGTCGATGCGATCGTCCCGCACGCCAAGGTGATGGCCGAGCAGTTGCCGTTCATGGAGATCAACAGGTCGTTCTACCCGGAGCGACCTGTGGGGGTGAAGCTGCCGCCGACCTCCAAGCTGGCGCCCATCCTGCCGGCAGCCGAGCTACATCAGCGCGGCAAGTATCCGCTGACCGTGGCGATCGTCGGCTCCGGCCCGGCGGCCATGTACGCCGCCGACGAACTGCTGACCCAGCAGGGCGTGCTGGTGAACATGTTCGAGAAGCTCCCCACCCCTTACGGGTTGGTGCGTGCCGGCGTCGCCCCGGATCACCAGCGCACCAAGCTGGCCACCCGGTTGTTCAACGAGATTTCCTGGCGCCGTGGTTTCCAGTTCTTCCTCAACGTCGAGGTGGGCAAGCACCTGAGCCACGCGGACCTGCTGCAGCACCACCACGCCGTGCTGTACGCCTCGGGTGCGCTGCACGACCGGCGGCTCGAGATCGACGGCATGGGTCTGCCCGGAACGGGCACCGCGACCGAGATCGTCGGCTGGTACAACGGGCATCCCGAGTTTGCTGATCTGCCAGTCGATCTCAGCCACGAGCGGGTGGTGATCGTGGGTAACGGGAACGTCGCCCTCGATGTGGCGCGCGTCCTCACCGCGGACCCGGACCGGCTGGCCCGCACCGATATCGCCGACTACGCGCTGGCAGTGCTGCGTGACTCGGCGGTTTCCGAAGTGGTGATCGCGGCCCGTCGTGGCCCGGCGTCTTCTGCGTTCACGCTGCCCGAGTTGGTGGGGCTGACGCAGACCGCCGAGGTGGTACTCGACGCGCAGGACCATGCCCGGGTGCGCGATGACCTGGCGACGGTTCAAGACACCTTGACCCGGCAGAAGCTGGAGATACTGACCAAGCTGGGCGATGCTTCGGCACCGATCACCCGCCCTCGGATTCGATTCGCCTACGAGTTGACCCCGGCGCGAGTTCTCGGTGAGAACCGTTGCAGCGCAGTCGAGTTCACTGTCACCGGGACCGATCAAGTGCGGCGCATCGACGCCGGACTGGTGCTGACTTCGATCGGCTACCACGGAACGCCCATCGCCGACCTGCCGTTCGACGACGCTGCCGGCGTCGTCCCGAACGAGGGCGGCCGGGTGATCGACCCGGCAACCGGCGAGCGAGTTCCCGGAGCGTACGTGTCGGGCTGGATCAAGCGCGGTACCAACGGGTTTATCGGTTCCAACAAGTCCGACTCGCTCAAGACTATCCAGACGTTGGCCGCCGACTACAACGCCGACCTACTGACCGAGCCGATCGCCGGACCGCGGGCAGTCGCCCGGATGGTGCACGACCGTCAGCCCGACGTCATCGACGCCGCCGGCTGGAAGGCCATCGACCGGGCCGAGATCGCCCGCGGCGAAGCGCAAGACCGGCCGCGGGTGAAGTTCACTCGGGTTCCGGACATGCTCGACGAGGTCAAGGACCACTCGGATCTGCCGCTGCTGCAGCACCTGCTCGGCGTGCTACGACGGAGCTAAGTCCCGATACAAACACCGCCGAGCGTGCACTCAGATCGAAAAATCGCGCGGAATCCCGCGCTGGTTACACGTTCGGCGTGGAGGCGGTCGGGTCATTGGCCGCCGGGTGAGGCCTTGGTGACGTGCTCCCAGCCCGCAACGGATTCCGCGCTGCGCGGCCCCGGCCCGACGTAGATGGCCGACGGGCGCACCAGCTTGCCCAGTCGCTTCTGCTCCATGATGTGGGCGCACCAGCCGGCGGTGCGGCCACAGGTGAACATCGCGGGCATCATCGCCGGGGGCACCTCGGCGAAGTCCAGGATCACCGCGGCCCAGAACTCCACGTTGGTCTCGATGGCCCGATCGGGGCGACGCTCCCGAAGCTCGGCCAGCGCCGCCTGCTCCAGTGCCGCGGCCACCTCGAAACGCGGGGCCGCCAGTCGCTTGGCGGTGGCCCGCAGCACCCGGGCGCGCGGGTCCTCGGCGCGGTATACCCGGTGCCCGAAGCCCATCAGCTTCTCGCGCCGGTCCAAGATGCCCTTGACCACTGCGCGTGCGTCACCGGTGCGTTCCGCCTCGGCGATCATCGGGATCACCCGTGCCGGGGCGCCACCGTGCAGTGGGCCACTCATCGCGCCGATCGCGCCGGACAGCGCTGCGCCGACATCGGCGCCGGTGGAAGCGATCACTCGGGCGGTGAAGGTCGAGGCGTTCATGCCGTGCTCGGCCGCCGACACCCAGTAGGCATCGATCGCCTCGGTGTGACGGGGGTCGGGCTCGCCACGCCAGCGGGTCATGAACCGCTCGGTGATGGTGGCGCACCCGTCGATCGTCTGCTGCGACACCGCGGGCGCCTGGCCACGAGCCGACTGTGCGACGTAGGACAGCACCATCACCGACGCGCGGGCCAGCTGATCGCGAGCGGTGGCGTCGTCGGTGTCCAACAACGGCTCAAAGCCCCACTGCGGCGCCAGCATCGCCACGCCGGCCTGGGCGTCGACTCGGACGTCGCCGGTGCGGATCGGCAGCTCCAGCGGTTCGGCGGGCGCCAGCGGGCGGCTGAAGTCGCCGTCGACTAGCAGGGCCCACACATCGGCGAAGCCGACCTTGCCGGCCAGGTCCTCGATGTCTACGCCGCGGTAGCGCAGCGCGCCGCCGTCCTTGTCCGGTTCGGCGATTTCAGTAGTGAAGGCAACCGTGCCTTCCAGGCCGGCGACAAAGTTCTCCGGGACCACAGCAGTCATACCTGGGATTCTTCCACCCCGGCACCCAGTCGTTGCTACCGGCCGGTAACGAGGGCTGGTCTGCGGCGGGGCGTAGCGTTGGGCGGTGCACAGGACCGGCCCCGACAACGAGCACCTGGCGGCGATGCGAGTGGAATACCAGGAGAAGGACAACAGCGGCGACCTCGACGCGGACTGGCTCGAGGCAGGCTGGGAGGTTTTGCTGCGCAACTGGATCGGCGACGCCGAGCGCGCAGGGATCGCCGAACCCAACGCCATGGTGCTGGCGACGGTCGAAGCCGGCCGCCCGGTCAGCCGCTCGGTGCTGTGCAAGAACCTCGACGAGAGCGGTGTGACGTTTTTCACCGACTCCGACTCCGCCAAGGCTGCCGAGCTGGCCGCGACACCGTACGCATCGGCCACTTTTCCCTGGTATCAGTTGGGCCGCCAAGTCCACGTTCGCGGACCCGTCACCCAGCTCGATGAGTCGGTCAGTGCCGAGTACTGGGCGCACCGACCCCGGGCGTCCCAGTTGGGTTTTTGCGCATCGCAGCAATCGCAGCCGATCGCGTCGCGGGCCGCACTGCTGGCGCAGTTGGACGCGGTGACGGCCCACTTCTCCGGCGCCCAGTCGATCCCCGCGCCGCCGAACTGGCGTGGCTACCGGATCGCCCCGGAGGTGGTGGAGTTCTGGCAGGGCCGGGAAGGCCGGTTGCACAACCGGATTCGAGTGACCGGCGGGCGGGTGGAGCGACTCCAACCGTGAGTCCGGTGCCGCCACGGTGAGGATCTTCGCCGACACCACCCCGTTGCGTAGCCCCGACTTTCGGCGGTTGTGGCTGGCCGGGATCCCGACGGTCATCGGGGCGAACCTGACCATCTTCGCGGTGCCGGTACAGATCTATGCGCTGACCCGAAGTTCGGCCTATGTCGGGCTGTCGGGTCTGTTCGCGCTGGTGCCATTGGTCGTCTTCGGTCTGCTCGGCGGCGCGTGGGCCGACGCCATGGACCGCCGCAAGCTGCTGATCATCGCCTCCTGCGGGCTGGCGGTGGCGTCGCTGCTGCTGTGGGCCCAAGCCGCGGCCGCGCTGGAGAACGTGTGGCTGGTACTGGCACTGCTGGGTGTCCAGCAGGGCTTCTACGCGGTCAATGCCCCAACCCGATCCGCGGCGATTCCGCGGCTGGTGGCCGGCAGCGATCTGCCCGCCGCCAATTCGCTGAACATGACCGTCATGCAATTCGGGGCGATCATCGGCCCCCTGCTGGCCGGGCTGCTGCTCGGCTGGGTGGATCTGTCCACCCTCTATCTGATCGACGCGGCGACGTGCATCTTCCCGATCTGGGCGACGTTCCGGCTGGCTCCCATGCCACCGGCCGAATCGGCCGGCCCGTCCAGCTTCGGGATCGGGGCGGTGTTGGACGGATTCCGTTATCTGGCAGGCAACACCGTCGTGCTGATGTCGTTCGTCGTGGACCTGATCGCGATGATCCTCGGCATGCCCAGGGCGCTGTTCCCGCAGATCGCCAGCGCGGACTTCGGCGGGCCGGTCGAGGGCGGCACCACGATGGCGCTGCTGGCCGCGGCGATGTCGGGCGGGGCGGTGCTCGGCGGGGTGTTCTCGGGGTGGCTGCCGCGGATCACCCGTCAGGGCCTGGCCGTCGTGGCTGCGATCGTGGTCTGGGGCGTGGCCATGATCGGCTTCGGGCTCGCAGTCGGGCACGGCGGTGGGCACGCGGGCCGAGCGTTGTGGGTGGCGTTGGTGTTTCTGGCGGTCGGTGGTGCCGCGGATATGGTCTCGGCGGCGTTCCGGTCGACGATGCTGCAGCAGGCCGCATCCGACGAGATCCGCGGCCGGCTACAGGGGGGGGTCACCGTGATCCGCGCCGGTGAGCAGCTGTCGTCGATGCTGGCCGGCGCCCAACTGGGCGTCACGGCCGCCTCGCTGCTGCTCG
>CAXYUC010000069.1:0-21983 GCA_964292075.1 uncultured Mycolicibacter sp.
CGCCGACACACGCGTCTCACCAGGCTGCGCCTCGGATAAAACACCGATATTCATGCTGTTTCTCCGTTAATCCCGCACTTGATCGGTAGCTCCGCTATCTGGATCCCGGCCGCATCGTCACCAAGGCCGAGTCAGGCCAGGTAGCGGTCGACGACGTCCGGCCCGGTCGAGTTCAGCAGGATGGACAACTCCAAGAGTTTGTCCTTCGCCTCTTTGGGCAGGAGTTCGATCGACGAAGTCGTCGAAGAGTCATATTTAGCCGCAGGATGACGAGCCAGCAGCATGTCTTTCTGGTCTTCGGTGGCCTCTAGGACCAGCACCTTCATCCCGGCGAATTCATCACGCGCAAGGTCCGCCATGCCGACCTCTTCGAGTCGGCGTAGGCGCTCGTCATTGATCCAGATTTTGATCTGAACACCGGTAGCGCTTCGGGTCATGTCAGTACTCCAGTCGTTCGAAGGAGAAGATCGGTTGCCTGTCTTGCAGATATTTCTCCGTCACGAATGGACTGCCTTCTCCGTACTCGGCCGCCCCCTTCATCGTGACGTCGTAAACTTCTGGCCGCATCACCATGCGCGTCGGCTTGACCTCGTCGGTGAGCACGCTTCTGATCAAGCTACCGCTGAAGCTCTGCGCCACTGAATCGTGACCGCAGAGGCTGGAGTTGGTCACCTCCACGCACTCGGGGCAGTACCAGTTCTCCCGGAGGAAGACGGGCTTGATGGCCAATTTCTCCCGGTAGCGGCCGAGGAGATCTTGGGCGTCATAGGGCTTGTAGAAGTCACCGACCCCAGCATGGTCTCGGCCGAACATGTGGTGGGTGCAGCCCAGGTTTGCCCGCAATATCGCGTGGAATATTGCCTCCCGCGGTCCCGCGTATCTCATGTCCCAGAGCGTGAAGGTGACCATGTGCACGTTCTCGCGAAAATAGTTGTGGATGCGCAGTGCATCGTGGGCGAGAAGAATCGACTCGTCGATGTAGTCACCGACCCTCTTCTCCCCGATAATCGGGTTCACCAAAATCCCGGTTCTGGTGTCGGAGATCGGCATGTCCTCATTTGCGGTGAACCATGCGTACTTCATCAGACTCTCGTGACCGGTATGCGGGACATTCCTGGTCTGGTGGGCGACGACGTGTTTCCAGCCCCTCGTGCGAAGAGCGTCGATGTGCTGCTTGGGAGTGAGCCAGAACGATTTGAACGGCTCGTTGAAGACGGGCTCGTTGACCAGCGTTATCGGTCCGCCGATGAACGTGCTTTCACCGGACATCACCCTTTTGACGCCCGGGTGGCGTGCATCCAAGGTCCCGTAGGTCTTCTCCGCCATCTTCTCGAGGTCGAAGTCGTAGATCTCCTCGACGTCGAGCACGGCTATCGGCGTGTCCTGGTACTCCAAGACCACGCGACTTTGCTGGTCAACGCCGTATCGCTTGAGATCCTCGCGCGAAATATCGAAGACGATCGGGATGCTCCACAAAGTGCCGTCCGGGAGCTGCATGTCCTCCAGGGTTGTCTCGACCTGCTGCCGGCCCATGAAACCGGTCAGCGGCGTGAAGAAGCCGTAGGAAAGGTCAATGACCTCGTGGGCTATTGATCTTTTTATCGGAATTCGAGGAAAGCCTGCGATTCCCGGGATCGCGTCGAGGGACGACACCCGTTCCACGATCGGCATACCACCGTGGCCGATGTACTCCATGTTCTGTTTCCCTTTCCTGAAGTCTCCGCGGTCCGGGGACGCGACTGTGCTGCGAGCCACAGGATTCGAGCCACGTTTGCGGCTCAGAATCTTCCCCACGCTAAAAGGACCGTGAACGCCGTTGCTGCGCAGTAGGTTTCCGGACGGTCTTCACGGTACTGGGAGTTGCCCATCATGACACCCGCCCCAGCGACAACTAAACGTTGTGGCGTCACAAGGTTTGCCGAGCTACCGAGGGTGCCAACTGCGGGGAATCATCAATACCGAGTGGCCAATCCGAAGACTGCAGTACCCGGTTAATCGCCGACTCAGATCTGCTCTTGGGTAGCAGGGCGGGTAGCAGAACAGCGTTGATGCGGGCGGCGCATGCCAGGACATCTTTCCTTAGGAGGAAACACAATGACCACCACCCAAACAGCCAAGGGGCGCAGCGAGGGTCAATGGGCGCTCGGAGAGCGTGAGCCGCTCAACGACAGCGAGCAGATGAAGCAGGACGATGCGCCGCTCAATGTGCGCGACCGCATTCTCAACGTCTACAGCAAGCAGGGCTTCGACAGTATCGACAAGACCGACCTGCGCGGCCGGTTCCGCTGGATGGGGCTCTACACCCAGCGCGAGCAGGGCTACGACGGAACCTGGACCGGCGACGAGCACATCGACACCATCGAAGCGAAGTACTTCATGATGCGGGTCCGTTCGGACGGCAAGCCGATGTCGGTCGCCACCATGCGCACGCTCGGCCAGGTCTCCCAAGAATTCGCGCGCGACACCGCGGATATCGGCGACCGCGAGAACGTGCAGTTCCACTGGATAAACGTCGAGGACGTGCCGGCGATCTGGGACCGTCTTGCCGCGGTCGGCCTGCAGACCACCGAGGCCTGCGGCGACTGCCCGCGCGGCATCCATGGCTCACCGCTGGCGGGCGACTCGGTCGACGAGGTAGTGGACCCCTCCCCGGCGATCGACGAGATCCTGCGGCGCTTCATGGACAATCCTGAGTTCGCCAACCTTCCCCGGAAGTACAAGACGGCGATCTCGGGCCTACAAGATGTCTCACACGAGACCCACGACGTCGCGTTCATCGGTGTCAACCATCCGGAGTTCGGTCCCGGGATGGACCTGTGGGTCGGCGGTGGGCTGTCCACCAACCCGATGATGGCGCAGCGGCTCGGGGTCTGGGTGCCCCTTGACGAAGTCCCCGACGTCTGGGAAGCGGTCACCAAGCTGTTCCGCGACTACGGCTATCGGCGACTGCGCTCGAAGGCCCGTCTGAAGTTCCTCGTCAAAGACTGGGGCGTCGAGAAGTTTCGGCAGGTTCTGGAGACCGAATATCTACAACGCGAGCTGATCTCCGGTCCCGCCCCCACGCCGGTTCCGCACCCGATCGATCATGTCGGTGTACAGCGGCAGAAGAACGGCCTCAACGCGATTGGCGTCGCACCCATCGCCGGGCGGGTGTCCGGAACAATCCTGTGCGCCGTGGCCGACCTGATGGAACAGGCCGGAACGCAGCGGGCTCGATTCACGCCGTACCAGAAGCTGGTGATCTTGGACGTACCCGACGACAAGGTCGACGAGATGGTGGCCGGCCTGGATGCGTTGGGATTGCCGTCCCGCCCGTCACCGTGGCGAAAGAATCTGATGGCGTGCAGCGGAATCGAGTTCTGCAAGCTGTCTTTCGCCGAAACCCGGGTACGTGCACAGACACTGGTCCCCGAACTCGAGAAGCGGCTGGCCGATCTCAACGCAACGCTGGACGTTCCGATCACCGTCAACATCAACGGCTGCCCGAACTCCTGCGCCCGGATCCAGGTCGCCGACATCGGATTCAAAGGCCAGCTGGTCGACGACGGCAACGGTAACTCGGTCGAGGGCTTCCAGGTGCACCTCGGGGGAAGCATCGGCGCCGACAGCGGGTTCGGCCGAAAACTGCGCCAGCACAAGATCACCAGCGATGAACTCGGCGACTACATCGACCGAGTGGTGCGCAAGTTCGTGGACCAGCGGGAAGACGGCGAGCGCTTCGCCCAGTGGGCGATCCGGGTAGAAGAGGCGGAACTGCGTTGAGCATCAAGGAGAATACGTTGGACGAATCCAAGTTGCGTGAACTCGCGGCCCGCGGGGCAGCTGAGCTCGTCGATGCGACAGCCATCGAGCTGCTGCGCTGGACCGACGAGAACTTCGGCGGGGACGACGCTTGCGGATACGTGGTGGCGTCGAACATGGCGGATGCGGTGCTCGTCGACCTGGCTGCCAAGGTTCGCCCCGGAGTTCCGGTGTTGTTCTTGGACACCGGGTACCACTTCGCGGAAACCATCGGCACCCGCGACGCGGCGATGGCGGCCTACGACATCGAGGTGGTGAATGTCCTACCGGAGCAGACCGTGGCCGAGCAGGACGCCGCCTACGGCAAGGATCTGTTCGCCAGCGATCCTGCGTTGTGCTGCCGGCTGCGCAAGGTCGAGCCGTTGTCCAGAACACTTCGCAACTACTCGGCATGGGTGACCGGGTTGCGCCGGGTGGAGGCGCCGACCCGCGCCAACGCACCGCTGATCTCCTACGACGAACAGTTCCACCTGGTCAAGATCAATCCGATCGCCGCCTGGTCGGACCAGGACATGGCAGACTACATCACTGAGCATCACATACTGGTCAATCCGCTGGTGGACGAGGGTTATCCGTCGATCGGCTGTGCTCCGTGCACCGCCAAGCCGGCGCCGGGTTCAGATCCGCGCAGCGGGCGCTGGCAGGGTAGCAACAAGACCGAGTGCGGGCTGCACTCCTCATGACTCCGCTCATTCTGGCCGCTCACGGGAGCAGAGATCCGCGATCAGCGGCGAACCTGCGCTCCGTGGCCGACCGGTTGGCCGAGAGCCGTCCGCGGCTGGACGTGCAGGTGGCGTTCTTGGAGCACAATGCACCGAGTCTCCGGGACGTTCTCGCCGCGCTGCCGATCGGGCGGCGAGCAGTGCTGACGCCGTTCCTGCTGTCGAGCGCCTATCACGCCCGCATCGACATTCCCGAGCAGGTGAGGAATTGCCGGACCGCGCTGCGAAATGCGGACCCGCTCGGTGAGGACGACCGGTTGATCACCGTGATGCACGACCGGTTGGCTGAACTGGGCGTCTCCAAATTCGACACCGAGCTCGGCGTGGTGGTGACCGCGGTGGGATCTTCCGTTGCCGAGGCGAATGCCCGGACTCTTCAGGTAGCTTCCAAGCTGGCCGCCGATACCTGTTGGGCCGCAGCGACGACCGCGTTCGTGACCGGATCGGGCAGGACGCCGGGGCAAGCCGTAGAACAGTTGCGTCGACGCGGGATCCGCCGGGTGGTGATCGCACCCTGGTTCCTGGCTCCGGGTCTTTTGCTTGACCGTGTGGTGAAATTTGCTGCGGAGAGCAGGATTCCGCTTGCGGCACCGTTGGGGGCGCATCCGCTCGTCGCCGAGACGGTGGCGAACCGCTACGACCGGGCGCTGGCTCAGCCGGCCGCCGCCTGATCCCAGCAACGCCAACCGCTCCGATGACCGCTTCGGCCGAGAGCGGCAACAAATCGAGAATCGACAGGACTTCCACGATGCCCGACATCAACGATCCCGCCACAGTGACCGTCACCGACGCTTCCTTCACCTCGGATGTGCTGTCCAGCAAACTCCCTGTGCTCGTTGATTTCTGGGCTACCTGGTGCGGTCCGTGCAAGATGATCGCCCCGGTGCTCGAAGAGATCGCCGGAGAGAAGGCCGACCAGCTCGTGGTCGCCAAACTCGATGTCGACGCCAATCCCGAGACCGCCCGGCAGTTCCAGATCTCCTCGATCCCGACACTGATCCTGTTCAGGGACGGTGAGCCGGTAACCCGGATCACCGGTACCAAGGGCAAGGCGGCACTGTTGCGAATACTCGCCGAACATGATTGACGGCTATCCACCGGTGGCGGGGCGCGGCATCTTGAACCGACGATCCCGCATGGCCAACACCTTTTTGCCCGCCGCCGGGGCAGCCCGTATCGAGCTGATAGCCCCCGGGGGGAATCCGGCGGGCGTGTTCGTCGGCGCATGCGCCCATCCCGGCAGAGCTCGGAAGCCGGTTCCCACGGCACGTGGCATCTCGGCCACTGCATCAGACGCCGACTCCGCCGACGCCCAGGCCGGCGGAACCGACAGCTTGCCGACCAGAGTCGCCCGCCCGATAACAGCGTCGACCGGTCCGCGCGATGCGGGCGCAGGCGGCCGGGACGCCGGGGCGGTCTCCACGAGCCGGGGGGCTTCGCCGGAACCGCCACCGGCGTGGCGCTCGAAGTCCGCTTTCGCCCTCAGGATGAAATGTCCCTGCCTGAACGCCGCATAGGTCCACTGCCAGACGGGGTTGATCGGGCCGGTCAGAATGTTGAAGTCACTGAATGCCGTGAGCAACGGCGACAGCGCACCCTCCGTGCCGGAGCTGGTCGTGCCCGCACTCAGCGGCCCCGCCGATGCCAGACTGTGCAGCTGCTGACCCAACGCCGACATCAGCTGCGACACCACAGTCCGGGCCTCTCCGGCGGCGGCGCTGCCAGCCGCTCGCGCCGCCGCGGCGGACTGGCTGGTGACTTTCGGTGCTTGGTTGAACCGGGTGAGCGTGGTCGCCGCCGAGGAGGATGCGGCATACCCGTACATCGCCGCGGCGTCTTGCGCCCACATCTCGGCATACGCCGCTTCCGCAGCAGCGATCGCTGAGCTGTTCTGCCCCAGGAAGTTGGTCGCGATCAGCGACATCAACAGTGTCCGGTTGGCCTCGATCACCGGTGGAGGCACGGTGACGGCGAAAGCGGCTTCATAGGCGGCGGCTGCGGCAGTGGCCTGGATGGCCGACTGTTCAGCCTGGGCCGCAGTCTCGTTGATCCACGCGATGTAGGGTTCGATGGCCATCTCCATCGACGCGGACGACGGGCCCTCCCAAGTCTCCCTCAGATCCACGGTCGCGGCCGCACATGCGCAGGCCGCCGCACCCAGCTCCACGGCCAGCTCGTTCCACGCCGCCGCGGCAGCCATCATCGGCGCCGCCCCAGGACCGAAATACATACGCGCAGAGTTGATCTCCGGCGGCAATGCCCCGAAATCAACCATGGACCCTTCCTTTCACGATGTCCGTGCACGCGACCGCAGCACAGCCGGATTTGCCGGCAGCCTTGCTCGGGTCGCTAGCCTCCGAACGACGGGCGGGGCATTTTGAAGCGGCGAGGACCCACGCGCAAGACGCTGCTCACCGTGGCGCGGCTCGCCGCACCCGCCGCCCCGCCGATACCCGCCGTGGGCGCACCACTGAGCACGGGCGGGCTCGCCTCCGCGGCGGGGGCCGCCGCGAGATTGGTCTCGGGCAGCCACACCGGCTCGTTACTGACCGGCGCCGCCGGCACCGCCGGCGCCCAGCCGTTCGGCACCGACAATCTGCCGACCAGTCCCGCTCCGCCCAGACTGGCCATCGCCGGAGCACCGATGCCGGACGGACGCGCCGCGGGGACGTTACCCTCGCTCGGCGGCGCCAGCGGCGCCAGCGGCGCCTGCGGCTCCGGCTTGGGTTCCTTCGCTGCGATCTGCGTTTCGTAGTCCCGCTTGGCGGCGTATCCGAAACTGCCCGCCGACGACCAGGTACGGCTCAAACCCGCGGCCAGCGACACCGGGCCGGAGAACGTGTTGATCCCGCTCATGGTGCTCAGCAGCGAGGAAAACGCCCCGGGGGCTGACGGAACCGCTGCCGAAACCGAGGAGGCGGAGCCTCCTGTCGCCAAAGTTTGCAGCGCGTGGGGGACCGCCGAAATCAGCTGCGACACGGACGCCTGGGCGTTGCCGGCGGTGGTGGAGCCGACGGCCTGCCCCACCGCAGCCGCCTGGCCACTTTGACCGCCCGGGTTGGTGGTCTGCGGCGGTGCGGTGAGGACGGTCAGCCTGGTCGCGGCGGACGATGAGGCGGCATAGGAGTACATCGCCGCGGCATCTTGGGCCCACATCACGGCGTAAGCGGCCTCGACGGCGGCGATCGCGGTGGTATTGCAGCCGAGGTAGTCGGTGTCCACCAGGTTCGCGAACTCGGCGCGGTTGGCGGCGACCAGCTTGGGGGGCACGGTTGCGGCGAAGGCGTGCTGGTAGGCGACCGCTGCCGCCCGGGCCTTGGTGGCCGCCTCGGCGGCCTGGGACCCCAGCGTTGTCATCCACATCACGTACGGCTTCACGGCAGTGGCCATCGCCTCCGACGACCAGCCGGACCACCCCTCCTCCTCCAGTG
Organism: uncultured Mycolicibacter sp.; assembly: GCA_964292075.1. Lineage (GTDB taxonomy): Bacteria > Actinomycetota > Actinomycetes > Mycobacteriales > Mycobacteriaceae > Mycobacterium. The sequence continues at coordinate 7,955 of CAXYUC010000069.1, forward strand.
TCGCGATCACCCGGGCGTAGGTGCGTGACGCGGTTTCGAGTTGCCCCGCCAACCCGTCCCACGCCCCGGCAGCCGCCACCAGCGGGCCTGAGCCCGGCCCGGCATACATCCGGGCCGAATTGACTTCCGGCGGTAAATTCCCAAAATCCACTTTCTCGAGTCCTCTCTCGACCAGGGTCAAATGTTTGTCTCGACCGGTTACCACCGGCGATAGGACTGCGGCCGCGCATCGGCGAGCTGCACCATTTCGTGTATTCGAAAGGACTGAATTCGTTGCCCGAAGAATGGGCAAGCGGGCCGCCGCGCCGACTCACGACGCACCGGGTCGGTTGGACCGCCGCGCAGCCACACTGCTGCGCCAGACTCGACTCCTGCGACATTGCAGGGGACCATTGACCGGCCATCACACAGAGTGCTCACCCTCGTTGCTGGTCAGCGGGTTCACACGCCTTGGCTTCGTCGACGTGACGCGTTGCGGCATCGAGCCGCGCAGTGGCGCCGCGTGCGTCCGATTAGCCGGACCGATTGCTAGGAACCCCGGGTCCGCCATTGCCGATGACGGCGGCGTTGCAGGCATCCCTCAACCGTGGCTTTGCTTTGGGGCATTGAAGGTAGGAAATGCCGACGGACTATGACGCCACGCCCCTTGCCTACTCCACTGCAGCTGTCGACCATCACCCGTCACTCCCTCCTTCCGGTCAAGTCTCGGCACCACCCTGGCAGGTCGGCGCCGGCGTATCAGCGGGCTTCTTCTCCGGAAATCGGCATTCCGACCAACACCTCACTGGCCGCCACCGCACCTACCGTGGCCAGCGGCTCGACGACAGTTCGTCCCGGCATGACCGACCGACTGGCATAGGGCCGGCGCACGTACACCAGCCAGGTGATCGCGGCGGCCGCGGCGTAGATCACCAGGAACAGGCAGAAAGCCGATGTGTCCGATCCGGTGCTGTGGTACGACGCGCGCAAAGCCATGTCCACGCCGACACCGCCGGCCGCCCCGGTTGCCGCGGCAAACCCGATCAACGCCCCTGACGCGCTCCGCGACCAATGGCGGCGTTCGGTCTCATCGATACCCAGCGAGTGACTGCGCGCTTCGATGACCGCGGGAATCATCTTGAACACCGAGCCCTTGCCGAATCCGGCCAGCGTGAACAGACAGAGCAAGCACGTGACGTATCCGACCATGGTGCCGGCGGTGGTATGGCCCGCAGAGTGATCACTGTGGATACTGATGGCGATCAATGCGGCCGTGGTGGCGATCATCCCGACGAAGACGACAAAGGTGACCCTGCTGCCGCCGACCCGATCCGACAGTCGGCCACCATAGATCCGTGACAGCGCCCCCAGCAGCGGCCCGATCCACGCGTACTGGGCAGCGTGCAATGACGCCTCCTTGACGCCTTGTCCTGCCGCGATGAAATTGACCGTCAGCACCTGCCCGAATGCGAACGAGAATCCGATGAACGTCCCGAAGGTGCCGACGTAGAGCAGCGCAAGGACCCAGGTGTCCGGTACGCGCAGGATGATCCCCAGCGTATCCACCTCGATGGCGTGGTCCAGGTTGTCCATGAACAGCGCCGCCGCTATCGCCACGGCTACCGAAAGAACGAGGTAGACGCTACATACCCAGTACGGTTTGCTCCCGACGGTGCTGAGGACCACCAGGCCCACCACCTGGACGCCGGCCACTCCTAGGTTGCCGATGCCGGCGCTGAGACCCAGTGCCCCGCCCTTGAGCCGGTGCGGGTAGAAGGCGTTGATGTTCGCCAGCGACGCGGCGTAGTTGGCGCCTCCGCATCCTGTTAGTGCGGCGCATATCACGTACATCCACAGAGGTTGGCCCGGGTTGGCCAACAGGAGAATGGTCCAGACGGTCGGGATGAGCAGCAGCAACGCCGAGAACACCGTCCAGTTGCGACCGCCGTATCGCGCCACCGCCAGGGTGTAGGGGATCCGCAGCGCGGCCCCGGTCAAGGTGGCGGTGGCACTGATCAGCAACTTGTCGCCGGTCCCGATCCCGTACTCGGATTGCGGCATGAACAGCACCATGACCGACCAGAGCGCCCAGATCGAGAAGGCGACGTGGTCGGCGGCCATCATGCAAAACAGGTTGCGCCGCGCGATCTTCTTGTTGCCGTTTTCCCAGGCAGCGATATCTTCTGGATTCCAGTCAACAATTTGATGACGATGCGTCATTCAAACTCCTAGCAGCCGTAAGCAGGTCGCCGTGGACAGTACGCCCGCTAGTTCATGGGCTCCGTAATAATTGCTGTCGATTACCAGTGAGCGACCGCCCCGGCAAATTGAAGAACTATCGCCATCAAAATTAGCGGGCCGACCGATGTTTATCGTGCACTCAGCCAGCGAGAGAATGCCCGCCTGGGTTACATTAACCCAGGCCACGGAGGGTTTCGGGCAGGCCTCCGCGGATTCGACCGGGCCGGTGAATCACAACATTTAATTGTTACAAACCCTCGTTGACCCCGGCGTGGCGTTAATCCAATTGCGTCGTTGACGCTATACCTCGGCGCTTTGTGACCCTACAGCTACCGGTTGTGTGTGCGGAATACGTTACCTGTTCGTCACAAAATGACGTGCGACGTCTAGGGTAGCCTCACGGCGAGATCATTGATCAAATTGCGTTTGGCCGATATCCGTGGACGACGGAGGTTGGCTCAAACTGAAAGGCCCATAATGACTGCCACGACCAGCGTCAACGACGTGATCGTCATCGGTTCCGGTCCAGCCGGCTACACGGCTGCCCTATACACCGCACGTGCGCAATTGGCGCCGCTGGTATTCGAGGGCACATCGTTCGGCGGTGCGCTGATGACCACCACCGAGGTGGAGAACTACCCGGGTTTCCCCGAGGGGATCACCGGCCCCGAGCTGATGGATCGGATGCGAGAGCAGGCGCTGCGATTCGGGTCGGAACTGCGCACCGAAGACATCGACTCGGTATCCCTGGCCGGCCCGGTCAAATCGGTTGTCACCGCCGACGGCGAAACCCATCGAGCACGGGCCGTCATCCTGGCGATGGGTGCGGCGGCGCGGTACTTGAATGTCCCCGGCGAACAGGCACTGCTCGGGCGCGGGGTGAGTTCGTGCGCGACGTGTGACGGATTCTTCTTCCGCGACCAGGACATCGCAGTGATCGGTGGCGGCGACTCGGCGATGGAGGAGGCCGTCTTCCTGACCCGATTCGCCCGGAGCGTGACACTGGTCCACCGCCGTGACGAGTTCCGCGCCTCCCGAATCATGGTGACCCGGGCCCGCGCCGACGACAAGGTCCGGTTCGTCACCAACAGCACGGTCGTCGCCGTCGAAGGCAGCGAGACGGTCACCGGACTGCGCTTGCGCGACGCCACGGGTGTCGAGTCGGTACTCCCGGTGACCGGTGTGTTCGTTGCGATCGGTCACGACCCGCGTTCGGCGTTGGTGCGCGATCAGGTGGCCGTCGACTCCGACGGCTACGTGTTGGCCCAGCCCGGCAGCACACGCACGTCCCTGGCCGGCGTCTTCGCGGCCGGCGACCTGGTGGACCGCAGGTATCGCCAGGCGATCACCGCCGCCGCTTCGGGTTGCGCAGCCGCTATCGACACCGAGCGCTGGCTGGCCGAGAACCATCAACCGACGTCGGCGCGTACCGCCGAAACCGCGGGTGCCACGACCGACACCGACCTGCTCGACGCGCTCCCGTGAGTCGCTGAAGGCGCGCGGCCCACCGACGCGCGCCGGCCGTTGGGAGCGGTTCGACCCGTTAACCGCAAGGATGGCGTGTTGTGTTCAACGTGCTGTTCTACTCACCGCGCATCCCGCCCAATACCGGCAACGCGATCCGCATGGTGGCGGCCACCGGCGCGCAGCTGCATCTGGTCGAGCCGCTGGGCTTCGACCTGTCCGAGCCCAAGCTGCGCCGCGCCGGGCTGGATTACCACGACCTGGCATCGGTGACCGTACATGCGTCGCTGCCGGATGCCTGGGCGGCGCTGATGCCCGCCCGGGTGTTCGCCTTCACCGCGCACGCCCAGACCTCCTTCGCCGACGTTGCCTACCGAGCCGGCGACGTGCTGATGTTCGGGCCGGAGCCCGACGGACTGGACGAGGCGACGCTGGCCGACCCGCATATCACCGCACAGCTGCGTATCCCGATGCTGCCCGGCCGGCGCTCGCTGAACCTGTCGAATGCCGCCGCGATCGCCGCCTATGAGGCGTGGCGCCAGCAGGGGTTCGCCGGCGGGATCTGATCACCAGCTGTCGAAGTGCGCCACCTGCTCGGCCGGCAGTCGCTTGGCCGGCTTGAAGTCGGTGCCCTGGGTGTAGGCGATGGGGAACAGCCCGCCCTGGCTGTACTCCTCGTGCGGGATACCGAGCACCTCGGCGGCCTGCTGCTCGCCGTCCCCGAGCAGGTGCAGCGTCGTCCAGCAGGAACCCAGTCCACGGTTGCGCAGCGCCAGGCAGTAGCTCCACGCGGCCGGGAACAGCGACGCCCAGAACGATGCGCCGAACCCCAGCGACCCCGTCTCCGGCTTGCCCTCCAGGCACGGAATCATCAGCACCGGTACGTCCTGCAGGTTCTCGGCCAGATAGCGGGCCGAGCCGCTGACGAACTCCATTCGCTCGCCGCGTACGTCGCCCTCGTCGTAGTCGGGCTTCATCCGGTTCAGATACGGCACAGCGTTGGCGCGGTAGATGTCGGCAAGCGCCTGCTTCTTGACCGGGTCGGTGACGAACATCCACTGCCAGCCCTGAGCGTTGGATCCGGTGGGTGCCTGCAGGGCGATCTCGAGACATTCCATCAGTACCTCGCGGGAAACCGGCTTGTCCAGGTCGAGGCGTTTGCGGACCGATCGCGTGGTGGTCAGGACTTCGTCTGCGGACAAGTTGAGGTTCATGGATGGAGGTTACCGTCGGCGGCTACCGGAAGTCCCGGGAGCGTGAACTCACAGTCAACTCAAGGGCGCCCAACCGATCGGCCAGCACGGTGACCGCCCCACTGGCGTTCTGCACCCGCCCGCGGATCAGTAGTGCCGTGGCGGTCTGCGCCAGCCGTCGATGCCGCGTCCACACCCCCGGCGTGCACAGCACGTTGACCATCCCGGTCTCGTCCTCGAGGTTGACGAACGTGACCCCGCGGGCGGTCGCGGGCCGTTGCCGGTGCGTCACCGCCCCGGCCACCAGCACCCGGGTGCCGTCGGGCACGCTCAGCAGCTGGTCGGCGGGGATCACCCCGAGCGCATCGAGATTGGCGCGCAGGAACTGCGTCGGGTAGCTGTCTGGGGATACCCCGGTGGCCCATACGTTGGCGGCGGCCAGCTCGATCGCGCTCATCCCGGGCAGTGCTGGGGCGTGCGTCGCCACCCCCACCCCGGGCAGCCGGTCCGGCCGTTGCCTCGCCGCTGCCGCGGCTGTCCACAGTGCCTCGCGGCGCGGCCTGCCGAAGCAGTCGAATGCGCCGGCCGTCGCCAACGCCTCGGCCTGCGCCGCCGAAAGCTGAACCCGAGCCGTCAGATCCGGCAGTGAAGCGAACGGCCCATGCGCTTCGCGGTCAGCCACCAGCCGCTCGGCAAGATCAACACCGACACTACGGACGACACCCAAGCCGATCCGGACCTGCGTCCCGGCTTCGGCCAGCGTGGCGTGCGCCAGGCTGGCGTTGACGTCCGGGCCGTGCACCACGACCCCGTGCCGGCGGGCATCGGCCACCAATGACTGCGGCGAGTAAAAACCCATCGGCTGGGCCCGCAGCAGCGCAGCGCAGAAAGCCGCTGGGTAGTGCAGCTTGAACCAGGCCGAGTAGAACACCAGCGACGCGAAGCTCATCGCGTGGCTCTCCGGAAATCCGTAGTTGGCAAAGGCTTCCAGCTTCTCGTAGATCCTCATCGCCACCTCACCGGTGATGCCGTGGCACTCGGCCATGCCGCTGTAGAACCGGTCGCGCAGCTGCCGCATCCGCTCGGTGGACCGTTTAGAACCCATGGCCCGGCGCAGCTGATCGGCTTCGGCCGGCGAGAACCCCGCGCAGTCGACGGCCAATTGCATCAGCTGTTCCTGAAACAGTGGCACCCCCAACGTCTTGTGCAGCGCAGCCTCCATCGACGGGTGCTCGTATGCGACTGAGGCCCGGCCATTGCGCCGCTGGATGTAGGGGTGCACCGAGCCGCCCTGGATCGGTCCCGGCCGGATCAGCGCGACCTCCACCACCAGGTCGTAGAACTTGTCGGGCTTCAGCCTCGGCAGGGTGGCCATTTGGGCGCGCGATTCCACCTGAAACACCCCGACGGAATCCGCCCGCGTCAGCATCTCGTACACCGCGGGCTCGGACAGATCGATCCGGGCGAGGTCCACCTCGACGCCCTTATGCTGCGCCACCAGGTCTTTCATGTAGTGCAGCGCCGAGAGCATGCCCAGGCCGAGCAGGTCGAATTTCACCAAACCGATGGCTGCACAGTCATCTTTGTCCCACTGCAGCACGCTGCGACCAGGCATGCGCGCCCATTCCACCGGGCACACGTCGGCGATCGGGCGGTCACAGATCACCATGCCGCCGGAGTGGATGCCCAGATGCCTAGGTAGGTCGGCGATCTGAGTTGCTAAGTCGATCACCGATTCGGGAATGCCTTCCGTATCCGAGGATTCAGCCACCCCATGCCATCGGCCGACCTGTTTACTCCAAGCGTCCTGCTGTCCCGGTGAATAACCCAGGGCCCGAGCCATGTCGCGCACCGCGCCGCGGCCCCGGTAGGTGATGACGTTGGCGACCTGAGCGGCGTAGTCACGCCCGTAGCGCTCGTAGACATACTGGATGACTTCTTCGCGCCGGTCCGACTCGATGTCGATATCGATGTCGGGGGGCTCATCACGTTCCGACGACAGGAATCGTTCGAACAACAGCCCGTTACCGACCGGATCCACCGCGGTGACACCGAGGGCGTAGCAGACCGCGGAGTTGGCCGCCGATCCCCTGCCCTGGCACAGGATGTCGCTGGCCCGGCAGAACCGGGTGATGTCGTGTACCACCAGGAAATAGCCCGGAAATCCCAGCTGGGCAATGATATTCAGTTCATGATCGATCTGCGCATACGCTTTCGGCGTCTGCGCGGGTGACCCGTAACGCTTCCGCGCGCCGGCCAGGGTCAACCGGCGCAGCCAGCTGTCCTCGGTATACCCGGCCGGCACCTCGAAGGGTGGCAGCTGCGGGGCGATGAGCTGCAGCGCGAAGGCGCACTGCTCGCCGAGTTCGGCTGCGGCCGTGACCGTCCCGGGATATTGCGCAAACAACCGGGCCATCTCCGCGCCGGAGCGCAGATGCGAGCCACCCAGCGGGGCCAGCCGGCCGGCGGCGGCATCCAGGGACTGCCGGGCCCGGATCGCCCCCATCGCCATCGCCAGCCGCGCCCGGTCCGGCCGGGCGAAATGCGCGCCGGTGGTGGCCACCAGCCCCACCCCGAACCGGGGCGCCAGGCCGGCCAGCGCCGCATTGCGTTCGTCGTCGCACGGATCCCCATGCCGGGTCAGCTCCACGCTGACCCGCGCGGCCCCGAACCGGTCCACCAGGTCGGCCAGCGCGGCGGCGGCCGCATCCGGGCCGCCGGTGGCCAGCGCCTGGCGGACGTGCCCCTTACGGCAGCCGGTCAGGATGTGCCAGTGCCCGCCCGCCGCCTCGGTCAGCGCATCCAGATCGAAACGCGGCCTGCCCTTCTCGCCGGCCAGGTGCGCGGCGGCGATCTGCCGTGACAACCGCCGATAGCCCTCCGGGCCGCGGGCCAGCACCAGCAAGTGCGGGCCGGGCGGGTCCGGGTCATCGGTACGGGCCACCCGCCCCAGCGACAACTCGGCGCCGAACACGGTGCCTATCTCCAGGCCCGCAGCGCCCAGCTCCTTGGCTGCCTCGGCGAACCGCACCACCCCGTACAAACCGTTGTGATCGGTCAGCGCGATCGCCCGCAGGCCCAGCCGGGCAGCCTCGGCGACCAGCTCCTGCGGGTTGCTGGCCCCGTCCAGAAAGCTGTACGCCGAATGGGCGTGTAACTCGGCGTAGGGCGGAAAAGACACTGTCCGCCCAGCCGGCCGAAGCGGCTCGACCTGCGGGGCCGACAGGCCGCGATCCGTCGACACACCGACCGCATCACCGGTGTGACGAGGCTTACCATCTAGAACACGTTCCATTTCCGCCCAGCTCGGCGGCCCGCCACCCCAGCTCACACCCATCAAGATATCGAACATATGTACGAAATAGTCTGGGGTGGGTGTGAAAAAGAACTTTGATGCACTAATCTGTGTCAGATTCCGGCACGATGCGAAAGGGCCACTGCTTTCATGTTCGGCGCTCTCAGACGCGCGTGGTTACCCCTGCTCATCGTCATAGTCGTCGCGGTAGGGGGGTTCACCGTGCAGCGAGTTCGCGGCTTCTTCGGAGCCGACGACAGCGGCAATGGGACCGTCCCGTTCGAGGACACCAAGCCGTTTCACCCCAAGGTCGTGGTCTACGACATCTTCAGCCCGGACGGCACCTATGCCGACATCAACTATCTGGACCTGGACGCCACGCCGCAGCGGATCGACGGCGCCAGCCTGCCGTGGTCACTGACCCTGTCGACCACCAACCCGGCGGTGAGCCCCAACATCGTCGCCCAAGGTGACGGCGCCACCATCGGCTGCCGCGTCACCATCGACGGCGTCATCAAAGAAGAAAGAATCGCCACCGGCCCCGTGAGCGCCCAGACCTTCTGCATTGTGAAATCCGCATGAGCAAGCACACCAACGACCCCAACGCCGACACCCCGACCGACACGCTGCCAGCCACCCAGCAGCCCAAGCGCGGCGGCATCCCGGCATGGATCCGCCGGCTCGCAGTGCCCATCATTCTGGCCTGGTTGGCGCTCACCGTGCTGGTGAACGTCATCGTGCCGCAGCTCGACGAGGTCGGGAAGATGCGCGCGGTGTCGATGGCCCCCAAAGACGCTCCCTCGATGATCGCGATGATGCGCATCGGCAAGGTGTTCGACGAGTTCAAATCGGACAGCTCGGCGATGGTGGTTATCGAAGGCGACCAGCCGCTCGGCGACGACGCGCACAAGTATTACGACCAACTGGTCACCAAGATGGAGGCCGACCACACCCACGTCGAGCACATCCAGGACTTCTGGAGCGACCCGCTGACCGCGGCGGGGTCGCAGAGCCCGGACGGCAAGGCTGCCTACGTCCAGGTGTATCTGGCCGGCAACATGGGCGAGACCCTGGCCAACGAGTCGGTCGAGGCCGTCCAGCAGATCATCGCCGACACCCCGGCCCCCGCGGGGGTGCACGCCTACGTCACCGGCGGGGCCGCCCTCAACGCCGATCAGCACATCGCCGGCGACAAAAGCCTGAAGGTCATCACCGCGCTGACGTTCGTGGTGATCATCACGATGTTGCTGTCCATCTACCGGTCGATCGGCACCGTGCTGTTGGTGCTGGGCATGGTGGTGTTCGAGCTGAGCGCGGCACGCGGTGTGGTGGCCGTGCTCGGCTACTACAACATCATCGGCCTGTCGACGTTCGCGGTGAACCTGCTGGTGACATTGGCCATCGCCGCTTCGACGGACTATGCGATCTTCCTGCTGGGCCGCTATCAGGAGGCGCGAGCGCTCGGCGAGGACAAGGAATCGGCCTTCCACACCATGTATCACGGCACCGCGCACGTGATCCTGGGCTCGGGTCTGACCATCGCCGGTGCGACCTTCTGTCTGCACTTCACTCGACTGCCCTACTTCCAGTCGCTGGGTGTTCCGCTGGCGATCGGCATGGTGGTCGTGGTCCTCGCGGCACTCACCTTCGGCTCCGCAGTGGTGGCGGTGGCCAGCCGCTTCGGCATGCTAGAACCCAAGCGGGCGATGCGGATCCGCACCTGGCGGCGGATCGGCGCGATGATCGTGCGCTGGCCGGGGCCGGTGCTGGTGGCCACCACGGCGGTCTGCCTGATCGGCCTGCTCACGCTGCCGGGGTACAAGACCAACTACAACGACCGGCAGTACCTGCCGGCTTACGTGCCGGCCAACATCGGCTACGCCGCCGCGGACCGGCACTTCTCCCAGGCCCGGATGAGTCCGGAACTGCTGATGATCGAGACCGACCACGACATGCGCAACCCGGCCGACTTCCTGGTGATCAACCGGATCGCCAAGCGGGTGTTCGAGGTGCCGGGTATCGGGCGGGTGCAGACCATCACCCGGCCGCTGGGCACACCGATCGAGCACACCACGATCCCGTTCGCGATAAGCATGCAGGGCACCACCCAGCAGTTGAACATGAAGTACCAGCTCGACAGCATGAAGAACATGCTCAAGATGGGCGACGACATGGCCGTCTCCATCGAGAGTATGAAGCAGATGCTCGAAGTCACCCGCGCGATGTCCGAGACCACGCACAGCATGGACCTCAAGATGCACACCATGCTCGACGACATCCAGAAGATGCGCGACGAGATCGCCGACTTCGACGACATGTGGCGACCGATGCGCAGCTACTTCTACTGGGAGCCGCACTGCTTCGACATCCCGATCTGCTGGTCGATCCGGTCGATCTTCGACGTCATGGACGGCCTCGACCAGATGACCGAGGATTTCGAAAAGGTCCTGCCCGACATCGACAACCTCGACCGGCTGATCCCGCGGATGCTCGAGATCATGCCGCCGATGATCGAGACGATGTCCAACATGCGGGTCACCCAGCTGAAGATGCAGTCCACCATGGAAGGCCTGCAGCTTCAGATGCAGAAGATGATGGAAGGCCAGAACGCCATGGGCAAGGCGTTCGACGACTCCAAGAACGACGACTCGTTCTACCTGCCGCCGGAGGCGTTCGACAATCCGGACTTCAAGCGCGGCATGAAGATGTTCTTGTCCCCCGACGGGCATGCGGTGCGGTTCATCATCAGCCATGAGGGCGACCCGATGTCCCCGGAGGGCGTCAGCCACATCGCCCCGATCAAGCACGCCGTGCACGAGTCGCTCAAGGGCACCCCGCTGGAAGGCGCCAAGGTCTATCTCGGCGGCACCGCCGCCATGTTCAAGGACATGAAGGACGGGTCGGCCTACGACCTGATCATCGCCGGCATCGCGTCGCTGTGCCTGATCTTCATCATCATGTTGCTGATCACCCGGGCCGTGGTCGCCTCGGCGGTGATCGTCGGCACGGTGCTGCTCTCCCTGGGCACGTCGTTCGGGATCTCGGTGCTGATCTGGCAGCACATCATCGGCCTGGACCTGCACTGGATGGTGCTGGCGATGTCGGTGATCATCCTGTTGGCGGTGGGTTCGGACTACAACCTGCTGCTGGTGTCCCGGATGAAGGAAGAACTCCCCGGCGGAATCAACACGGGCATCATCCGCGCCATGGGCGGCAGTGGCTCCGTGGTCACCTCGGCGGGTCTGGTGTTCGCGTTCACCATGATGTCGATGCTGGTCTCGGACCTGCGCGTGATCGGTCAGGTGGGTTCCACCATCGGCCTGGGCCTGCTCATCGACACCCTGGTGATCCGCTCGTTCATGACGCCGTCGATCGCCGCGTTGCTGGGCCGCTGGTTCTGGTGGCCGCAGCGGGTGCCGTTGCGGCCGAGTCCGGTGGCGCAGCAGCTCGCGTCGCGGTCGCAGACCGACCCGGTGTCGGTCAGCTGACGCTGGCCGTTATGACGGCGGGCGAACGACGACGACCGGTGCGTGGGCGGACTGCACCACTGCCTGGCTGACCGAGCCCAGCAGCATGCCGGCGAAGCCGCCGCGGCCGTGGCTGCCCACCACCACCAGCTGTGCCTCCTGGGATTGGTCGACGAGTTGATCGGCCGGCCGGTCATCGACCACCACTCGACGCACCGTGACGTCGGGGTAGCGCTCCCGCCAGCCCGCCAACCGTTCGGCCAGGGCCAACTCACCTTCGGACGCCAGCGCCGCCGTGTCGATGCCGGGAAAGTCCAGCAGTCCGGTGTCGTGCCAGGCATACACCGCGATCAGTTCCACCCCGCGCAACGAGGCCTCTTCGAACGCCAGGGCCGTCGCGGCCTCCGACACCGGGGACCCGTCAATGCCCACCACCACCGGTGCGGCGTCAGGCCGCGAACTATCTTCCGAATGCTCTTCGTGGATGACCGCAACCGGGCAGTGCGCGTGCCGGATCAGTGACGAACTGACCGAGCCGAGAAACACGCGACGCAGCGGCCCGTGCCCACGAGATCCGGCCACCAGACAGAAGGCCTCGCGGCTCATGTCCACCAGCACCGGGACCGTGGAGCCCACCACGATCTCCGCGGCGACCCGCGGCGCCCCGGCCGCCTCCGCGATCTGGACGGCCTCTTGCAGGTGATGTTCGCCCTGTTCGCGCTGCCAATCGGTGTAGCCGGGCGGCATCGGTGTCTCGGGGAACGTCATCACCACCGGCGGGGCCAGCACGTGAACCAGGTTCAGCGGCAGGTTGTGCAGCGCTGCGTCATGCGCCGCCCAATCGACGGCCGCCACCGACGACGGCGATCCGTCGACACCGACCAGGATTCCGGAAGTGGACGACATTCGGGGCTCTCCTTATGCTCGACGACCTCGCTAGACCCCTACCACGCTAATCCGACTCGGGCTGTGGCACCGTGGTGGCATGGTTGGCATGCCGTTCACGATCGATCCGCGCCGGCATGACGCGGTGCTGTTGCGCCTCGACGGCGGTGCCGACACGGCGGCGCTGACCGAGCGGCTGCAGCGGGCCGGCGTGCGGGTAGCCGCGGTGGGCCCCAATAGCTCCGACAGGGCCAGCGCCGAACTGGTGGCTGCCGCCGCCGGGTTGGCGGTACGGCCGGGCCGCTGCGTGGTGCTCACCGACTCCGAATCAGGGGTAATCGCCGCTCGCCGTGCTGGATTCGCCCTGGTGATCGGCGTGGCGTGCGACGGCGGTGACGCCACGGTGGCTGAGCCGGGCGCGGTGTCAGTGCGTACCGGCGATCGGCCGATGTCGGCCTTGCCTGATGCCATGACGGCCTTGAACGCTGGAGAGTTGCGCGACCTCGACCACCCCGCGGTGTTCTTCGATTTCGACGGGACGCTCTCGGACATCGTCGACGATCCCGACGCCGCCCGGCCGGTGGCCGGCGCGGTCGACGCGTTGGCCGCGTTGACCGCCCAATGCCCGGTAGCGGTGCTGTCCGGTCGCGACCTGGCCGACGTTCGGACGCGGGTGGGACTGGACGGGATCTGGTACGCGGGCAGCCACGGCTTCGAGCTGATCGGCCCGGACGGCTCCCACCACCAAAACGACGCCGCCACCGGTGCCGTGTTGGTGCTGGCCGCCGCGGCCGGTTCGCTGAACGAGCAGCTCGGTGAGATCCCGGGAATCGTCGTGGAACACAAGCGCTTCGCCGTCGCCGTGCACTACCGCAACGCCGCACGGGATCGGGTCGGCGAGGTACTGGCGGCGGTGCGCGAGACCGGTCGGCGCCGCGGGTTACGGGTCACGACCGGGCGCGAGGTGATCGAGCTGCGCCCCGAGATCGACTGGGACAAGGGCCGCACGCTGCAGTGGCTGCTGGATCGGATGACCGACGTGACGACACCACTGTTCCTCGGCGACGACATCACCGACGAGGATGCGTTCGACGCGGTTGCCGAACTGTCGGGCGCCGGAATTGTGGTGCGGCACAACGACGACGGCGATCGTGCGACCGCTGCCCGTTATGCCCTGGACAGCCCGGCACAGGTCGCCGAGTTCACCGAACGGCTGGCTGAGCGGCTCGCGGGCTGAGCTGCACCGCCGGTATGCGTTACGGCCCGAAGATCGGGCCCGGACCCCATAGCGGCCCTGGCCCGCCGATCGGCCCCGGCCCACCCCCGAACAGGCTGACCAGCAGGATCACACCTAAGGCCGCCCCGACGGCCACCAGCCAGGGCGGCAAGCCCGCCGCGTCGTCATGGTCTGGGCGGCGGTGGCCACCCCGCCAATAGGCCAGGGCGGCCACCGCCGCGAGCAATAACACCATCATCATGACCGGGTCAGCGCGGCGGGTCGGGCG